>JADKBM010000013.1:0-300000 GCA_016715115.1 Acidobacteriota bacterium
TGATCGATTCCGTTATGGATGGTGACGACCTGATCTTCACTCAGAATGACCGGCCGGTGGCGAAACTAACAGCCGTTCGACAAGAAAAGCCTTGTCCTCAATATGGAAGCGCCAAGGGATTGTTCGTGATGGCCGATGATTTTGACGCACCTCTCGAAGACTTTGACGAATACCGAAAATGAAGCTTCTCCTCGATACACATTCCCTTCTGTGGTTCATAGGGGGCGATCCGGCTTTGAGTTTGACGGCACGAAGACTGATCGAAGATGACCAAAACGAGAAATTCGTAAGTACGGTCAGCATTTGGGAAACCGCGATCAAAGCCAGCCTCGGCAAGATGTCTTTGACGTCGCCGTTCAGCGACCTGTTTCCGCGTCAATTGGATGTGAACGGCTTTGAGTTGCTGCCAGTTTCAGTTGACCATTCTTCGATTGTGGCCGTGCTGCCGTTTCACCATCGCGATCCGTTTGACCGAATGCTCGCCGCCCAATCGATCCACGAGAAGATGTCTCTGGTCAGCCTCGACACCGCCTTCGACGATTACGGCGTAGAACGGTTTTGGTAAAATCCGAAGCTCTTGCGGCTGTCGAAGAATCTTCATATCGCATTCTGCCCGCATCCCCTTCATATAGACGATTCGCTTTTTCGATGATGTCGAGTGAATTTCGTCCCGATCGCCAGTTCTCCCGCTTCAAAAAGGCCGCCCGTCCGACGACTGCCCCGCCGGGAGAAGGAAGATAAGGCGAACCAATTTGATCGAAAGTTTCTTCACTTCTGGCAAAAATGGCCCGAAAACCGGATTTATGCCCGTAAGGTAGACCGTGACTGGTTTCCGTGTCTTTGATAACTACCGACCAAATTTGCACGGATCCGGATATGGAAAATCTAAAATTGTCACCGTGTTTCGTTAAATGCGCCGGGCGCATCTTGCGCGTATCGAGCGCTTACCTGATCGCGTTTGTCCTTCTCATCCATCTCCTTCAAGGCGGCGTTCGATCCCAATCGACCGAACGATCAGAGAATTCGACCGGACTCGAAGCGGCCCAAAGATCGATTTCCGGAATCCTCAACGACGACGGCACGCTGAAGCCCGGCCTTAGCGGGAACTTTGACGCGAAAGGCTACCGGCTGGAATGTTCGGCCGACGGCTCGCCGCGTTTTGTCCCGCAATCGGAGGTCGCCGAAAGCGCAATGCCCCCGTCTTGCGGCGACCGGTGGGACGGACGTTTCGTTAACGGCGGACTCAACGCGCTGGTTTACGCGCTCGCCGTATCCGGAACCGATATCTTTACGTCGCCGGCGACTTTACCTCGGCAAATGGCACGGCGGCGAACCGCGTCGCCAAGTGGGACGGCACGAACTGGGCGCCGATCGGTAACGGATTGAACGGCCGCGTCAGATCGATCGCGCGTCTTCCGGACGATACTTTTTACGCCGGCGGCGATTTTCGCCGGCCGTGCGACAACGCCGCGTGCAGCGCGACCACGACCGGATTCAACCGCGTCGCGCGTTGGGACGGCGCGGCTTGGCTGCCGCTCGGGAACGGGTTGAACGAAGCGGTTTACACAGTCGCTGTCTCAAACACCGGGGCACTCTACGCCGGCGGTACGTTCACCGGAACCTGCAACAGCGCAAGCTGCGCGACATCGAGCGTCGGGCTCAACCGGATCGGGCAATGGAACGGCAGCGCCTGGCTGGGTCTCGGTACCGGAACGAACGGCATCGTCAACGCGCTGGCCGTTGCGGGCAATGGCGATCTTTATGCAGGCGGCGGCTTTGCGGCGACGGGTTGCCGGGTTTCGAACTATTTCGCACGGTATGTCAATCACCTGTTCACCGCCTCCGTCGATGATGACTGGTCAATCGGCGGAAACTGGAACAACGGCTTCATCCCCCCGGCAGATGCGGGAGCGACGGTCAAAGCGGCCGTCGCGATCGCGTCGGCTGACGTCACGATCCGGGATCTGCGGGTCGATGAGGGCTCGGTTCTGACGCTTCAGGCCGGGCGGACGCTGACGATCACCCGAAGTCTTGACATCCTCGGAACGATCGGCGGACCGGGAAATGTCGTGATCACGAACTGCGAACCGAACGCGGTCTACCGATTGGCTTCCGCTGGATATTTGAAAACCCAATTGACGCGCTGTGTGTCCGGATCGGGTGCTTTCGATTTTCCGGTCGGAACCGATTCCGGATACTCGCCGGTTCAACTGTCAAACGCCGTCGGAACCGGCGATTTTTCAGTCAAGGCCAATCCCGGACAATACCCCGACGGCGCCACCGGACTTCCCGTCAATCGGCTGAACCGTTGGTGGGCGCTGGAAAATTCCGGGCTTGTCCAGACCGACGTCGCATTTCAATATCCGGCGAGCGACGTCTCCGGAACCGAATCGAGCTACAAGGCGTTCCGGATCACCGGCGCTTCGGCATTTCAGCAGCCGACGGGCATCGACACGGCGCTCCACCGGGCGACATTGACCGCGGTCACCGAATTCTCCGACTGGACGCTCGGAGAGCAAGTGATCACCGCCGCCAACGTGACCATCGAAGGCACGGTCACGGTCGGCCGCAACCCGGTTTCCGGCGCGCTTTTGTCGCTCACCGATGAATCCGGCAACATCCGTTACGCACGGACGAGTCAATTCGGAAACTATCGATTCCCGGACGTTCCCGCCGGTGGTACGTACATCGTGTCGGTCGCTCATCGGCGCTTTCAATTCGCTCTCCCATCCCGCGCCGTTTTCGCCGCCGCCGATTTGACGGGCATCGATTTCGAAGCACTTTCCGGCGGTTGAAGAGCTTGACACATCGACCCCGCCGGCCCTGAGACACACAGGCGAATCAGTCTCGGAAAAGGGGTAAACGCAGGGAAAGCGAAATTGCTGAGTGGCAATGCGAATCTAGAAATCCGTAACGGCGAATTGGACCTTTGAGCCTACGACGAGGATAAGCGAGGTTTGCCTGAAATCTTAAGGTAGCATCGCTCGCTTTTTTTCGTCGTAACGACGTAAGCAACCCGAAGTGAACAAAACAAGGTACGGCAAAATTACCAATCAATTTGGAGTTTCTCGCGGGACTCGGTCGAATTGCCGCCTAAGTTACGCAAACCGCTTCGATTTATTGAACGACGCGTCGAGCGTGGCGGACACGGGCATTGCCGGCCCGAGCAATCAGTTGCGAGGGTCAGAGGACGTCAATTGCCCTGATTCCGAGATGAACGGAATTTGGCAGCATTAACAAAATAAGGGCTTTGGAACTCATTCCTGATGACCAGCAATCCGTCCGTTATCCGAGGACGTTACAAAATAATCCGAGAAGTTTCGCGTGGCGGAATGGGCGCGGTGTATCTGGCCGACGATCTCTTAAAAGGTTGTCCGGTCGCAATCAAGAAGAGTTTCCTTTCGGGCCAGGCCCAAGCGCAAAAAGGCTTTGAAATCGAAGCGAAATTGCTCGCGAGGTTGGATAATCCCGGCCTGCCGAAGGTTCTCGATTACTTCATTACTGAGAAAAACGTTCAGACGCTTGTAATGGATTTCATCGTTGGCGACACGCTCGAGGATATTCTCGAATCCGGAAAGTATCGGGTCGGTTGTGGACTGGCCTATGAAAGGGTTCTTGATTGGACGATTCAGATCTTGGACATATTGCGGTATCTCCACAATTTCGAACCGCCGGTCGTCCACCGCGATATCAAACCGAACAATATCAAGCTTACGAAGGAAGGGAAGATAGTTTTGCTGGATTTCGGGTTGGCGAAAAGTTCGTCGGTCACGGTTATGGGGGGCATGTCGGGGTATTCGCCGATCGAACAGGTTCAACGAACCGGGACCGATCAGCGGAGCGATATATATTCGCTTGGAACGTCATTGTTTCATTTGTTAACGGACCGTCATCCTTATACGGCGCTGGAGCGGTTCCGGAAGGTATATGAACAAAGTTCAAATGCTGAAGACAGTATTTCGAATCGGAGGTCCTTGGATCCGCAAGTTAAGGTTGAGGATCTCAATCCGCACGTTCCCGTAGCTTTCTCTGAAATCGTCGCGACTGCAATGGCCTTGGAACCCAAGGACCGATTTCAGTCGTCGAATGAAATGAAGAATGCGATCTTCGAGGCGCGGCTTAGTCAAAAGCAAACGAAAGAAGAATTTGTCGATAAGAGCAATTCGTCCGAAATGAAAGTTGATTCCGGTGAAGATTGGATTCGTGCGAAACCTCTGATCGATGACGACGAAGGAAGTCTTGGGGATTGGCGCCAACCTTATCAACAAGCCGAGGCCGACGCGACCCCGCTAATCAATGATTCGTTTGTGCCGCAGAAGATCGGCGAAAGTTCTGATGGGGAGCACGACCTATTGGAACAACAATCACGGAGCACGGATGACAGTAAGTTAATGACCACCGTCTCTTCCTATGGTTTCGCGGCGGGAGGCGCTAATCGGCCTCAGGAAACGGTCAATCCCTTCGAGGGATTCGGTTTGTCGGCCAGCAAAGTCTCGGCGATGCGACAGCAAAAGAACCCGAAAGTCCGTAAACGTAGTTTGCTGGCGCTACTAATACTGACGCCGACCATCGCAATCGTCGGAGTCACCGGATTGCTCGCATACAAAATCCTGTCGATGACAAAACTCAACATCGCAAACACGATGATCGAGACATCGGCCGCAGCTCTGACAGGAACGGAATCGAAGTCGGTCGAGGTTTCGATCTACCTTAATGAGAATAACTGGCAGCCTACTCCGCGCAATGAAAATTATCGCTTCGCGGATTACGAAAGATTCAAATTCGGAGTCACGTCTCCCCGCTCGGGCTTCTTGTACATTATCACCTCCGACAGCGACGATCGCGTGTCACTGGCCTATCCCAAACCAAGTCAGTTAGACAACGACATCAAGGCCAGTACTTTGAAGCTATTTCCCCCCGCAAAGTCCTTTCACTTCGATAGGAGCGCTCCCCTGAAGACGACGGCTTATTTTGCGATCGTGGCCTCACGGAAGGAGAAACTGGCGATTCGAATTCAGAACATACTCGGTGGTGGCGAACGCAAAGTGGAATCTGACGATGTCTCCGCCCTGATCTCGGAGCTCGAAGAAATTTCGGTCGATTCAGGCAGCAACCCGAGTGTCAAGATCTTCAAACTTGAGAAGAAAGGAGACGGAAAAGCTCAATGAACAGACCTGATTTCCGAGGTATCATCATTTCGATTTCAGCCGTTTTGCTTTGCAGCCTGTTACTAGCTGCACCAGTCGTGCCGCAGGGTGAAAGGGATCTGACGAAACCTGACACCAAGGCTACACCAGCGACGAGACCGGGAGCAACACCGACGCCCGTCCCCGCGATCAAGCCTTCAGAAACAACCGTCGCGGCGACGAAAAAGATCTGCGCCACGAGGCCCGAAACCGTTGGGGGCACACTCACGCCGGAAGCGTTTTCCGATCGGTTGGTCACATATTTTCAGAGCGAAACCGAAGTGCAGATCGTTTCGCTCGAGAATACCGGCGATATAGAGCAGGCGAGGCGCCGGGCGACTTCGCTTGGCTGCGAATACCTGATTCGGACAATTATCAAAGGCGACCAAAAAGGCGCGAACATTAAGCTGATCAGCAAAAAGAAGTACAAAATTTCGGTAGAGTACTTTTTGGAACAATTAAGCGACAACAGGATTCTCCGTTCGGAAAAGTTGGAGGAGGCCGACAAAAACGACGAAACGGCCGTCGGAAACGTGATCGGAAAGTTGGCATCCGGAGTCTTCTCCGCTTTGGGTGTCGGAAGAAATCCGAGGCAATCCTCAGAAACCGTATCATCGCCGAATTTTACTCAAGACGTCATCAGCGAACCGATGATCGCTCCCCGCTTGGTCGTTCAGACGAGCCACGCGTCATCGGTTTCGGATTTCGTGTACAGCCCCGACGGTAAGTTATTGGCGACGCTCGGCGCGGATGGGGTTGTTAAGATCTGGCTTGTATACAGTAAATTGGAGGTTCTAACGATTCCGGGCTTCGACGTCGTCGGAATTGACTTTCACCCGAACGGGCGTCAGATTGCATGTGTCAGCAAGAACAGCGTGGTCCGTATCTTTGACGTCGGTACCGGCAATTTGGCTCGCCGGTTTTTCGAGATCGCCCCGCCGGATAAAAAATCGAACTTCGACGAATCGCCCGGGCTCCTCTTTTTCAACAATCCGGTGCCGATCGAGTTCTCGCCGAGCGGCAATTTGCTTGTGGTCGGAAAGATCGGAGGGGTAAAGATCCTCGATGTCGCGACCGGTCGGACTTCGACCGTTTTCAAGAACAAGGACGACGATGAACCGATCGAATCGCTCAAGATCAGCCCGGACGGTAAATCAGTGGCCGCGGTCGTGCTCAAGAACAAGGTCAAAATATGGTCACTGCTCACGCTCAAGGAGATAAAGGAGTTCGATGCCAACGTCGAAGAAGTAACTGCTATCTCCTTCAGTCGGGACAGTTCCAGAATCGCTGTTGGAAGTGTTAACGGGTCGGTTAAGACATATTTCGCCTCCAACGGCAAAGGCGACAAGCGAATCGTCGACAGCAACCTCGACAAAGAGTTCGTTGTCAAAAAGATCGGCGGAATAGTTGGAAAGTTCGTGCCGTACATCGACAGCGCGATAAGGCTCAAGAACCTGATCGACTACTTCACGAGGATCTACAAGGATGAGAGCATCCGCGCAGTGGATTTCAGTCCGGACGGAAAGTCTCTAGCATACCAATCGGGCGATAACTCGGTAAAGGTCGTCAACCTTGAAAACGGCGCCGAACTTTTCGGGGTTCAAACGGAAAACACGCAGATCTTTCGCGAAGGAAACGCCCTCACAAAGTTCTTTATTTCGAGATATTTTAAGCAGATTTGTCCGGTTAAATTCAATAATGACGGGAGTTCGCTGAACACCTGCCGCGAATTCAAAAACATTCAGCGATGGGACGCCAAAACCGGCAAGAGCCTTGAGACGCTGGCTGTTGCGCGGCGCGGGGCAGCCGCCAAACTGCCGTTTCCGGTGCCGTTTGCAGTCAGCTCGGCGGCATATTTTCTAAATGATAAAACGCTCGTGACGACAACGCTCGGAGGCGGTGTCGCTCTTTGGAACCTGGAAAGCGGCGCAGAGCCCGAGAAGCTTTTGGATGAAAATGGTCTGATTAACGTACCGATCTCGCCGGACGGCAAGCTGTTTACGAAGATCATCGATGATGGCAAGGCCGTCGGTGTTTTTGAAGTCGAATCGAAGAAGCAGGTGAGTGGCCAGCCGTACGAAAAAGTCAAGATTTTCAGTGCGACGTTCAGTCCCGACGGCCGGTATCTCGCCGTGCAGCTTTTCGAGGAAAAAGAGAAAAAGAAAGACGATGAGAAGGACGAGACGAAGGACGGCAAAAAAAAGAAGGACGACAAGAAAAAGGATGACCAGACCGAAAAAAAGAACACGGTCAAGTATCGAACCCAGCGGGTCATCGTGAGCGTCTTCGATATCGCAGCGGGATCCGAAATTCGACGTTTTGAGAACGTCTCGCCGAACCAGTTCGCGTTCAGTCCCGACGGAAAGAACATAGCCGTGATGCCAAACGGGCAGTCCCTGTTCGACCCCTTTTCGAACAAGAGCGCAATCAAGATGTTCGACATCGTCAGCGGCGATCTCGTTCACAAAACAAACATCCGCACGACATCTCTCGGAGAGTTCGGTTCCAAGATCGTCTTCAGCTCCGACGGCAAGGTTTTTGTCGCGGAAGACAGCGGCATGCTGAAAGTTTGGGAGACCGCGACCGGCAAGAAGCTACAGGAAAAACGACTCGACGACTTTCAAACTCCGTTCAATCTGACCTTTGTTCCTCAAAAAAATGTCGTTACGTTCACGACTTTCAAAGGCATCTTCAATTGGGAGATCGACGCCAACCAGGTGACGCGATTGCCGATTACAACCGAGTACTGGGGTAAGATCTCGTACAGTCCGAACGGAAAGGCACTGGTCATCGGCAGCACGGAGAACCGCGTCAGATTGTTCGAAACGCAGGGTTTCACCGAGGTGGGAAGCCTGATTTCACCGATTCAACAGGACTGGCTGATGGTTTCTCCCGAAGGTCGATTCGACGCGGCTCGATTGGAGGACATCACGGAGGTTCATTGGGTAATGCCCGATAACCCCTTCGAAACCCACCCGCTTGAAATTTTTATGCGGGATTACTTCGAACCGAGGCTGTTGGGGCGCACCGTCGCCGGCGACAGTTTTGCTCCCATTCCAAACCTCATAGCCCGAAATCGTGCGATACCGAAGGTGCATATCACCGATGTTGCAAGAGTTGGAACTGACACGGTAAAGGTTACCGTTGCAGTTCAAAGCACGACTAGCGTCTCACAGGTCAGCAGCAACGGACAACCAAGGGTCTCGGGCGTCTATTCGCTGAGACTGCTTCGTGACGGACAACTCGTCGGGTATTCGAACGAACCCGACGACGCTCCGCTGGCCGTCGACGCCAGCGGAAAAGCGGTCCGAACGTTTACGGTAAAGCTTCCGAATCTGCCCGACAAGAAGGAGGTCGAATTTTCGGCGTATGCGTTCAATTCCGATCAGGTAAAGAGCCTGACGGATCGCAAGGTTTACGGCTTGCCGACTGATGTGCCGACCGCCGAAGGCAAGGCGTACCTCGTTACTATCGGGGCAAACGCAAACGAAATAAGTAGATACAGCCTCCGCTATGCGGCGAACGATGCGCGAGAGATGCAACGTGCGCTTGCAGCCGGCCTCAAGGAAACCGGACGGTTCCAACAGGTCATTGAGATTCCCCTGATCTCTGACTTCAATCCGAAAAAGCCGGCAACAACGTCGAAGCCAAAGACGAAGAAGACAACCAAACGAAGATCGAAAAAATCTTCTGTAAATCAACGTGACCTTGTTCCAACTACCACACCCGAACTGCGGGAAGCGTCGGTGAGCGGTGAACACAACGCCAAGAAGCTCAAGATCAAAGCGGTGATCGACCTGCTTTCCGGAAGAAAGCCCGTTGAAAAACCGAACATTCCGAACGAGAGCAAAATCTCAAAGGCGGGTCCCAATGACACGGTGATCATCACGTTTTCCGGCCACGGTTATGCCGATGAGCGCGGCGTCTTTTATATGGTGCCGTCGGATCTGGGCGGCACCGACGGCAAGTTCTCGAGTTTGCTGGGTCGATCGATATCAAGTGCCGAACTGGCCGAGTGGCTGCGTGACCTTGACGCCGGAGAGATAATGTTGATCCTTGATGCCTGCTATTCGGCGGCATTTGTCGAAACCGGGTTCAAGCCGGGACCGATGAACAGCCGGGGCGTCGGACAGCTTGCCTACGATAAGGGGATCAAGATTCTCGCGGCGACCCAGGAGAACAATGTGGCGCTTGAAGCTAAGAGTCTGCAGCACGGAGTCCTGAGCTACGTTCTGATCAATCAGGGTATCGAACAGAAACAGGCGGACTTTTTCCCGACCGACACGATAATCACTTCGGGTGAGTGGTTCGGATTCGGGGTGAAGATGGTGCCGGTCAAGGCGGCCGAGATCGAGGCCCAGCGAAAGAAGGAAAGCAGTAACCAACAATCGGATGACCGGAGGAAAGAGCGGCTGTTGCAGCAACCGATCCTTTTCAACTTTTCGCGCGATCGGCGGGGAAATGCCTTGATCGTAGCCAAGTGATCGAAATTTCGTCGTGAAGGGGAACGAAAAGCAAAAATGGGGGAATCATGCTGAAATCAATTATGTTGAAACTACTTGCGGTTGCCGTCGGTCTAACGGCCCTCGCCGCAACGGGTCTTGGACAAGAGGCCGGGCAAACTGCAGAAGAGGAGTTCGTCCGCGGCTTCACTCAAGTGCCAACACCCAAAAAAACATCGAAACCACCTCGGACGGTTAAGACCCCGAAGCCCGTTTCACTAGCCACAACAGTTGGAAAATCCGGAATGAAGGTCTGGCTTGAGCGGCAGATTGCCTGCGACGAGAACAAACCGTTCGTGCGCGTAGCTCCGACGACTGTCTTTCGAAGCGGCGACTGCGTCAGACTTCAGTTCAGGCTGAATTTCGCCGGTTATCTGAAGATCATCAATCTCGGGACGAGCGGCAACGAACGGACGATTTTTCCGACGACGCTCGTCCCGCCAAAGACTTCGAATACCCTGCCGGATAACCGTGGGTGGAAATTCGACGACAACCCGGGGGCCGAGCAGCTTGTTTTTATTGTTTCGAAGTCGCCGGTCGGTGTGTCTAATGTGGACGATTCTGTCGGCAGCCGTGATCTTATCCGGAATGATTCGCCCGATGTTGAAGTTTACGACAAGGACCTTTTACCGCGTGTTGAAAACGAGCAGGTCTACGTTTTGTCGGATGCGACGAGACTCGGGAAACCGATCGTCTTCAGATTGACGCTCAAACATCGATAGGAATCGCCGTACCGAGAAGTATGGAAAATTATATTCAGGACAACCGTGTGATCGCGATCGAGACGCTGTTTGGCAAGGACGTCTTGTTACTTTACGAGATGGACGGAGCGGAAGCGATCTCGGACCTGTTCGAGTTCGATCTTTCGATGCACTCCACCAATCACGGTCTGCCCCTTGACGCCTTGATCGGTGAAAACGCTACGGTTTCGATAAGATTGCCCGACGGTTCGGTGCGCTTCGTCAACGGTATCGTCAGCGAGTTTCGGCACAGCGGAACCTTTCTTTTGCGTGACGGGCGAGACGCGTCGCTTCTCAGCCATTACGAGGCGAAACTGGTGCCGTGGTTCTGGGCGCTGAAACTGAATCGCGACTGCCGGATCTTTCAGAACAAGAACGTCCCGGAGATTGTTCGCGAAATCTTCGGCGAACACTCGTCGGCCAGCTTTCAAATGCGTCTTACCGGCGATTATCCGCGTCGGGAATACTGTGTGCAGTATCGGGAGTCCGATTTCGATTTCATCTCGCGGCTTTTGGAAGAGGAGGGAATTTTCTATTTTTTCGAGCATTCCGAGAGTGACCATAAGCTGATCTTGTCCGATAGTCCCGTGCATTTCAGGCCGTCGCCCTTTCACCCGCTGATTGATTTCACTGAAGTCGCAAAAGACGACTTGACCGAAGCGGTGATATCGAAATGGCAGGCGGGCCGACAAATGCGGTCCGAACGGTTCGAGTTGAAAGATTTCAATTTCAGAAATCCGACACTTGACCTGACCGCCAATCTCGCCGGCAGCAAAAACCCGGCTCATCAACTGGAGGTTTACGACTATCCGGGCGAATACGAAAGCCGCGAGGTCGGTGAGAAAATTGTTAGGGTTCGTTACGAAGAGGAAAAGTCGCGCGAAGTTTCGATCCTCGCCAAAACAAACGGCCGCGGGTTCCAGGCCGGTTTCCAGTTTAAGCTTCAGGGTCATCCCCGGCTTGAGTTCAATCGGGATTATGTCGTTTTGAAGATCGAGCACCGCGCTTCTTCGATAGGCGCTTTCCGCTCGGGCGACAATTCCGAAGCCTTCAGCTACGAATGCCGGCTAAGCTGTTTGCCACATCCGACCAATTTCCGCCCGACGAGGAAATCGCCGATTCCGAAAATTCAAGGAACTCAGACCGCAATCGTCGTCGGACCGAAGGGCGAAGAAATATTCGTCGACAAGCACGGAAGGGTGAAGGTTCAGTTTCATTGGGACCGGATCGGTAAACGCAATGAGAAGAGTTCCTGCTGGATCCGCGTTTCACAGCCTTGGGCGGGAACGGGATTCGGTGGGATAACGATCCCGCGAATCGGGCAGGAAGTCATCGTCGATTTTCTCGAAGGTGACCCGGATCGGCCGATAATCACCGGCCGCGTCTACAACGGTGCGTCTATGCCTCCGTATGAATTGCCGGCGAACAAGGCGCACAGCGGGCTGATGTCGCGCTCGACCCCTGGCGGAGGCTCGGAGAATTTCAACGGCATCCGAATGGACGACGGCGTCGGCGCCGAGATGATGCAGATCCAAGCCGAAAAGGACGAGGACATCCTGGTCAAGAACGACAAATCCGAAACGGTCGGGAACAACGAAACGATCGAGATCGGCGTCGACCGCAGCGAGAACGTCGGGAACAATGAATCATTGACGGTCGGCAACGACCAGCAGATCTCGATCGGGAACAACCGAAGCGAAGACGTTGGAAACAACGAGTCGGTGAAGATCGGCAATAACCGAAACACGACCGTCAGCAGCAACGATGTCCTAAGCGTTGGGCTGACGCGAACCCATTCGGTCGGCATCAACGAGGCGATCAACATCGGCGCTGCGCAGGAGGTCTCGATCGGCGCTGTCCAGATCGTTTCGGTCGGCATCGCCCAGATCAACAACATCGGACTCAAACAAAAAACGAGCGCCGGCAAAGAGATTTCCCTGTCGGCCCCGCGGATCGTGCTGACGGCGACCGAGGAACTGACCCTGAAATGCGGCGCCGGGATCATTACATTTGACGCAGCGGGCAATATCACGATCAAGGCGCCGCTGGTGAAAATCAATACTTAGTGGAATGCAAGGATTTCTTGAAATCATCAATGGCAGGTATGCGGGAACCACGGAAATAGTCCCGGAAGGCGATGTTTGCACGGTCGGCGCCACGTTTGGTGCTGACCTATTTCTGCCGAACGACTCTTTGTGCGCACCGGTGCATTTCGTCGTGAAGAACGAAACGGACTATTTTCTTCTGGAGAAAGCCGGCGGAGAGGTATTCGTGAATAACCAGCCGTTCGAGAAGGGACAACTCGCTCACGGCGATTGGATACTTGCGGGAAAGACACTCTTGCGCGTCTCGACCGACGGCGGAGGATCTACTGGCGAAACGGTATTGGGGAGGCTGGTCGGGTATCTGATAAATGTCAAGAAACTCGCCCTGCTGATCGATGAAAGCACGGATTCCCGGATATCGCCGCTTTTGAATGAACACGGCGCCGTTTTTCGGGAACTGAAAAAAGACGTCAAAGATCTTGAGACGCTGACCTCAAATCCGCTGCTGGTGATCTTTCGCGATAACGGGGAATTGATTGAAACATTGGTACGATCCTTCTGGGGGAAAGGACGATTGGTGTTCTTTCAAGGCAGCAAGACTCTTGCCGAAACGGTCAAGTATCTGCAGTTCTTGCTTGCCAAGACACGAATGAGTACCGCCGCGGACCTTCGTTTTTATGATCCGCGAGTTCTGCGCGCCGTGTTGAGCGGGGCCGAGCCGCGACACGCCCAGTACTTTTTCGGCGCGGCAAAGCGTTATTTCGTCGAGTCGCAAATCCCGGGCCATTTGTTTGAATTCAACTGGACGGACAAGAAGGCATCGGCAACCCAGATTCGACTTTGCGAATCGGTGCCGAAAACCCCCACCGCGCGCGAGATTCATGGATTTCTGGGATCCGGGTCGGGCGATCTTCGCGCAGATGTGGGAGAATGCGTCGCGCATTTTTCGCCCGAAATCGCCCCTGTCGCCGATGACCAACTCCACGCTACCCTGCCGATCATCGATCGGTACAGATTCAAGTCGTTGGCGGCGAAGATACAAGCTGTCGTAATCACGGCGCTTTTTGGCGCGGAAATTTGGAATCGTCCGGAGATTAAGGCCTATCTTCAAACTGAACAGCTTTCGAACGATGACAAGCTCGACATTTGGGCCGCGAAAATCAATCGGAGTAGATTTTGAGATTATGGAACGATCAATCACACGGAAACGAACTTTATTCAACGTACTTCTTATCGGATTGATTTTCTTGGCTTTTTGCGCGGGCGGTGCTTTCTCGCAACGCAAAAGCGGCCCCAAGCCGACACCGACGCCGCGCGATCTGATTAGGAAAAGCGCGGACGTTTACCCGGAGCGCAGCCGGGTCGCGCTGGTGATCGGGAACAGTGCGTATCAGGTCGGGCGTCTAAAGAATCCGGTGAACGACGCTAACGCGATGACCACGACGCTTCGCGGCGTTGGATTTGATGTCGTGTCACGCACCGATGCCACGCTGAGCTCAATGAGGCAGGCGATCGGCGAATTCAGCCGCAAGGTTCAAAGCGAAGGCGTCCGGCTGTTCTATTTCGCCGGACACGGGGTGCAGGCGAACGGCAAAAACTACCTGATCCCGGTGGATGCCAAGATTGAACGGCTGAGCGATCTGTCGCTCCAGGCGATTGACCTTGACACGATAATGCTGCAGTTGGAAACCGACTCGGACGCGAAAAAGATCGTGAACATCATCATTCTCGATTCTTGCCGAAACAATCCGTTCATTACGACTGGGCGGAATGTCGCGCAGGGAATGGCGCAAACCGACGCGTCGGCCGGGACGTTCATCGCTTACGCGACCGCGCCCGGAAAAACGGCCAGCGACGGCACCGGCGTCAATGGCCTATACACGCAGGAACTGATCCGGCTGATAAAAGAACCCGGCTTGACCATTGAAGAGGTCTTCAAAGGAGTCAGGACGCAGGTCCGGGAAAAATCCGGCGGAACCCAGATTCCGTGGGACTCTTCTTCGCTCGAAGGCACATTCGCGTTCCTTCCCGGCAAGCCGCAAAATACGGTGCAGACCCAGAATCAGCCAACGGTGATTCAAACTCCGGGTTCGCAGAACCAGACGTCGATCCAGCCCGCGAGCCGATCGACCGTCGGCTACGACATCATCGAAGCCAACTATAGAAGCAATTTACTCGACGATGTGATTCGCGATTCGAGGATCTTTTTGCAGTCGGAACCGAACCATCCGAAGGTCAACGCGATTTATGGTCAGAGCCTTTTCACGCAGGGCAAGGTCGCCGAGGCTATACCGTATTTGGAGAATGCGGTAGTTCTTGGTCAGGCAGTTACGTTTCGGGCATTCCGAGGAAAGATACTGCTAAACAGTGAGTCGTTGGATAACGTCTTTATCGAAGTTTCGGACAAAGCCTTCGCGTTTCAATCCAAAGATGAGTCGTTCGTGGCTGAGTTCTCAAAGCTTAGCGAGGTCGCGTTTGTTTCAAATCAATCGGGGATGGCCTATATCTCGGTCCGCGGGGAGTTTCTTTACACCGAGGCCAAGAATAAAAAGCAGAAAACCGAAAAAAACAAACAAATTTTCCTTGTCGCGCCGATGGCGGGAATAACGAAGGCGGCCGGCGGGGCTAACATTCTTACGGGCGGAGCGACAACTATAAACCGGATCGCCTGCAGCAATTGCGAGGTTTGGACAAAGGAAGTGGTGAGGTTCCTTAACCGCTGCCGCACGGGCGAGGTCAAACTGAACGCGGTAGAAACCGTCACATCGATGAGAAGCGGACCGCTGAACAACTCGAAAACCGTCGAACGGCCGTCTGCAGAGTTTTATCCATACGTTTCCGAACGAGCGTTTCAGATGGCCATACCGCGGAACTGGAAAGCGATGCCGAACGGAGACATGATCTTCGCCACCGACGGCGCCCGGGACGGAACGGCGATCACGCACGGGGCGATGGTGATATTCTCGAACGCGCTTTACGATCGTCTGCCCGATGCGGTAAGAGCCGTCTCGCAGGATATTTTGAGCGGAAATACATATTTGCGACTGACCGGCTCGACGAACGCCAAATTGTCCGGGCGGGACGCGACGGTCGTATCGCTGGAAGGTCGCTCGCCAACTACAGGAAAGGTCGAAGTTGCTTACCTTTACATCGCTTTAATGAAGGACAAACGCGCGGTCACTTTTGTTTTTGTCTGTCCGGACGAAGAACGGTCCGTCTATCAGGACACGTTCAACCGGATGGTCGCATCGATCCGTTTCAAGGACTAAACGATGGGAATCACGCTGCAAGAATCATCCGCCTTTTCGCGAAATAATTCCGCGACCGGAACGGCGTCCGAAAGTGCCGGGATGATGGCCGATTTTGCGCGCGGCGCGCTTCGAACGGACAATTCTGCCGATTCTCTTCGGATCGCCGAAAGCGGGCTCAACGGAGATTGGACGGGCGTTCTCGGCGGCGATCCGGGCGTGCTCCCGACCGCCGCGCGGAGTCTCGCCCGAACGCTGCCGCCGGAACTTTCGCGGCTGATCGGTTCGGCGGAACCTCTGTTGACCGAAGGCCTGAGCGGGTTGCTTAGCGGAGACGGGTTTTCGGGTCTCGGCGGGATGATGTCGCTCGACGGGATGATGGGCCTCGCCGGCCAGTTCCTGCCGCCGTGGGCAGGCGACGCGATGGCCGTCGGCAACGAACTGCTGAACAATTTCCCTTCGGATCTGTCGGATCTTGCCGGTTCGGTTGAAAACTTAGCGGGACGGTTCCTGCCCCCGGAACTTCAGGCCGCCTGGGGAGCGATCCAGCAGGCGGGCGGAATCCAGGGACTGCTGGCGGACTTTTTCGACGAACCGAAACCGCCGCAGTCGCCTCCGGGGCCTTGGGCGGCCCGGTTGACCGACATCGCCGCCTGTCCGGGCGGAGCCGGACCGATCGCCGCGCCGTGCCTGCCGACTGTCTTTATCGGCGGTTTCCCTGCGGCCCGCAGGTCCGACGTCGTGATCTGCAACGGACTGCCGATCGATTCGATCGCGACCGGCGAACCGACGGTCTTGATGGGCGGGCTGTTCGCCGCCCGCCGCGACGACAAAACCGCGCACCAGGGAAAGATCGAGACCGGTTTCCCGACGGTTCACATCGGCAAGAAGCGAAGTCAGGCTGGAATTCAGAAGGCGATTCAATGTGCCGCTGAAGCTGCCGACGCCGGCGCGGCGACGATTAGCGGTTCGGGAATCACGGGGCCGCTGACCGATGGCGCGTTCGGGGGGCTGGGAGACATCTTCAAAGACGCGGCCGCCGGTGCACTTGGCGATTTCGCGAAGGAAAAGATCGGCGGCTTGGTTTCCGACAAGGTCGGCGAGGCGATTTCGAACGTCTTTGAAGATAGCGAGAAGCCAAAAGTGAAGCCGCAGCCTAAGCTTGTCGATGACGAGTTTGGTACTACGAAAAGGAACTAATAGGCGCGATGATATGAGCATATGGCTGTGCTTATGTGGTCCAGACAAAATTCGACGATTAAAAGGACGTTTTGATGTTCAAACTAAGTCAAACGCACAACCAGGCCTTTTACACGTGCGCGGACGCCGAGTTCGTATGCGAGGTCGTGAGCTATCTGTTTGCAAATCACGCCGAGACGCGAATCAAACTTCCAGACAGTGAGTTCGCAATTCGGGAGTTACCGGAAAACAGACTTCGTAAGATGGTCAAACTCGGAATCAAAAAGGCGCGTGGCTACGGAATGAGCTGGCAGAGTTCGCTCATCGCATTTGTTGTGATAATGGTCGTCACGGCCCCGAATTTTGACGAGAATATCCGGATTCGTTCCGTAATATCCGACGAAAAGGTCTTTCCGGAAGAGCGTCTTGATTTGCTTTGGTCAGAAACTGACGATGCGGTTTGGGAAGAAGTCTCAGAAAGTTACGACCCGAAATGCTGGTTTGCGGAAGCAGACGATCTCCGGGGGGCAACGTAATGGGAGCACACGAAAATGTCAAAGTCCCCGCCCAAGCTGCGGCGGAATGCACAGCGAATGTTCCGCCGGCGTGCAGGAAGATGGGTGTGTGCATTCCCGACGCTAACGATTTGAGTTTCGCGGAGAGCAAGAGCGCGAGTGATGTTGCATATGACGGGGAAGAAGGTGATGTTTACCGATTTCCGGATGGGAAGGAGTGGCGCGTCGATTCGCTGATCGAGAACACCCAAACCGGATTTCGCAGCGTGGTCATGAAACCGGTCGATTCATCGAATGACCGGGTCATTCTGGCTTTTGCCGGGACCGACACAACAGATTTGGCAGAATTCGCAAAAGATATGTTTTATGGGAACCTTCCGTTGACGGTTGGTGATCAATACGAGCAAGCGGCTGCAACCGCAAAAGACTTGAAAGCCAAATACGGTGATCGACTAAGGTTAACCGGGCACTCTCTGGGCGGCGGATTGTCAACTTACGCGGCGGCAATGAATGGGTGCTTAAAATCTACAGGTATCAATTCGGCGCCGTTGCATGGGAACGCGAATGGCGATGTGGTTGCAAAAAGATGTTCCAGGGAATTCCATTTTGACTACAATACAGCGTGGGAATTTGTGCACAAGCTTCCCGGCTTCAATTGGGGCGACGCGGAATCGGTGTATGGAAGTGGTAACATCTTTGACAGGCATTCATTGAAGAATACGGCACCGTGTGTGGCGCCTCCCAAGAAGGTAAAGAGTGGAAAGAGCCAAGGATTGAAGAGTATGGTGGAGCGTCGAAGGAATCGGCGTGCAGAGCAGTTTGAGGAGGCGAGACTACAGTTTGAGGAGGCGAGACTAAACGAATTGGATCGACAGGAACAAGCCCGCCTAGACAAGTGGCACAGTGAAGGTGGATATGATGGCCCGGCACCACAACCGCCGCCGCGCCCGAAGAAGAAATGAGCGCCTTTTGGAGTAAACGAATCGAAAACGACCGAAATCAATACGAACTTTACGCTCATGGGCGCGGCGAGAATCGGCATACTCGTGGTAATTGATGGTTCGCATTTGAAAATTCGAGCTGATTTGCTCGCGGTTAGACGGCTATTGCCAAACACTACCGTGAAGTCGGTTTTGTTCCAGGCAGAGCAACCAAAGCCGGCATACCGGTGAGCGGCGTGAAATATGTAGAACCAGCAAATCAAGGTTGCGGATGATTCGGAACCGCGCGGATTCAAAATTATGCCGATCTATCTCGAAGTGATAAATGGAAAATACGCAGCGGGCACGGTTTCGCTGGAGGATGGCGATGTCGCGCGGGTGGGGCGTGGGGCGCGGGCCGACATGTGTTTGCCCGACGATTTCGGGCTGGCGGAAACACATTTTCTGCTGGCGTTCGACGGTTACACCGGGCGTTTGATCGATTCCGGAAGCTCCTCGGGAACGTTCGTCGGCGGCAAGCGGATCCTCGCCGCCGAGATCGAAACAAACTGTAGGATCTCGGCGGGCGAAAGCGAGTTCGCCGTTCTGTTCGAGCAGGATTTTGGCGTGACGAAGCCCGAGACTCCAATCAAACGGCTCGTCGAGTTTCTCCGTTCGCGCGACGGCGATCTTTTCTGTCTTCTCGACGCGGCGCGCGACGAGAAGATACTCTCGCTGCTGCGGAAATCGAATTCGAAGCATATGTCGCTCTATCAGGGTGAATCGCAGAGGCAGATGGCACACGTCGCGCCGTACCTTGTCGAGTTCGACAAGTCCGATGTCTTTTTGGAAAGGCTGTTGAGACACGGCTGGGGCAAGCGCTGGTGCACGTTTTTCTCGAGCCGCGCCGGTTTCGGCCACCTTCGCAAGCACTTTCGCCGCTTCCTGTTCGTCAAGGACGAAAGAGGCGCATCCGTCTATTTCCGCTTCTACGACCCGTCCATAATGCGGACATTTCTGCCGGCATGCACCGATGACGAACTCAAAGATTTCTTCGGTTATGTCGACCACTTTTACACCGAAGATGAAATGCCGTCGCGCGTCAAGTGTTTCGGTCGCGACGACGCCCTTCCATTTTCGGAAACAACATTCGTTTTCGACCTGATCAAATAGTTTTAGGGTAGAATTACAGATATTTCGCGGTCTAAGTAGACTGAAAAGGTTATCCCGGCCTCCGTCGTCCGGACGCGGAATCTAACCGATCGAAAATGTCGGATAATCCAAATCCTCTGACTGACGATTTGCTGCGGCTGTATGTGAATGCGCCGGGGGAGGCGGAGTCTGCCCGGATCTTGGAACGGTTGGTCGGGGAACTGGCGCTGCCGGTGATCGAGCGGACGCTGCGGATGAAGTTTCGGCAGTCGGCCGAGCGCGGGGTCGGGTTTTCTTCCGGCGATCTCGAGGATCTTTGCAATCAGAGCTGTCTGAACCTCGTCCTGAAACTCGCGGCGATGCGCGCCGAACCGGACGGGAACGGCATCCGCGATGTCCGGGGTTACGCGGCGGTCGTCGCGTACAACGTCTGGCACGACTTCTTGAACGAATCGACGCCGAACTGGAAGAGCCTCAAAAACAAGATCCGCTACGCCATCGGGCGCTCGGAGGAAATCGGTCTTTGGAGCGACTCGGGCGAAATCCATTGCGGGTTTGCGAGCCGCGAACGCACGACAGCAAGGGCGTTGGCGGGCGACGAGATGTCCGAACTTCTCGCCGCAATCCCGCATTTGAGAAGCTCCGGGCTTCCGGAGATCGTGTTTGAAATACTTCTTCGGGCAAACCGCCCGCTCCGGCTGAACGATCTCGTGACGGTCGTCGCCCGGTTGTGGGCGGTCGAGGACATCGCCGACGCGGCGCTCGACGGTTATCGCGAGAATACGCTCTCGGGCGGAAACGGTCAGCGCGATCTTGAAATGCGGTTCGAACTTGAACAGATCTGGAGCGAGATCAGCCAGTTGCCGGAAAATCAGCGGACGGCGCTGCTCTTTAACCTGCGCGACGAACAGGGCCGCGAGATGCTGTTCGTCTTTTTCAATTCCGGTATCGCGAACCTCAAACAGATCGCCGCGGCGATGTCGCTCGACGGGGAAGAGTTTTCGAAAGTGCTGCCGCTCCTGCCGTTCGACGACCGGACGATCGCCGACAGAATGGGGATCACGACGAAACAGGTCGCCAATCTTCGGAAGGTCGCGCGCGACAATCTGCGGCGGCGTCTCGCCGGAAAGCCGAGACGAAATCGGCGCGGAGGTGAAAAATGAGCGGTATGATCGACCATCCGAGCCCGGATACCCTTATCGCGTACGCCGAACGGCGGCTCTCGTCCGGCGAAATGACAAACGTCATCCTCCATCTGGCCGAATGCGCGGAGTGCCTCGAGTCGGTCCGGCCGGCGTTCGCGACAGCGCGGACGGTCGCCCTGTTCGACGCTGCCGGCGGCGATGCGTTCCACCTCGATTTCGACGAACATCTCAGGCCGTTCGTGGACAGTGAAGCCGACGCCGTGACGCGCGAACTGGTCGAGAGCCATATTCTCGACTGTCCGGCCTGTGCCTTCGAACTTCGCGAATTGCGCGAGTTTTCCGAAAGCTTGCGGCTGCGCGAGTTCGAGACGGCCGCGCCGCCGACGATCTGGGCAAAGATCGGCGCGATGTTCAACGCCCGATCGATGAGATTCGCGGCAGCCCTCGTACTGCTGCTGTTCGTGGCGGCGGCCGTCTATTTCGTCTGGCCGGAACGTCGCTCGGCGGAGATCGTGTCGACCGCGGACATCGCACCGAACATATCTGATCCGAAATTGCCGCTGCCCGAGCCTTCACCGACGCCAGGCGCGATCGTCGATCCCGAGAAAACTCCGCCGGCCGCACCGGAAGATTCGGAAAACCTTCCCGATCCCTTTCGCGCGGAAACGGCACAGGCGGTCAGATCCGGACGGCTCTCGCTGCCGGGTTTTCTCGCGGCGCTCGGCGGCGCCGGCAGCCTTCGCGGCGGCGGTGGCGATCGGACGCCGGCCGCATTGACGCCGAACGGCGAAGCTGTCCGAAGCGCCGCGCCGTTGATCAGTTGGAACGGATTTGCCGACGCCGGCGAAGGTTACACGGTCGCGATCTATGACGAGAACGGCGATCTTGTCGAGCAAAGCCCGACGCTCGACGCGAACCGTTGGAAGCCGTCGCGCGAGCTTGCCCGCGGCCGCGTCTACGATTGGGAAGTGCGTTCCTCGAAATCCTCGAAGGCATTTGCCGGACGGTTCCGCGTGATCGACCGGGCGGCTCTCGCCGAACTCGGCCGGCTTCCGCGCTCAACGCCTTTCGCCCGCGGCGTCGCGCTTGCGAACCGCGGTCTTCTGACCGAAGCCGCCGCCGAGTTTCGACGCGCGATCCGGACCGGCGACAACGTTCAGACGGCGAAGAAGTTCCTGCGGCAGATCGGCGCGGCAAAGCGAGGCGGGTAGAAGCCCCGATCTGCCGGTCGGGCCGCGCAGGGCTTGATCCCGGGCACTAGTTTTCGCCTCGGAGATTCTTGACAGAGCTTCTGCTTTGGAAGGGCAACGCTTAACCAACCGCTACCGCAGTTGGTACTGACCTGCGGTAGCGGTCGTTTTTCCGCGGCCGACAACTTGCGGTTCTAAAATAAACCGTTTGCGAGAGGTAGCGCCGGCGGAGTTTCTTCGTCTTGTTTCAGCAATAGGCCCAACCAAAGTCGGAACCTCGTATCCCGGACGCACACCCAGCGCGTTCGGGGCCTCGCCATCTCGCCGTTCTTGACTCGAGATGCAAAAATCTCCGGCGTTTGCCAAGCCTGCCAGTCGCTTCAGTTAAAGTCTGGATTTCTTCCCGCGGTCTTCGCCGGTGGCAACATCGAAATACGAACCCGTCCGAGACGCACCTATCCGATGATCTTCCTGTATGGAAAACCAATGCTGTGCTAAACGTTGGATTGCAGATTGTGCCGGAAACGGAGTGTCAAAACACTCAGATTTCGAAACCCAGGTGTCACCCGCCAACAATTCGAGCGAGCGTGTAAAACACGCGGACCTATTGCATCCGCTAGAGTTACGCGTGTTACACACGCTTTGGAAGTCGGCGCGGCGGGCCACCTGGGTTCCGCTTCGCTTCACGTGGTGCTATCGCAAGTTCGCGTGCTCCGCACGCTTGAAGAAGTAAATTCAGATTCCTTATTACGAACATCGGCAGTTTGTTGAATCTTGATCCTTGACTCAAAAAAGGATCGTTGGAAAACAACCGTTTTATTCCTCGGGCTTTTCCTGAAAGCAACCTATGATTAGACCTATCTAGTCAGTATGCCGTAGCTCATTTGAGCCGCCGGTGCGTCATAATTGCTGTTTTTGCAGCAGCGCGCCGGAAGCTGAAACGATGACCGAACCGACTCAAGTTGAACTTGCGAAGATCGCCGAAGACAGCGCCTTGGCGGCGGTGGTCGTCGATGAGAATTCGTCCGTCAGATCGTCCGCGAACAACAATTCGATTTGCGAAGTGTTGAACGCATCGGACGAGTTTGCGCCGTCGTGCGCCGAGTTCTGCGGGCGTGCGGTCGAGTTCGCGGGCGACGATCGCGGTTCGTACCGGTGCTTCGCCGGCCTCGATTGTGTCGCCGTTCGAATGAGAACCGCGAAACCTTTGGTCGCGATCGTCGGGCGCGCGTTCACTTCCGCCGAGAATTACCGCCGCGCGACCGAACGAGCCATTTCGGGCGACTGGAGCAAATTCCCGCCGACGAAGATCTTCGACAACGTTCTGCTGACGAGTTCCGAAAAAAACATCGAGGACGCGGCGCTGAAAATCCAGGCGCTCGGCGTTGCTGAAGATCGGCCGTTCGAACCGTCGCCGGTCGAGACTCCGGCCGAATCGGAAACTATCGAAATTCCTGTCGAGGAAGGCGGCGCGGCTGTCGAAACTCCATTTGCGGCAACGGCCGAGGCGCGTGAGCCGGTCGATGAAGAGAATCCGCCCGAGATCGGTTCCGACCGAATCGAATCGGGCAAAACGCCGCCCACCGAATCTGAGGCGACCGCACCGATTCCGCGTCCGGTTGAAGAGATGCCTGACACGGCCGAATCCGATCAGAAATCGGCGATCGAGCAGATGCTCCGCGAGTTCAACGAAAAGCCGCCGGAGATCGTCGCCGTCAGCGGGCCGCCGACGGCCGACGCTGAAGAATTTGCGGCGTGGCGATCGTTTTTCGGATCGCTCGCGAGTCTCAAATATCGCGACGCCTGTGACTCGATTCTGGAGTTTCTGCAACGTCGATACGGACTCGCGTCGCTTGGCTGGCTCGAACTTCGCGAGCGCGGCTTCGAAGTCATCAGCGCGACCGGCACGCTCGAAAAACAGCAGTTCAAGGTCCACTTTCAGTCCGATGATCGCCGGCTTTTCCGCGCGATCGAGGCCGAAGCGCCGCTCAGGCTCCGTGAAAGGACCCGATCGGGAGGCGATACGGAACGAAAGACCGTCGCGCTTTATCCGATCGCCGTCGGCGACGAGGTTCAGAACGCGCTCGTCGTTGCCGATGCGGTTGAAGACGAGTATCTGATGCAGCATCTGTCGCGATTTTGCCATTCGGTCGCGTCCGAGATCGAGGTTCTGCGTTTGCGCGAAGAGGTCAAACGCCGGAGCTGGCTGGCGAAGGCGGTCGAACGCTTCAACTCCGGCTTGAAAGATCTCGACACCGATGAGTTTTGGCCGAAATTGATCCAGATCTCGGCCGAACTGATGAATTCAGAACGCAGCTCCCTGTTGTTGTTCGACGAAAAGACCGACATAATTTCAGTCCGCGCCGCGATCGGCGCGACGGCCGAGAGCATCGAGTCGAAGGTTGAAGGAATCGGCGAACGCGTCGCACGCGGAGTTTTGACGGAAGGGAAACCGGTCGTCATCGGCGATGTCGGCAAGATCGGAATTGGTGCGGCGCCGCTCGATTGGAAATACAAGACCGGTTCGTTCATCTCCTATCCGTTCGTCATCGGAAACCGCCGGATCGGAGTGCTCAATTTCGCCGACAAAGCGGACGGGACCGCCTACAACGAATTTGACCTGGAAATCCTCGAAGCGATCGCGCCGCAGGTCGCCGTCGTTATCGATCGTGCAGCATTGAAAAGCAAGGCCGGCGAATTCGAGCAACTTTCGGTGACCGATCCGCTGACCGGATTGCTGAACCGGCGATATCTTGAGGAACGCCTCGCGGAGGAGATCAAGCGTTCGAACCGTTACGGTTACCCGATGTGTTTTCTGATGGTCGACGTCGACGATTTCGGCAAGTTCAATAAGGATTTCGGTGTGCTCGTCGGCGACCGCGTACTGCGCGAAGCGGTCGATGCAATGAAAGGCACCCTGCGCGGAGCCGACATCGCGGCGCGTTACGGTGGCGAGGAATTTTGCGTGCTTCTGCCGCAGACGACGCTGGCGGAAGCGAGGATGATCGCCGAACGAATCCGCCACAGCGTTGAATCGATCGAGTTCCCGCAACGCAAGATCACGATCAGCGTCGGTATCTCGACTTTCGTTTACGGAATATCGAGTGCCGAGGAGATCATACGCGCCGCTGACGAAGCGATGCGGCAGGCGAAAGCGAAAGGGAAAAACAACGTGCAGGTGCACGAATCATCCGAAGCGGCAGCGGAATGAACGGCGGAAATGCAATGGAAATGAAAGGGCAAAAAAGAATTCTGGCGACCGTGGCGGCTGATTCGTTCGTCGGGCGCGATGTCGAACTCGAAACTCTGATAGCCGAAGCGCATCGGACCGACTCGACTTCGGGCCTTCATTTGATAGCCGCTCCGGGACTCGGTCTTTCCGAACTTCTGCGGCAGACCTACGATCGCCTTTTCAGGGACAAGAACGGCCCGATTCCGTTCTATTTCAGCTTTCGCCCCGACGAAACCGCTTCCGCCGCCGCGCTTCGGTTTGTCCAGGATTTTATTTTGCAGACGGTCGCGTTTCGGCGTCAGAATCCGGCATTGCTTGATTTCGGCGGCGACATCTGCGAGATCTCGCAGATCGCCGTGCCGGGCGATACGCATTGGATCGACAGACTGCTCGAAACTTGCCGGCTTGAAAGCCGTCTGAACAACGAGCGGGCGTTCATCCGCACCGCGCTCGGCGCTCCCTTGCGGGCGTACGCGAACGGCGCGCGGTCGTTCGCGATGCTCGACGATCTCGATACGGCCGATCCCGAACTTCGGGCTGAATTGAATTCGATGTTCGCGCGGTTCGAAATGCCGTTCGTATTCGCCTCCAAACGGCGTTTCGACATCGATCAGATAGTGCTTGAAACGACCGAACTCGAGCCTCTTCGATTCGATGAGGCGGGCGCGCTTGCCGAACGGCTCGCGGAAAAGCTCAAGGTCGTGATCAACGAACAGGCACGCGATCTGATCGCCGTGCAACTCGGGGGAAATCCGGCGTTTATCACGAATCTGATCCAGTCGGCGAACGAACAAGGCGTCGGTCTCGACAGTTTCGCACGCGTCCAGAGAGTTTACACCGACGAGATCTTCGGCGGACGCACCGCACGGTACCTGAGCGGCATTTTGAATCGGATCGTGCCGGACGGAAAACTGCAGAAGCAAGTCGTCGGCGCGCTTTTTGACGCGCTTCGGCCGGAAATCGGAAAGATCCACGCCGAAGACTGGCGCCGGCTTTTCAACCTTGACGCCGATTCGTACTATCGTCTGCTTAACGAGCTCAACGCGCAGGAGTTCATCAGTGTCACGTCGAACCTGATCGAACCGATGCGCGAGAATCTCCCGCTTTGCGACTTCGTGGCCGGACGCTTTCGCCTTGAGACCGCGAAACAGAACCGGGCGCTGACGATCGGCGAGTCACTCGCGGCGTTCGTCAAGCGCGCGCCCGTGACGATGGCGGCCTTTTACCGCGAAAATTCGGCGCTCGGACTGCGCGAACTGTTGGCGGTCTTCAATCATCAGGATGTACCGCGGGCGCTCCTCGACTACGGCGCTTTCCGTGACGATCTGAAGGGCTTGCCCGATGCCGAGATCGTCAAAACCGCGCTCGCCGATGACGATCGCGTAACTTTGCCGCAGATCGTTTATGCCGCGCACACCGTCGCGGTCTATCCGTCGATCTCGCAGGTCATCGAACGCTCGCGTTCGGCGGTCGCGCTCGGGTTTCTCGAATCGAGCTATCGCGACGGCGACGAGATCGTCTGGATCGCGGCCGAGATCGATTCAAAACTAGAAGCGTCGCGCGATCTGGCCGAGTTTTGGTGCGATCGTCTCGAAATGGTCGCGCTCGTCTGCAATTTTCAGAACTACAGACTCTGGCTCGTTTCGCCTGAGGGATTTTCGGACCAGGCCCGCGAGGTTCTCGCCGAACGCGGCGCGCTGGGCTCGAGCCGCAAGCAGGTCGATCTGCTCGTCCAATTTCTCGGCGCCCCTGTGACCGCCGCGGAGAGGTCGAACGAATACGAAATGGTCGTGCCGATGGGCGAGGACACGGAGATCATCGCCGCGCAGACGATCGAAGAGATCGCTCGGCGCCATCATTTCGCACCGAAGGCGATCAACCAGATCAAGACCGCGCTCGTCGAAGCGTGCATCAACGCGTCCGAGCATTCTCACAGTCCTGACCGCAAGATCTACCAGCGCTTTTTCGTTGAGGAAGACCGCATTACGATCACCGTTTCGAATCGGGGGATGCGTTTGAAAGACAAGCAGTCGCGAGAGATCAACCCGACCGAAGGCCGCCGCGGCTGGGGCCTCAAACTGATGCGCTCGCTGATGGATGAGGTCAGGATCGAACAGACCGACGACGGCACGCGGATCACGATGGTCAAGAAGATCTGATTTGCGATTTTCGATTTTCGATTTGCGATTTGCGATTGGGATTCCAGATTCCAGATTCCAGATTCCAGATTTCAGATTTCAGGATTCCAGATCTCAGGATTCCAGAATTCAGAATTTAGATTCCAGGATTCCAAGGATTCCAGATTCCAAATTCCAAGGTTCGAGATTCCAGGATTCCAGATCCGAATTCAAGATTCCCGAATTCCAAGGGTTCCAGACCGGGAATCCCGAATCGCGTTGCAATCGCGTCGAGTCGGTACCATCTGCGGTAGCGGATGGTTGGTTGCGGCACCCCCGGACCGATACGAACCTATCTTCAACCATCCGCTACCGCAGATGGTACTGACTCGTCCCGGCCCCGAATACAAAGAACCCCTGGGTTTTTCAAAGCTCCCGATTCCAGGATTCCAAGATCTCAGACTCAATGGAATTTGGAACCTGGAATACCTGGAATCGCAAATCCCAAATCCCAAATCGCAAATCGCAAATCCCAAATCCCAAATCCCAAATCGCAAATCCCAAATCGTTTGACTTTTCCGACTTAAAGTTCTACTTTAACTTTCAGTTTCAGATTAGACTCGACCAAGCTTGCGAAACGTGGAAACAAATACAATTACCGTCAGTCCGGCGGGTGAAACGGCGACTGTCCTGGCCGGCGATTACCTGAACAAGATCAGCGGCGAAACGATCGAGCGCGAGTGCCGCAAAAAACTTGAGGCCGGCGCGAGGAGGCTGGTCGTCAACTTCGCTGAAACCGAGATCGTCAATTCGATCGGGGTCTCGATCCTGCTCGGCGTGATCGACGCCGCCCAGGACGCCGGAGCGGAGGTCATCTTTTCGGACGTCAAGGAAGAGACTCAGGAACTGTTCGAAATGCTCGGTCTGACGAACCACGTTCAAATGAGGTGAGCGGTGAGCGGTGAGCGGTGAGCAGTAAGCGGTGAGCAGTAAGCAGTGAGCGGTGAGCGGTGAGCGGTGAGCAGTAAGCGGTGAGCAGTAAGCGTTGAGCGTTGAGCGGTGAGCCTTTGATTTGCGATCGCCCAAATCGAAAATCGCAATTCGAAAATCGCAAATGTCGCAAATGGAAAATTCACAAAAACTCATACATACCTTCGGCGCGCTGGCGGAACTCGGCAGCGAGGTCGCGCAGAAACAGAATTTTCAGGAAATGATGCGGACCTCGCTGCATCTGTTGTTGGGAAGCCTGGCGATCATGCGCGGCGGCATCGCGCGCTTTTCGCGATTCGGGCACGAGCTGAATATGCTCGTCGTCCGCGGTTTCGGTGAGGAGTTTCCGCTCAGCCTGTCGCTGTGCCACGAAGACGAACGCCAGTTTTTGGTCAACGGAACCTATCCGATCGAGGTTTCGCAGGCGAAGGTCCTGCCGTTCTTTCAGATCTACGATCGGAGTTTCGAAAAGAAACGCGTCGAGCTGCTGATTCCGCTTGTCATTCGAGACGAGATCGTCGGCGTCATTCTGCTCGGCGAGAAGGCCAACGGCGAACCGTATTCGAATTACGACAAGGACATCATCTGCGCGATGGCGCGGCACGTCGGCGTCGGCATCGCGCAGCGTAATCTGATGGCGGAGCTTGAACGCCGGGCGGACGAGAACCGCCGTCTCTACGACGATCTCAAGACGACCTACGCCGACACTGTCAAGGCCTTTGCGACGGCGATCGATTGCAAAGACAAGTACACCGAGGGGCATTCGGTGCGCGTCGGAAAGTACTCCGAGGCGATCGCGTTTGAACTCGGCTGGGGCGAACCGGAAGTCGAAGGCGCGGCCGTTGCCGGATATCTTCACGACGTCGGCAAACTCACCGTCGAACGCAACATCATCAACGCGCCGTACCGCATCAACGCCAAGGAATCGGCGGAATTATCGAAACATCCATCGGTCGGCTACGAGATTTTGTTGCCGATCCATCACCCTTACGCGGACGTCCCCCTCGCTGCGAAGTACCACCACGAACGGCTCGACGGGCGCGGTTATCCGGACGGTTTGATCGATCGCGAGATCCCTTACATTGCGAAGATCGTCAATCTCGCGGATTCGTTCGACGCGATGACGACCGATCGGCCGTACAAGCGAAGACGTCCCGCGGGAGAAGTCATCGATGACCTCGCACGCAACAGCGGGCGCCAGTTCGCTCCCGAACTCGTGTCGGCGTTTATGCGCGGAATGCTCAAGGAATTGAACGGTGAGTCCAAAGACAAGCGTTTTCGCAGGCTGCTCGGCCGGGATTATATGGAAACGGAAGGACTCGGTTCGATGATCGGCGAGGCCTTGAACCGCGTTGCGCCGACCTCGCGTGCGACGGCAGTCGCTTGATCACGGATTACGCGATAGGAGCTTTTTGCCGGCGAATCACGCCAAATACGCGAAACAAATTTCACGATCAAGAGGTTGGGCTGAAGGTTCGCGCTCACTTCAATTCGCCGTCTCCGCGTGGGAAGGCTACTGATTGTTGAAGGGCAGCCGGTTCTCCACGCAAAGTCCGCCTCGGTACCATCTGCGGTAGCGGATGGTTGACGATCGGCATACGAGCGTGATGCCGATCGGAACGTTGCGGCCGCAGACTGCCGCGGACAACCATCCGCTACCACAGATGGTACTGACCTGTCTTGACCGCGCGGTCGCTCGATTCGCGCACTCTCCGGGAAATCCGGGAGCAGTTTCTCTCGAATTCAGTAAACCTCAAACTCCCCGTTTTGAGATTTCAAATTTAAATTTCAGATCTGAAATCTCAAACCGCTGTAATCACAAGACTTTGGGCCGGAAAGTCGCTTCGATTCCCGCGAACCGAATAGAACCGACGTGCGCGGAAAGCCATTTCCCGCTAAACGCGCCAAATACGCGAAACTGTCTGGTATTGCGACCGTCTCGGCCGAGCTTAATCTGTGCCGCCTACGAACACTAAGTTATTCCAAAGACTTCGTTTATTGCCGTCGTTGCGCGAATTGAAGTGAGCGCGAACCTTCAGCGCAACCTCTTGATCGTGAAATTTGTTTCGCGTATTTTTGGCGTGCTTCGTGGGAAATAGCTTCCAATGGGTAATCTCGCTCCCGGTTCGGCCGGCTAGTTTTGCAACAGCCACGCGGCCGCGTCGTCGGTTGTGTTGAAGACGGTTGCTTTTGTTCCGCGGTTGGTTGCGACCACCTCCGCAAACTTATTGAGCGGGTCGTGTTGGGCGTGCCGGTCGACAAATGCGACGAGGATCTCGTTTCCGACTATTTCCTGCAATTGCTTTGCAAATTCGTAATGTTCCGATGCGGGGGCGTCGCCCTCGAGGTCTTGCTCGACAAGCAATCGCTTTAATCCCGATCGATTGGCCTCGGCGACCGCTTCGGTCCAGTATTGCTTGCTGATCTCCACGCTGTCCTCTTTACCCACGACATAAACATACAGATAATTCGGATAATGCGTGAACTCGATTCGATAAGGTTTATCAGACATTTTCTACCTCCACCCGCAGTTTCACCGGTTGCCAAGCCGGAAATGTATCGGAAGCCGGCCTCCGCTGATCCTGATTCCAGAGTTCAAGCTTCCGGATATTCCAGATTCAATATTCGGGAGCTTTGAAACACCGGCTTCGCGCTTCCGGAGCGGTTTCCGAAACCGAAGGACACAGATCGATTTGAACGGGACGGACTTGTCATCCGGCATCTCCTGTCTACCTGTGCTCATCAGTGAATGCAAGGCGATTTGTTGCATTCAACCCGAATTTTCAAAACTCCCGTTTTCGGAATTGCCTATCCCCTCTATTATGGCAGATAACCACTCGGAACCGGAACGTCGCCCGCTAGTCCGAATTGCCTGATCAAAAGCCCCGCCGTTGTTCGCTGTATGTACCAGACACCGTCGCGATAGATCGCGAAATCGGTCGATCCGTCGCCGTCGTAATCGGCCGGGACGGGAATGTCAGTCGCGAGCCCAAACTTGAAGAAGGTGGTCCCGCCGCTGCTCCTTCGCACGTACCAGGTTTGATCCGACGGCCGGTAAACGGCAAAATCGTCGCGCGCGTCGCCGTCGTAGTCCGCCGGAACCGGTTTATCTCCGGACGCTCCGAATCTAATGAAATTGACCGAAGCATAATTCACATTCGATTGCGACAGATACCAGCCGTCAAAACTGTAGGTCACGAAATCGGCCTTGCCGTCGCCGTCGAAATCACCCGAAACCGGCGTGCCAAATGCGATGTTCGAGAACGTCAGAACGTCATTCGTTGCGCTTTTCCGGACATAGAACGTATGACTTGACGGGCGGTAAACGGCGATGTCGTCGCGTCCGTCGCCATCGTAATCATCGACCACCGGAACGTCGCCCGGCAAACCCCACGAAACGCCGTTGTATGTCGCGGTGCCGCTGTTCAGGACGTAAAAGTCGGGGAGGTTGGGGTCGGCAGCCGGACGGAACACCGCGATGTCGGCCCTGCCGTCGCCGTCGATGTCTCCGGGTGTGATCCGGTCGCCCGCCAATCCCCAGCGCATTGCCGCAAAGCCTTCGACCGATCGGTCCTGATACCAGATCCCGTCATTCGGCCGAAAGACGCTCAGGTCCGCGCGGCCGTCGCCGTCGAAATCGGATCGCGTGCCCCTCAGGCAGACTCGGCAGATAACGCACGCGTATGTTTCAAACTTGAGTTTCCATCCGGCCAACGAGCCGCCGTCCTGATTCGCATCGTCAACAATATAGAGCGTCCAGGCGCCGTTAAGATTCGCGGCGCTCCCGGAAAACGTCGACGCGAATGTGGCACTGCCGTTAGGCGCCGGACTGTTGAACGGGCCGGCCGGAGCCGGAGCCGGGAACGTGTCGCCGGCGGTGATGTCGGCCGGTTTGAAATTGCCGGATGTCCACCCGGATTCGGAGAGCGAGGCCGAACCGAAATCGGTCAGAGAAAACGTGACGTTGCTGGCCGCGACGTTGCCGCCGGTGTCCGAGACCGGAACGAACTTCTGTCCCGCGGGACCGACAAGCAGCATATCGACATCGGACGGGAACGTGTGTGAAATGCTGGTTATCTCCAACGTGATGCGGTTTTCGGCGCCGGTGAGTCCCGAAACGTCGATCGTCGTTCCGTAAGGCGTCGACGCGCCCGATTCGTTGATCGTCACCGCGGTCGAGTTTGTAAAGGTGGCGGAACTCGCAGGCGCTCCGGTGAAGATCGTTCGCGTTTGCGTCGATTGTCCGGCGCTGCTCGTGATGCTGAACGAAAGCGCGTAGTCGCCGCCGCACGGTGCATTGCCCGGAATCGTCGCGGCGAAGTTCCTTGTCACCGTCTGGCCGGCTCCAATGTCGCCGTAAAATGCCGAACCGCCAAGCCCGGTCGCAACCAGATTGACGCCCGACAAAACGTCGGCCCCGTTGTTGATCAAAGGAATCGAGATCGTGACCCGTTCGCCGGGTTCGACAAAACCGTTGTTGTTGCCGATCGAATCGCTGACCGAGAAGCCGGCGCCGATCACGGCGTTCGCGACGACATCGAACGCTTCGGTGACGACCGTATTGTTGGCGCCCGACCCGATGTTTTGAATGCTCGCAGAGACTCCCATTCCGCGGGCCGCAAAGCCGCGCCGGACCGGCAAGATGTCGGACGGATCGGAAGCCGCGGCCGCCGCGATGATCGCATCGCGTTCCTGAAGCATCGTCGGCCCGATCGGCGCGAGTTTCATTCCGTCGGTGACGTATTGAAGAGCTCGCCGATTTCCTTCCGCCGCGCCGTGCGCCTCGATCAGAAAACCCCGGACCTCCCAAAGCGTGGCCGCCCAGACCTCGCCGATGTTATGCACCTGATCGCAGGTCGTGACGCCGATCGGACCGCGCGGATAGGCGCTGTTCGGCGGCGGATCCGAAGCGGTCGTGCCGATGAGCGTATTGCAATCCGAGTTGATGTAACGGAACGTCAGCGGATTGTGCGGCCGCCCGTTCGGGCCGAGGCAGGATCGGCGTGCAACGGGAAATCGGCGGATGCCGTAATAGTAATTGCCTTCGAAACCGGGCAGTATCTGGTAGGTGATGTAACCGCCGACGGCGTTTGTGCCGCACGGGTCGTCGGACGGTTCAGAGAGCATTGCGAGCGCGTAAAAGTCGGACCAGCCTTCGCCCATTCCGCGCGACATATTCGAGGTCAGCCCGGCCGCATTTCCGTGAAGCCGATTCGAAAGTCCGTGCGTCAGCTCGTGAACGACGACCTGCGAATCGAGCGCGCCGTCGCGGTCAGGCGTCGGCCCGGTCCAGATGAAGAACTGCCCGCGCGGTCGCCCGCCGTCCGCCGGCGTCGAGAAATTCGCGCCGTTGGTTCCGATCGCTTCCTGGATCTCGATCGAGAGCGAGTCGTTCCCGAGTCCTCCGCGCCCAAAATTATCGGTTTGAAAGTTGCGCGCCTGTTCGGTAAAGCCGAGTCGGTAAAGTTCGTCGTGCCAACGGTTCGCGGTGTAGAAAACGTGGGCGATCGAGCCCTGTTGGTAGGGCGACGGCGGGTAGATCTGCGGAACCGGAAAAGGATCGTCGCCCGGTGCCGGAATTCCGGGCGGCGGATTGTACGCGTAAACGAAACTGCGATTCGGACTGCCGAACGCCCAACCGTTGGGATCGATGCCCTGAGTTGTGTCACGATCGATTCCGGCTTCGACGTTGTTGCCGATCGTCCGGTTCTCGCCGTCGGGGATCCAGCCGGTATTATTGAAATTGTACGGCGATTCGTTGCCGATCAACGTGAACTGCTGACGCGCGATCGCCGGCGGTTGCGGGCATCCGACCGGCATCAGGCAACCGGGGGTCAACGGCGACGGACTGTCGGCGGTTTTCATAAAACTCGTCGAATTGCCGTAAACCTCGAATGTTGCCGGTTGAGTTTGCTCTTCGGTCAGCGATTTGCGCCAAAGAATCGTACCTGTACTCGCGTCGAAGATGTAATACGCGGACCTCGCGGCGGATTCGACAAGAACACGCCAAGCCGGACGGATGACCCCCGGCGCAATTGGAAAGTAGATCTTCTGTGCGTCGCGGGCGCCGCTTTCCGGAGAATGCGTCAACGCGTACGCGGCCGCTTCGCGCGCGTCGCCAAAGTCGCTCGGAACCGATTCCGGCAGGTTCGGGGCGAGTCCGTTGATGATCCGCACGATCTCATTCCGCGGAGTGAATCCCGCTTTGACCTCGCCGCCGAAGACCGGAACACCGTCGATCGATTGGGCGAGATGCACGTACGAGAGATTGCCGGTCGGATTCGTATAGTCCGCGGTTACCTGAAGCTCGTCGATTTCCTTGGTGCCGCTCGAAAACAGCGCCCGGTTCTGTTTCAGAAATTCGCGGAGCGTTTCGACGCGGCCGAGTTTCGAAGGGGAAGTCAGCAAAACCGGTGCGCCCGATCTTTCGGCGCCGACGACCTCGGCATTCCCGAGCCGCGGGTTGAATTCGATCTTGACGTCACCGAACCTTGATCTGATCTCCGCCTCGCCCCGCGCGATCTCTTTCAGTCCTTCTTCGACGACGAGCGCCGACGAACCGGAATCTTCGATGAAGCTCCGCATCAAAAGCTGGGATTCATCTGTTTGATCTTCGCGAATGTCGTAATTGAATTCGCCGGATACGTCCGGCGCGGAACGAACCGAGGTACGAACCGCGATCAGTACGAACGGAATCGAAAAGACCGCCAAAAGCAGAACAAGTCGTCGATTGAAACCGGCGATCAGGTACATCGTAACCTCCAAGGCGCGCAAGCTGATTTTCGTTGACTACTTTAGCGCGGAATCGGTTTTTTGTTAAGACCGGACCGGGGAAACTTGAGGAAGCGAGGGTCGTGAGGGCTGCGCACGACATTCAGCCGGAGATATTTCGGGTGTCGGATCGTGTTGGTTTAGTGGTTCGTTTTCTATAATCTTGGCATTCCGAATATCGATTCTGTAATGGAGCGACTTGAAGATGGGAACAAAACTAGGAACCTCGATCAACGGCGTCATACTCAATTACTCCGGCTCGAGCGATTGTGAAGTCAGCGAAAAAATGTTGAGCGTGATGACCGGAATCATCAAACCGGAAATAACGGACAGTTCCGGAAACGTCCTTTACAAGCTTTTGAGCGTCCATATTTCGTCCACCAGCGAACCGTATTTTCAGCACAAGGAAGGCGGACCTCATCGTTCCGGAAATGCCGTGGATATCGCTCAGATAAACAACAAGCCGATTACATCGTTTTATTCCACCGACGAAGAGGTCCAGGCAGTTTGCGACGCGATGCAGGTCGCGGCGAGCGAAGACGCCCGAATTTGGGAAAACTTCGGGCCGCTCGGATGTTTCAAGACTTACGGCGAGAATCGAATTTTGATAAGCGGAGAGAAAAACGCGGGTCTCATCTCAATGCATAAAACGCATCTTCATTTTGCGATCAAGGGCTAGACTGTTCGTTGCTGTTTTCGAGAAGCTGGACGAATTTGCGGGCGGCCAGGGAAAGCCCCCGATCGCTCCGGAAGATCACGCCGACGGGACGCACCCATTCTTCTTCGGCGAGCTGAACGATATGCAGTTGCCCGTTCTTCTTTTCGTCTTCAACCGACGGCTGCGGAACGATCGCCAATCCAAAGCCAACCTCGACCGCGCGCTTTATGGTTTCGATGTTGTCGAATTCGGCCACTTTCCGAACATCGACATCGTTGGCCTTGAGGATTCGATCGATGGCTTTCCGCGTCGGAATATCGCGCTCGAACAAGACGAAATCGCGGCCTCTCAATTCGCTCGCGCTGACCACCTCTTTGCTTGCGAATTCGTGGTCGAGCGGACATATCAGAACGAGCCGGTCGGACTGCATCGGAACGATCGTCATACCGCGGCGCGGTTCGGGAAATGCGACGACCCCGAGTTCGACAAGTCCGTTGAGCACGTCGCGAACGACGCGCGTCGTTCGCGAATACTCGAGATCGATCTTCACCGACGGGAATTTCGACATAAACTCCCGCACGCGCGGCGGGAATTCGTGCAGCCCGATGCTGTAGATCGTCGCCACCTTGACCGTGCCGCCGATCTTTCCGATGAGACTGCGCATACTCTCGTTGAGTTGGTCGTATGAATCGAGGACGAGTTTCGCCTCGCGGTAGAAGATCTCGCCGGCGTCGGTGAGCTTGACCTCGCGTCTTCCGCGAACGCGTTCCAGAAGCCGGCGGGCGAATTTCTCCTCGAGCGTGCGGATTTGCTGGCTGACGGCCGACTGCGTGATGAAGTTCCGCTCCGCTGCGAGCGAAAAGCTCTGTAGATCGACCAGATCGCAAAAAACCTTCAATGTCTCGATATGCATAAGGACAACTTCTTCAGCAATGTTCACGCAACCCCTCAATGGCTGCATTAGTTTTCCTGCATAACTCGCGCTGGAAAATTCATTTTATATTATCAGATTTGCTAATTATAATAAAAGTTTCGCCGGACAGGCTGCGGTTGCGCCGCGATTCGTAAGTTTGATAAAAGACGGCCGCGCAAATATAATGATTTCACCGCAGTAACTTTACCAATTAGCAGGATATAGAAATGAAATTCAGCAATAATTTTCTCTTGAGAAAATTGCACCAGTTGACCGGAATCGTACCGCTCGGACTGTTTTTCGGCGTTCATATGTTCACGAACGCCAAAGCGATGAACGGGGAAAAGGTCTTTAACGAGGCGGTCGGCGACATTCACCATCTGCCGTTCCTTCTGTTTATCGAGGTTTTCGGGATCTTCTTGCCGTTGCTGTTTCATTCGGTCTATGGGATCTTTATCTCGGTCGAGGCCAAGGTCAACGTCGCGAATTACGGTTTCGGCCGCAACTGGCTTTACGTTTTCCAGCGCACGACCGGAGTTTTTCTTTTCTTCTTTATACTGTTTCACCTGCTTCACCTGAGATTCGGGCTTTTCGGCGGACTCGACCTGACGCGCGTCGCGGTCGCGGGCAACGCCGACCAAGCCTTTGCGATCGTCGCGACGGACTTCGGTTCGGTCGGCATCCTGCTTTTCTATATTCTCGGTGTCGCGGCAACGGCCTGGCATCTTGGCTACGGGATTTTCCTTTTCGCGGTCGATTGGGGCATCGTGATCGGTGAGAAAGCGCAGAAGACACTGCTTTACGGCTGCGCCGCGGTCGCCTTCGGGCTTTTCGCCGTCGGCGCAAATGCCGCGATCTCGTTCGTCCGGCCGTGCGGCCTGATGCCGCAGTTCCTTTGCGAAGGCGAAAAATCGGGGACGACGATCAAGCCGACCGGAATCAAGAAGTTCTAAGCGGACGGAAATCCAAAATCCAAAATCGAAAATACTTTTATGGCTTCAAACGGGTTGAAAATTGCGATCGTCGGCGGCGGGCTGGCGGGACTTGCGGCGGCGATGAAGATCGCGGAAGCGGGACACGACGTGGACCTGATCTCGGTCGTCCCCGTCAAACGCTCGCACTCGGTTTGCGCGCAGGGCGGCATCAACGGCGCCGTCAACACGAAGGGCGAGGGCGATTCGCCGTTCAAGCATTTCGACGACACGGTCTATGGCGGCGATTTTCTCGCCAACCAACCGCCCGTCCAGCGAATGTGCGAAATGGCGCCGCAGATCATCAATCTATTCGACCGGATGGGCGTGCCGTTCTCGCGGACGCAGGAGGGTTTGATAGATTTTCGCCGGTTCGGCGGGACGCTCCATCACCGGACGGCATTCGCCGGGGCTTCAACCGGTCAGCAATTGCTCTACGCGCTCGACGAACAGGTTCGAAAATATGAATCGGCCGGCAAGGTCAACAAATACGAGGGTTGGGAAATGCTCTCGCTCGTCCTCGACGATCACCAGGTATGCCGCGGATTGATCGCGATGAATCTGCAAACGCTTGAACTCAAAGAATTTCCGGCGGATGCAGTGATAATGGCGACGGGCGGTCCGGGACTGATCTTCGGAAAGTCCACGAACTCGATGACGTGTACTGGGAGCGCCGTTTCGGCGGCGTATCAGCAGGGCGCGAAGTACGCCAACGGCGAGTTCATACAGGTTCATCCGACTTCGATCCCGGGCGAGGACAAACTGCGCCTGATGTCGGAGTCGGCGCGCGGCGAGGGCGGACGCGTTTGGGTCCCGAGGAATCCCGGCGACAAACGCGGGCCGAAGGATATCCCGAATGACGAACGCTGGTATTTTCTCGAAGAAAAATATCCGGCGTACGGCAATCTCGTGCCGCGCGACATCGCGACGCGCGAGATATTTCAGGTTTGTCTCGACGGTTTCGGCGTCGGCGGCGAGAATCAGGTCTATCTCGATCTGACGCATATTCCGGCAGAGACCCTGACCCGCAAACTCGGCGCGATCCTTGAGATCTACGAGATGTTCGTCGGCGACGATCCGCGCTATGTGCCGATGCGAATCTTCCCCGGTGTCCATTACTCGATGGGCGGCCTGTGGGTCGATTTCGAGCAGCGCACGAACATTCCCGGACTGTTCGCGGCCGGCGAATGCGACTATTCGATCCACGGCGCAAATCGTCTCGGAGCGAATTCGCTCGTCTCCTGTGTTTACGGCGGCTTCGTCGCCGCACCGTCGGCGATCGAATACGCGATGAACGTCGAACGCGGCGGAAGCGAATCGAACGGGATCCACGCCGCCGAACTCAAGCGCCAGCAGGAGATAAACGATCAGATCGTCAGAAACGAAGGTTCTGAGAATCAATACAGGCTCCACGACGAACTCGGCAAATGGATGACCGACAACGTGACCGTCGTCCGGTTCAACGACAAGCTCAAGGCGACCGACGACAAGATCGTCGAACTGACCGAGCGCTTCAAGAACATTTCGATCAACGACTCGAATCTGTGGGCGACGCAGGCCGTTCCGCACGCGCGACAGCTTTGGAATATGCTTCAGCTCGCGCGCGTCATCACGCTCGGGGCGCTCAACCGCAACGAGTCGCGCGGGGCGCATTACAAGCCCGATTTTCCGGATCGCAACGACGACGAGTTTCTCAAGACGACGATCGCGGAGTTCTCGAACGAAGCGCCGGTGCTGAGTTACGAAGCCGTCGAAGTCGGCCTGATCGAACCGCGCAAGCGCGATTATTCGAAGGGGAAAGCGAAAGAAGCTTGATCTTATGGCTTTGAAAGCAAGAACGAGAAAACTCTATTCACCCGAAGAGTATCTGGCTTCGGAAGAGAAAGCCGAACGCCGCAGCGAATTCGACGGCGGAGTTGTGACGGCAATGGCTGGCGGTTCGTTAAAGCACGCATCCGTTATCTCGAATCTTGTCAGGGTAATCGGAAACAGGCTGGGGAATGGATGCGGAGCATACGCATCTGACTTGCGCGTGCACGTCGAGAACTTTCGGAAATTCTATTATCCCGACGTGCTTGTGATTTGCGGTCCGGCGGTGTTCTATGAGAACCGAAACGATACGGTCACGAATCCGGTCCTGATCATCGAAGTTCTTTCGGCGAAGACCGAGGCGAAGGATCGGGGCGAGAAGATGCTCGCGTACAGAAGCCTCGGATCGTTGCGTGAATATGTGCTTATCTCGCAGACGAATCCGATCGTCGAGCAGTACACCAAGAGTGCCGACGGAAGCTGGATTCACAAGGCGACGATCGGCGTGAAGAGCATCGTAAAGTTCGAGTCGGTTGAGGTCGAACTGAGTTTGGAAGATATCTATCAGCGCATCGAATTTAGTGCCAATAATTTATGAGTCAAACAAACGGACATCACGAAAAGAAACGGCTGACGAATCCGCCGCAGACAATCGAACTTAAGATCCAGCGACGCGAAAAACTCGGTTCGGATTCGAGTTGGGAAGTTTTCGAGATTCCCTACAGGCGCAATCTGAACGTCATTTCGGCGCTGATGGAGATTCGCAAGAATCCGGTCACCAAGGACGGAAGGCAGACGACGCCGCCGGTTTGGGATATGAGCTGCCTCGAACAGGTTTGCGGAATTTGCACGATGGTCATCGACGGCCGCGCGCGACAATCCTGTTCGGCGCTTGTCGACGATCTGTTGCTCGCAAGCGGTTCGAATTCGATCACGCTCGAGCCGATGTCGAAATTCCCGAACGTCCGCGATCTGAAAGTTGACCGTTCGCGTATGTTTGAACACCTGAAGCAAGTACACGCGTGGGTTGAACTCGACGGTTCGCACGATCTAGGACCCGGACAGCACGTCTCGAACGAGGTTGCGCAGGAGCGTTACGCGTATTCACGCTGTATGACCTGCGGTTGCTGCCTCGAGGCGTGTCCGCAGTATTTTGACGACAACTACATCGGGCCGCAGGCGATCGCGCAAGCTCGGCTCTTCAATATGCATCCGACGGGCAAGATCACGATTGACGAGCGGCTCGAAGGCCTGATGGGCGACGACGGCATCACCAATTGCGGGAACGCGCAGAACTGCGTGCAGGTGTGCCCGATGAGCGTTCCGCTGACAAAAGCAATTTACGAAACAAACCGCGACATCACCGTCAATGCGCTTTTTGGCTGGTTGAGAAAGTAAGAAGCGAAGTGCAGCGAAGTGCAGCAAAGTGCAGAGTGCAGAGTGCAGAGTGCAGAGTGCAGAGTGCGAAGACCGAGTTACGATGCACTATGCGTTATGCACTATGCACTCTCCTACTCTGCACTTTGCGTTATGCACTTTCCTACTGCACCATCGAAACGATTTCGACGTCCTTGAATTTGGTTTCGGGAATATTCGTCACGTTGTTTTCGTTCAGGAAATATTGCAAGTCTCCGAACGACATCGGGGGCGCCAGATAATTTCCCTGCGCGCCTTCGCAATCGAGTTGCCGAAGCGCCGCCAACTGAACCTCTGTTTCGACGCCTTCAGCGACGACCGTCAGGCTCAGATTGCGCGCAAGCATCGCGATCGTTTCGACGATCTCCGAGTTGTTGCCGTCGCGGTCGATCGGACTAATGAACGAGCGGTCGATCTTGAGCGTCGAAACGGGAAGTTTGCGGAGATAGGTCAGATTCGAGTAACCGGTGCCAAAGTCGTCGATATTGATGTCGATGCCGAGGTCACGAAGTTGGTTGAGCATTTCGATCGCCTTTTCCGGATACTCGAAAAACACGGATTCGGTGATCTCGAGTTTGAGCTGGGTCGCAGGAAACCCGGTCTCGTCGAGGACCTTCTTGATCTTCGCCACGAGTTGCGGGTTCGCGAACTGCTTGCACGACAGATTGACACTTAGGCTGAAGCGCGAGCCCGCCGGCGACGATTCACGAAGTTCGCACATTTCCGTACAGGACAATTTCAAGATATGCATCCCGAGCGCGTCAATGAGCCCGATCTCTTCTGCCAGCGCAATGAACTTGGTGGGAGCGATCGGACCGAGGTCGCTATGGTTCCAACGCGCCAACGCTTCAACACCAACGAACGAGTTCGACCGCAGCGAGTAGATCGGTTGATAGTGAACAAAGAATTCCTTCCGTTCGATTGCCCGGCGCAGATCGGTTTCTAATTGAAGAACCTCTTTGACGGCCTCGTGCATATTTTGGTCGAAAACTTCGTGACGCGACTTTCCGGCCCGCTTCGCGTGATACATTGCGGTATCGGCGTCGCGCATCATCTCTTCGGGCGTAGTGTGACCGTCGGTGCGGTTCAGGATGCCGATGCTCGCCGAGCTGAAAACCTCGCGGCCATCGAGATCGAATGGGATCTGGAATTTCTCGTGAACGCGTTCGGCGATCCTCAAGACTTCTTTTTCTTCGTAACGGCCTTCAACCAGTATCGTAAACTCGTCGCCGCCGAGTCGCGCGACCATATCGGTCGGGCGCAGACAATCACGCAGGCGTTCGGAGATTCCGACCAGCAGTTGATCCCCGACCATATGTCCGAGGCTGTCGTTGATCACCTTGAATCGGTCGAGATCGATGAACAGAATGCTGATCCGGTGTGCCGGGTTGTCTTTGGCGCGTTCGATCGCGGACTCGAGCCGGGCCATAAACAGCGAACGATTCGGCAGTCCGGTCAGACCGTCGTGCGTCGCTTTGTAATGCAGCTGTTCTTCGGCGACCTTTTTGTCGGTAATGTCCTGAATCTGAAAGACAAGGTTCTGGTGGTCGCGAACCGTGTCGTTCACCGTAGACGCGCTCCACAAAGTCCAAACGGTCGTCCCGTCCTTGGCAAGATAACGTTGTTCAAGTTGGCAGGTTGGAATCTTTTCAGCGAGAAGTTCGTGGATCTTTATAAGCGTGTTGCCGAGGTCCTCGACAAAGATCATCGACTGAAAATCCGTGGCAAGAAATTCGTTCTCCGTGTAGCCCAGGATCTTGCACAGCGCCTTGTTGACCTTGAGCCAATTGCCATTTGCCGAGACGAGTGCGATTCCGATCGGCGCATAGTTGAATGCGCTGCGAAACCGCTCTTCGGACTCGACGAGCGCGACCGACTGTTTTTCAAGGATCTCGGCGTGGCTGCGCGCCTGTTCGGCTTGCGTCAAGGACATCTCGACATTCTTGAGATACATCCGGTAGGCGAGAAAAAGGAAGACAATGATCGGAATCGCCGCGACGAGCGCCGAGAAGCCGACATAATCGACCGTGAAGACGAGAACTCCCGCCGTCAAGGATCCGACAAAATACGTAATGAATGTCCAGGCGTATTGGGTCTTCCAGGTGTCCCACCACCCTTTTCGGCTCTTAAGCGCGCCGTAAATGGACGACAACGCCGTATTGGCCAGAAACTGGACGGTCGCGATGGCCGAGAACGTGACAATGAAATCGTTCAGCGCGTGGCCGTGCAATTCGGAGTCGGTGTCCATCCCGAGCGCCTTCAGAACCGTCCAGACAAGCGTCGTCGAAAGTGCCATCGTCGCCGCGTTGAAAAAGACGGTGATCTTCTTGTTGCAGAATCGCCACGACGAACAAAATGCCTCGCTGGCCGCAAGGAGCGTCGCCGCTTCGCCGCCGTACAATACCAACGCAACGAAAATGAATGTGTCGGAAACCGAAATATGCGATTTGAATTTCGGGATCTGAACGGATATTCGCGAGCCGAATCCGATGGTGCAAATCGCGAGAAACAGGAACTTTAGATCGATCTGAGCGGTTGGGAGCCAATAAACCGCGCTCGCCAAACAGACAAAACCCGCCGCGATCACGGCGTTCATATATCTGTTTGTCAGTTTTTGCGTTTCCATCGAATTGGAATCCGGGATCTGGTTCAGATCTGAAGCTAGGTCTGGGTGAAGTCAGTTGGTAAAAAGCTTGATCGATGAATCGTGGAAGACTCGAACAAATTGGAAAAGGTATGGACGGCTTTTGAGGGCCAAGAGATATTATCGGCAATTATCTCTTTGTTGTCCATACCTTTTTTCTCTAAGTGCTTCAAACAAACATTGTTACGCAACAATCTTTCGATTTGAAGCCGGCCTTCGAGTAGGCCCTGTGCGCGTCCTTGAACTCGGTATTGCTGAGCATGCAGACGTATTTGACGTTTTCCAGGAGCGTCCGGCTGAGCTGCGAGAGGCAGTTCGAACCAATGCCCTTTCCGCGGTATTCCGGGTTGACGTAAACACCTTCGAGGTAGCTCACATCGTCTGTTTCGGCAACGATTTGGGTCTGGAAGACCAGCTTTTCATTATCGAATACAACCCAAACACGGTTCTGGTTGATGCGCCGCAAGACTCTTTTCAGGAAGCCTTCACGGTCTTTTTCCAAGGGGTTGACTCCGCTCTCGAGGAACGCGATCTCGGCGTGAGCCTCTGCGACCGGAAGCAGATCAGCTTCGGTTGCGAGTCTCAGGTTTTCGACCGGTTCGCGGACGATTACGGGGAATTTGATTTCAAAGAGCTGTTCTTCGCAAACCAGCCGCGGTTCACGTTGCTCTCCCGAGTAGTACTGCCAAAAGTGCTCGATTGAATTTCCGTCCGACATCATCAGTTTGATGGGTGTTTCGGACTCGCGGGCTTTCAAGGCGAGCGCGATCAGTGCGTCTTCCGAATGACATTCGACCAATGTCGTGTGTCCGATCAGGGCCACTCCTTCGAGCGTGCCGGCGGCGTTCCTGAATGAGAAGAACTTTCCGCGGTTGTTCGGACTTTCGAGACCGTTGTCATAGATGAAGCTCGTCATAACGACTGTGTGAACAGGCCGTTTCTTCAGAAACTCCAGGACCTCGGTTCGGTCGGATTCGGTCAACAGGCTGACCCGGTTCAAATTGGCAACTGCATTCGCAAATACGTACTCGAGCGAGTTCACTCTTTGGTTTTTGGCGCTGTAGGCTAGTTGCAATTTCATGGTGTTATCTCCTTATTTGGTCTCCCGTTTAATTAGTTATCACCATAAATTACATTGTTGGCCGATGTACTGTCGCCGACGAGCACGCCGTCGCTGACAAGGACGCCATCGCTGACAAGCACTCCGTCGCCAAACAGCACTCCATCACTGACAAGTACCCCGTCGCTTACAAGAACGCCGTCGCTGACGAGAACGCCGTCGGATACCAGAACACCATCGCTGACCAGTACTCCGAATCCGGTGTAGAACGTTCCGTCACCGAGCGTTCCGCCGTTGCTGACGACCGCCTTCGGGAAGATCGCGATGTTGCTGCCCGATGCGTATTGGGCATTCAGGACATATTGATGCAACGCGTTGTGTCCGATGCCCTTTTCAAACCAGGATCCGTTTTTGTACACATTGTGGAACTGGCTCGCGAGATGGCTTCCTTTCAGATACGCGTGGTTGGTCAAAACACCTTGTGACCAACTGAAGGTCTGTCCGTTTAACGTGCTTGTCGTCGTCGGAAAGACTCCGCCCGTTGGCAAGAGACTCGCGCCCTGAGCCATCGCCGTGTTGAAATCGACATCCGTTCGGTAAGCCTTGGCGAGTCGGATCGCCCCTTCGAGGTTAAGCTGCCCGGCACCCTGTTGGAGCATATTGTAGCCGTTCAGCGGCTGGGCCGTGTACTGCAGGATCATTTTCACCATATTCGGCGTCAGCTTCGGGTTGGCCTGGAAAAGCAAAGCTGCGGCGCCGGCTACGACCGGAGTTGACATCGACGTTCCGCTCATCGGGATGCGATATGTGTTTTGGTCGCCTGAATTGTCCGCGACAGCGAGAAAAGACATCAGAATCCCTAAGAGACTTGTGTTCTTCGCACGCGCTGAGATCAGTTGGTTTCCGGGAGCGACAAGATCAGGTTTGATCGCGTGATCATAGACCTTTGTTCCGTTTGCCGTCGTGTAGAAACTTCGCGTCGGCCCGTTTGAGCTGAAAGTTGCCATAAGGTCATCCGAACGGACATCAGTCTGTTTCGTATTGACTGCGCCGACCGTCAAAACCGAAGGATCATTTCCCGGGCTATGAATCTGACCGTAGAGTTTTTGTCCGGTGAGAAAGTTCTTTCCTTCGTTGCCCGCAGCCGCTACTACAAGAATTCCAAGCGCATTCAATTCCTGAACCTTACGGCAAACCGGATCGTTGGAATAAGTGTCGATCGCGGCTCCACCGAGACTCAGATTAACAACTTTGATGTTGTAGGTCTGATGATTTAGTTTCAACCATTCAAGAGCGTTCAGGAGCCAAGATGTTTGACCGCGTCCGATGCCATCAAGAACCTTGAGGTTAATGATGTTTGCGTTCGGAGCGGTGCCCTGATAGTTCGTCGAGCGACCCGCCGCGAGACCGGCAACGTGCGTACCGTGACCATAGTTGTCGTCGGTGGTGCTTTCGGTCGTCACGAAGTTCTGACTGTAAACGATTCGCGACGCGCCCGAGGCGTTCTTGAAGTCCGCATGTGTCGCGAGGAGACCCGAATCGAGCACCGCGATTCCAACACCGGTTCCGTCGAGCGTGTACGCGGCGCGCCCGGTGGTCGCAGCTTGTGAGCGCGTAACAGCGGTGCCCGTTGTATTCTCGACGTGGCCAAGCTTGAGCATATTCCGATCCGGCGAGATAAAGTTCGCCAAACGGCTCTGCGAAAGCTCATTCACCAGCGCCAACGGCAAATTGACGACGAGCGTGTTGCTGTCGCCGATGCGGTCGGTCAGACGCGCCTTTCCGCTTGAAAGCAGAGCGCGGAGCGACGGGTCGTCGGCATCCTTGGCCTGGACGATGACATCGACGCGGCGTTTGCCGGTCGGGTCGTTCGCCATCATATCGCGGAGGTCCGAAGAAACGTTGTCGCCGCGGAATCCTTCGGAATTCAGACCAAGGATCGAATCGGAATCCGAGTTAGAAATGTTGCGGTCACCGATCGTGATCGTTTCGAACATCGCCGCAACTTCGGCGACCGGCTCGATCGATTCCGTGTAGGCATCGGTCGAACTTCCGCCGATGAGGCGGATCTTGCCGTTGAGCAGGCTATCCGAAAGCTTGGCGCTGATCTGCGAGTTGCCGACGAAGTTCGTCAGCTCATCGACGAAAAGAACCGTCTTGTCCGAGCTCTGCGCGAGTTCGTCAATAACGGCGTCAAACCGTTCGGCGGCTTTCGTTTTATCGGCGAATACCGCTTCAAGTTCGAGTCTCAGAACGCGGACGTTCGAGAGGTTTTCCGGAACGTCGCCGTTGGCGATGCGAGCGGCGAGAGCATCGACGATCAGCGACTGGTCTTTGCCGACCGAGTCGAGGATCACCGGTTGGCGCTGCGAGTCGGAAGCAAGCGACCGGATAAGGCGGCTGACCTCCGAGTCAAAATTTGAACTGACGCTGAGCTTATTCGCCGCGGCGAGCCGCGTCAGATCGGTGACGAACGCGCCGGTCGCGGACCTGGTAGTCGCGGTGCGCTCGCCGGCCTGCGCGAAGGCCGTCAAGACAAACCCGTGCGTCGTCAATAATGACAACATCAACGCGCTTGCCAAGACTTTCGGCAGTAAGCTGCGGAATCTTCTAATCTCTAACATTTCTTGCAATCTCCTGTTCGGGGGTCAAATTTGGTACGATGAACTACAATCGTCGAGCCAACTAAATGCAAGCTGTGTGCCACAGTGGTAAAGTATCGTAGTTATTGGTGTTAGCGTGATCGGCGCCGTTCTTGGTTGGTTTCGTCAGTCATTCTGACCGAATGGGGCAGATCAACTTGAACGAAAAAAGGGCCGCGTCGAAACGCGGCCCGCGAGCAGTGGGGGAGAATAAGTTGTCATTCCATATAAGGCGTGTCGTCGCCGTTGATCTCTACGCCCGAGCTGGCCCAAACCATATCGCCCATCAGAACGCCGTCGCCCATCAGAACGCCGTCGCCCATCAGGACACCGTCACCGAAGACGACACCGTCACCCATCAGCACACCGTCGCCCATCAGGACTCCCGACGAACAAAAAACCGTTCCGTTGCCGAGCGCGTTGCCGTTGCTTTTCAAGACGTTGTTGCCGGCACTCACGTCGGTCGTCAGATACGCGGCGTTCGGAGCGATCGTCGTTCCGCTGACGGTGAACGCCATGTCATCGAACGACCAGCCGTTGTCGTACCAACGCTGATAATTCGAGATCAGAGCCGTGCCTTTTGCATAGTAGTGGTCGGTGACCACGCCCTGCGACCATTTCACCGTGCCGCCGCTAATCGTGCTCGTTGCCGTCGGAAGCGTCGCGCCAGTAGCGAGCATTGTCGTTCCGACGGCGACCGTCGGCTGGAATGTCAGATCGCTGCGGAATGTCTTCGCTAGTCTGATCGCACCTTCTACGTTCAATTGACCCGCGCCCTGCTCGAGCATATTCACACCGTTGAGCGGTTGTGCCGAGTATTGAAGGATCATCTTGACCATCGACGGCGTCAGCTTCGGGTTGACCTGAAGCAAGAGTGCGGCGGTTCCGGCGACGACCGGCGTCGACATCGACGTTCCGCTCAGATACATCATATCGTCGTTCGAGCCGGTGAAGTTAAGTGCTGTCGTTTGAAGCGACGGGGCAAGGGTCAGCAATAGACTCGGACTGCTGGCCGCCGAAATCAGTTTGTTGCCTGGGGCGACCAAATCGGGTTTGATGATGTGGTCATAGACCTTGGTTCCGCCGGCGATGTAATAGCTGCGGGTCGGCCCGTGAGAGCTGAACGTTCCCATAACGTCGTCACTGCGCGAGTCGGTTCCCATCGAATTCGATGCGCCGACGGTGATCGCCGTCGATTCATTACCCGGCGAATGGATCATTCCGTAGACTTTTTGCCCCTGCAGATTCATCCCGTTGTTTCCGGCCGCGGCGACCGTGACGATTCCGATCTGCGACAGTTCCCAGATCTTGTTCGTCACCGGATCGTTCAAATAGGAGTCGATTGCCGGCGTTCCGATACTGGCGTTGACAACGCGAATGTTGTAAGTCGCCCAGTTGACGCGGATCCATTCAAGCGCCGCCAAGAGATCGGATTGTTTTCCGAGTCCAAAACCGTTCAATACGCGCAGGTTGATCAACTTGGAGTTTGTCGCGATGCCCTTGTAGGCGCCGCTGTTGATCGAAGCGTTGCTCAATGCGAGGCCCGCGACGTGCGTCCCGTGGCCATTTGAGTCGGCGGTCGTCGTTTCACCGGTCACAAAGTTCTTTGAATAAACAACACGCGATGCTCCGCTCGCATCCTTGAATGCGTTGTGCGCTGTGAAAATTCCAGAATCCAAAACCGCGATGCCGATCGCCGAGCCGTCGAGCGTATAAGCTGGGCGTCCCGTCGTTGCCGGTTGTGATCGGACTAGCGTTGTTCCGGTCGTGACATCGACGTGTCCGCTTTTGATCATCTCCCGGTTGGGCGAAACGTAGTTGACACTGCCGCTGCTGGAAAGCGCATTAATCTCGTTCAGCGACATCGTCGCGACGAACGTGCTGCTCGCTCCGATCTGAACGGCGTTCGCAACGCCTTTCAATCGATCGGTCTTGGCCTGGACGATCACTTCAACACGCTTCTTGCCGCCGGTCGGATCTTTGGCCATCATTTCGCGGAGGTCCGGCGAGACATTGTCGCCGCGGAAGCGCGATGCTACCGACTTTTGAAGTTTGGCTGAAGAGGTTTCCGTCCGGTTTGCATCGCCGATCAGGATCGGAGTGAAGAACGCCGCAACATCTTCGCTTTCGACGTTTTCTTTGTAGGCATCCAGCGAACTGCCGCCGATAATGCGCACCTTTCCGCCTGCGAGCGCCGACGTCAACGAATCGCTGACTCGGGCGTTCCCGACAAAATTGGTCAGTTCGTCGACAAAGAGAATCGTATTGGCCTTGGATGCCATCAATTCGAGAAATATTCCGTCGAGTGTGCGCGAGATTTCCTGACCTGATCTGGACTTATCGAACAGCGAGTCGAGTTCGAGTTTGAGGACGCGCGTACCTCGCAGACCGTTTGCGTCTCTTTCGATGATGCGGGTCGCAAGAGCTTCCACGACGAGAATCTGATCCTTTCCGACAGTATCGAGAATAACCGGCTGTCGAAGGTCGTCCATCGTGATTGATTTCGAAAGGCGATCGACCTCGACATCGAAATTCGAACTCGGTTTGAGTTCGCCCGACCTTGCCAGTTCGGTCAGATCCGTTGAATACCGAGCGAGCAAACCAGTCGATATCAGCGGTTGTTCCGTCGCCGACTGGGCGAAGACATTCATCGCGAACACGTTGGTCATTAAAAAAGACAACAACACAACGAGCGTGAACGCCTTTGTCGCAGGTCTGAGTTTTGCAGGCTGATTATTAAGCATTTTCGTTCTATCCTTTTATCGGAATTCGGAAGTCTCTTTTCTCCCGTTGTGGAATTTGTACGTCAAACTCCGCCATTTCTTTAACAAGCCGCGTGCCAAAACTTCTAAATTAAGTAATAGAACAAGTTACCGTGCATTTCGTAGACTTCGCCGTGATCTCATCGGTCAGAATGAGTGATTCCGACCGTTCACTTTGAACGAGGTCGGTCAGATTCGAGGCTCAATTTGTCGAGGATGAAAGCGGATGAAAGAGCGGATGAAAGAACTGACAAACTCCGGATTTTTTGTTATAAATTTCAAAATGCTCAAACTCAACTCACATAAAAAGGAAACTCACTATGCTCTTTCATACTCAATCAGCGGCGGTCTATGGGATCGACGCGCTTATCGTTGACATCGAGGTCAATCTAACTCTTCCGAAAGGTGAAAATGACACGACTCCGAACGTTCTGATCGTCGGACTGCCCGATACGGCGATACGTGAATCGCGCGAACGGATCCGGGCGGCGATCGTCAACAGTTCGTTCTTCTTTCCGTATCACAAAATGACAGTGAACCTGGCGCCGGCCGACGTGCGCAAGGTCGGAGCGAGCTTCGACCTGCCGATCGCGCTCGCAATCCTCGGCGCGAACGGCGATCTCGGCAAAGGTGCGGCGCTCACGGATACGCTAAGCATCGGCGAACTCTCGCTCGACGGCCGGATTCGCCCGGTGCGCGGCGCGCTTTCGATCGCGTTGCGCTGCCGCGAGAACGGTCTACGGAATCTGATCCTGCCCGAAGAGAATGCGACGGAAGCGGCCGTCGTCAGCGGCATCAGCGTCTTTCCGGCCCGCGACCTTCGACAGGCGGTGGAGATCGCCCGTGGGATCGATTCCGGGCGCGAAACCGAAGTTCAGCCCTTGAAACCCGACATCGAACAATTGATCAACGACGCCGGAAAGTATCGCGTCGACTTCTCCGAGGTACGGGGACAGACGTCGGCCAAACGCGCGCTCGAGGTCGCGAGCGCGGGCGGCCATAACATTCTGATGATCGGTTCGCCCGGGTCCGGAAAGACGATGCTCGCGAAGCGCCTGCCGACGATACTTCCGCCGCTCGAGTTCGAGGAAGCGCTCGAGATCACGAAGATCCACTCGGTCGTCGGCTTGACAGGGAAATCCGGACTGATCACCGACCGGCCGTTCAAGAACCCGCATCACACGGTCTCGCAGGCGGGACTGATCGGCGGCGGGTCGATCCCCCGGCCCGGTGAGGTCAGCCTCGCGCATCTCGGAGTTTTGTTTCTGGATGAACTCCCGGAATTCGAACGCAACGTTCTCGAAGTTCTCCGGCAGCCGATGGAAGACAAGCAGGTCACGATCTCGCGCGCTTCGACAAGTTTGACCTTTCCTTCGAACTTTATGCTCGTCGCGTCGATGAACCCGTGCCCGTGCGGTTACTTCGGTTCTAATCGCGAGTGCAAATGCTCTCCGATCTTCATTCAAAGGTACGTCGGACGGATCTCGGGACCGCTGATGGACCGCATCGATATCCATATCGACGTTCCGGCGGTCAACTTCAAGGAGCTTCGCGGCAAGGGCGTCGCGCCGGGCGAGCCGTCGGAGTCGATCCGCAAACGCGTCATCGCGGCCCGGCGGATCCAGATCGAACGCCTCGCCGGCGAGTCGGTTTTTTCGAATTCGGCAATGTCGTCGGCTATGATCCGCAAACATTGCTCTCTCGACAACGAAAGCGAGGGTCTGCTGGAGCGCGCAATGCTCAAGCAAGGACTTTCCGCCCGCGCTCACGACCGCATACTCAAAGTGGCCCGCACGATCGCCGATCTCGAGGCGAGTCAGAATATAAAACCAGACCACATTTCGGAGGCGATCAACTACAGATCGTTGGACCGAAATTACTGGACGTGAAGGGAAAAGGGAAAAGGGGAAAGGCAGAAGGCAAAGGGCAAAAGGGAAAAGGGAAAAAGGGAAAAGGGAAAAGGCAGAAGGCAAAGGGAAAAGGGAAAAGGGAAAAAGGGAAGATTTAGATAAATACAAACTGGGGGATTTTTAGATGGACGAATATCAATTGCAACTTAGAATTCAAGATCGGGGTGGCGCAAGTGCTGATATCCGAGAAAGGTCGTACCAATTCGCGGCTGACATCGTTCGGCTATGCCGGTATTTGGAAAAAACTTCTGAGGTTCCGCGAGCCGTGACCAATCAGTTGCTCAGGGCGGGAACCTCCATCGGCGCAAACCTTGAGGAGGCTCAAGCCGGCCAAAGCAAATCCGACTTCGTTCACAAAAACTCAATCTCCTTAAAAGAAGCAAGAGAGTCGCGGTATTGGCTCCGCTTGATTTTGGAAACCGCTGATTTTCAAGGTCGGGTTAAAACAAGTGTCGAGAGGTTGCGAGACGAGTTTTGGGAACTCGCGCTGATTATCGGAAAAATCATCGTTAATGCGAAACAACGGTCATCCAGTTGACCATCGGTCTCGCCTTCAACTAATCCCGATTGCCTTTTGCCCTTTGCCTTTTAACTTTCGCCTTTTCCCTTTTCCCTTTTCCCCTTTGCCCTTTGCCTTTTCCCTTTTGCCCTTTGCCTTTTAACTTTCGCCTTTTCCCTTTTGCCCTTTGCCCTTCAACTTTTCCCTTTTCCCTTTTCCCTTTTGCCTTGCGACAGCCGCATCGAATTCCCGATGACCGAAAAACTCGACAGGAACATCGCGCCGGCGGCGGCGATCGGGTTCAGGATTCCCGTGATGGCGAGGCTCATTCCGAGCGTGTTGTAGAAGAAAGCCCAGAAAAGGTTCTGGCGTACGATGCGGCGCGTTTTTGCGGACAGATCGAAAACATCGAGCATTTTGCGGAGTGAATCGCCCATCAAAACAATGTCCGCCGCCTTCATTGCGATGTCCGTCCCTGAGCCCATCGCGATGCCGAGATCGGCCTGGGCAAGCGCCGGTGCGTCATTGATTCCGTCGCCGATCATCGCCACTTTCAATCCCTTCGACTGCAATTGCTCGACCGCGCGGGTCTTGTCTTCGGGCAACGCGCCGGCCTGAAAATCGTCGGCACCGACCTCGCGCGCGACAAAAGCCGTCGTCGCGGCAGCGTCTCCCGAGACGATTATCGAACGGACGCCGCGTTTCTTGAGTTCGGCGACGAGCATTTTCGCCTCCGGTTTGATTGTATCGCCAAACGCGAGCGCGCCCGCGACCTCGGCGTTCGCGCCGAAATAAGCTACGGTTCGGCCAGCCGATTCCCAGGCGTCGGCTTTCTCCCTCAAGTTCGCGGGCAATTTCAATCCAAGATCTGCCAAGAGCCGTTCATTTCCAACGAAAACCTCGGCGTCGCCGACGCGGCCGATTATGCCGGATCCTTTGCGAATATCAATGTCGGAAGCGTCGCCAATGGCCGTTGAACTGTTCTCCGCAAAAGCGACGACGGCCTTGCTGAGCGGATGTTCGGAAAATCGTTCGAGCGCGGCAATGAGCGGCAGAAACTCAGTCTCAAATCGCGGCGGCGCGATCGAAAGGCCTGTTGAATCTGCGGTTGCCGCAACCGATCCTTCCGCCGCGAGCATATGATCGACGAGATCGAAGCGGCCTTCGGTGATCGTTCCGGTCTTATCAAAGACAACCGCATCGAGGGTCCGGATCTTTTCGAGGACGCTGCTGTCGCTGACCAGGATCCCGTTTCGCGAAGCCGTCCCGACCGCCGCCGTGATCGCCAGGGGCGTCGCAAGTCCGAGTGCGCAGGGACAGGCGATGACGAGGATCGTGATCGCGCGCATCAGCGCTTCGTCGACGCTCGTGAAACCGAAGCCGAAACAGATCGCAAAGGTCAGGATCGCGACGAGTATCACGCTCGGAACGAAAACCCGCGAGACCTTATCGACGGTGCGTTCGAGATCCGAACGGCTGCTGACGGCGCTTTCGACAAGCGAGATGATCTGCGCTAGCGTCGTGTCCGGCCCGACCTTTGTCGCGCGGACGCGAAGGACGTTTCCGACGTTGAGACTGCCCGAAACGACCGCGCTGCCGAGAGACTTGGAGATCGGATTCGATTCGCCGGTGAGCAACGATTCGTCTGCGTGGGATTCGCCGTCGGTGACGATCCCGTCGGCCGGAACGCGCTCACCGGCTTTGACGACGAAAATATCTGATTCGCTGAGCGCGTCGATCGAGACGAAGCGCTCGGCGCCATCGTTGAAGAGCCTGACTTTTTTCGGCATCAATCGATACAGCATCGATATCGCGCGGGTTGTTCGCTCTTTCGCGCCCTTTTCCATCATCTTGCCGAGCAGGACGAGCGTTACGATGGCCGCGGCGGTATCGAAATAGACGAGCGTTTCACCGCGAAACGCCTGGATCGAGCTGTAAATATATGCTGCCAGAATTCCGGTGGCGAGCAGCGTTTCCATTCGGATCGTTTTGTTCAGAAGCCCAGTCCACGCCAGATTCAGAATCGGTTTTGCGGAGTAGAAGATGACGGGCGCCCCGAGAATCATCAGGATAAACGGAAAAAGAAAGCGGACGCTCGGCGAGATCTCCTGAAAATAGCCGACGTACAGCGGAACGCTGAGCGTCATAATGTTCAGCCAAAGGAACCCGGCGACGCCGATGCGCAGGACGAGGTCGCGTTTTTCGGCGCTCGCGCGCTCGTTGTCAGGATCGAACTCGCTCGCGGTGTAGCCAAGTTGCTCGATGCGGGAACGAATGCGTTCCGGCGGAAGGTATTGCGGACAGTACTTGACCTTGACGAGGTCGGAGGCGAAGAACGCGTCGGCGGAAACGACGCCCCGTTCGCGCCGCAGACTGTGTTCGATGAGCCAGGAACACGCCGAGCACCACATTCCGGAAACGTGAAGCAGCGTCTCTTTGGTTGGCGCGTCATCAGGAATCTTGTTTTCGGGTTCGGATTCTTCGCGGTTCGAGATCAGCCCGAGCGCGAGGCTCTTCTTGAAGACATCGCTGTCGCGCAGATCCTGACCACTCGCGACGACGCCGCTTTCGAGCAGAATAGTGTAGACGTTGAGGCAGCCGAGACAGCAAAACTCTTTCGGTCCGTCATCGAAATTCTGCTCGAACGGATGCCGCCCGACGCTCAGACCGCACAGATCGCACTGATTTTCGCCGTTTGAGACCATAGGTTCAGAGGAAGTCCGGTTTCGTTCGATTTGTTGCAGCTTCGTGGATCATTGTTCGCAGGGAATCGCGAAGCCGCAGGAACCCGCGCGAACCGTGGCGGGAATTCCGACTGACTCCCATACGTCAATCAAGATACTTAAGAACCGCTTTGCGTGTATTTTGGCTGTCCCTTTTCGTCAAGCAGGATCGGATTCGCGCGCTTCGCGATTACATAGACTCCGATCATGATCGCGATGAACAAAATAAAGATGGCAGCGAGGACGATCTGCAGAATGTGACCCTGCCGCTCGCTCCAAAAACTAACGATTTTTGCTTTCATAAGATTCAAATTCCGTATTCACAATAGCCGCCGATCCGCCGAAAATCAATGACTCTCAAGACTCGCGCTCTGGCGGGAAAACACAACTGCCGCCGCAGTTACAGTTTATGAACGCAAGCGGCCCGCCGCAAATCCGCCTATTTTCGCTCAACCGGCATCACGAAAGTCTGTTCGAAAACGTCTTCGGTCGCGTCCGGCCGGGCGTTGCTTCTGATCTCGAAATGGTTGATCTCCTGAGGCAAACCCTTTGCGGGAACCGAGATCTCGAACTCTCGCTTAAGCTCCTCGCCGGCTTTGAGCGTAAATTCCGGCGCTTCCAGTTCGAATCGGGCTTCCGGAAGGTTCATCGAAAGCGTGATGGTGGCGTCCTCCGTCCCGCGGTTCGCGAGCGTCATCCGGAATGTGTTGAAAACCCGGCCGTCATCGCCAAGGCGATAAAGCGTCGCACGGTTGGGAGCGATCTGAACGAGAACGTTGTGCCTCATCGAAAGCGCGACCGCGAGGCTCGCGCCGTAGATCAGGATGATCGCGAAAACGGCGACGCGTTTGATGTCGCGGACACCGATCCGCTGATACCATTTCATCTTCTTGTCGCCGAGAAGTTCTCCCTTTTCGCCCCAGGCATAGTGGATCAGCGTATCCTTTCCGAATTTCCCCATTATGAGTTTGCAGGCATCGACGCATTCGCCGCAGTGGATGCATTCGATCTGATACGGCGAGTCGCGGATATCGATTCCCATATGGCAGACGCGAACGCATTTCTTGCATTCGACGCAGATCTGTTCCGGATCGCGATATTGAACGACGAGCGTGTGGTTGTCGCCGAGGATCCCCTGAAGATAGCCGTAAGGGCAGACCGTAGTGCAAAACTTCTGCCTGAGAAACGCAAAATCGGCAAAAGTGATCAGTGTCACGACCGCGCCGGCAAAGCCGCCGGCGGTCACGAGGTCGAGCGAAATCAAACGGCCGAAAAGATCACGCGGCTCGACGAAATATGCGATGAATACGAACGCCAGAAAGACCGACCCGAGTCCGAGCACGGTGTAGACCGCGATTCGACCCATCCACGCGCGCACGTTTTGCGACCGCTTCGCGAAGTGCTTGTTAATGAATGTCCTGACGCGTTCTTCGAGGTTGATCGAGGCTTCGCTGAAGATCATTTGCGGGCAAAGATAACCGCAATAGACGCGCCCGTAGAGCATCGAGATCGCCGCGACGACAAACATCAGAAAGAGCATCGAGAAGAAAATGATACCGAATTCGTTGATCCATAACTCGTTTCCGAAGATGTAGAAGCGCTGCCTTGGAATGTCGAACCGCATCACATTGAAAAAGGGAAGCGAGACGAAAACGAGAAAGCACAACAGATGGACGATCCGCCGGACGCGATGCCAGTTGTATTTTTCGAGTTGGAAGTTCTTGTTGACTACCGGAAGTTTCTTCCTGACCTTCGGCGCTTCTGTATCGACTAACATAAAGTTCGGAGTTCCGCCTTCAGGCGGCCCAAGTTCGGAGTTCCGCCTTCAGGCGGCGCTCCAAGCTAAATCAAGGAAATCAGCGATGGCAGGCCGGAACTTCTTCATTCGCGACCGGCGCCTTCATCATCGGCATCACGCCGCGCGAAACCATAAACAGTCCCAAAAGAAGAACGCTCACGGCAGCGAATCGGCTTCCCCAACGGCTGAGTTTGATGCTGAAGGCCGAAGAGAAGATTCCGATGCCAAGGAGCGAGGCTGCGGTTCCGAGTCCGAATGCCATCATAGTAACAGCTCCTGCAAACGCCGTGCCTGTTGCCAGCGATTTCAACAAGGCGGCATAAATAAGTCCGCAGGGAAGGAATCCGAGCATTATACCGAGCGGGAATTTGCTGCCGATGGCGGTCGACGAAAAGAGTTTTGATAGCGGACGCAACAGACGCGAGGTATAGAGCAACGGATTGAGCTTTTGGAGCCTTTTGCTTGGGATCAGGTCGAGCATTATGACGCCGGCGATGACCATTAGGCCGCCCGCGACGATCGCCGCGACGTTCTCAATTCCGGCCAATTGACCAACAAACCCGACGGTTCCGCCGGCGAGTCCGGCCAGCGCTCCGAGCAGTGCATATGTCAGGATCCGGCCGGCGTTGTACAACAGATGCGCCAGAATCTGTTCCGGGAATCGCTTTGATCCGAGCGGCAGGCTATAGGATAAAACGATCGGCCCGCACATCGAAACACAGTGCAGACTGCTGACCAACCCGAGCGCGAAAATAACGTAAAGCTCCCAAACGTTCATTGTAATCGGACCGCATAACTGCGAAAAACTTCGCAGTCTGCACAGTGCAAAGTGCAGAGTGCAGAGTGCAGAATGTGACGGCCGAGCCGCTATGCACTATCAACTATGCACTGTTGTACTTGATCTTCGGATTCCGAGCGTGAATTGTCACGCATTCCCGCTTGTAGTTGAACTGCTTCATTTCGATGGCGTGCGTCGGACAACGCGACGCGCACATCGCACAGCGAATACAAGTCGATTCGTCCTTGATCATAATCCCGCCGAGTTCAGCCAACTCCTCGTTGGTGTAAACCGCGAGATCCGCTTCGGTTATGCCGAGCGAATGGGAAGCGATCTGCATCAGGCCGCGATCCGAACGCACCTGATTGAGCCCGACGAGTTTGATCAGATTCTCCGGACAAACGTCGACGCAGCCGTTGCAGGCGATGCAAATCGAGGTGTCGAAAACGGTGTTGACGTTGCACCTCAGGCAACGGGACGCTTGTTTTCGGGCTTCGGATTCGCTGTAGTTGATCTCGACGATCTCGTTCGAAGACGCGCGTTTCTCGCTATCAAGCGCCGGCGGAAGTTTGCGCCGCAATTGATCCCAGCCTTCGACCATCGTGTAGTTCGCCGGCGACCAATTTTTGCGGACAACGACGTCGGTTCGCGTGCCGCGAAGATAATCGTGCATCGATCGCGCGGCGATCTGCGCCGAGGCGATTGCGTGGATGAAAAGCCGGGGCCCGTGGGCGACGTCGCCGCACGCGAAAACATCGGGCGCGGTCGTTTGATACGTGTCGGGATCGACCTTGATCAAACCGTTTTCGACATCGACTCCGTCGGCGGGCTGCAAGAAACTGAGATCTGATTGCTGCCCGATGGCGAACATTATCGTGTCGGCCGGAATGTCCTCGACGTAATCCTCGTCGTACACAGGGCTGAAGCGGCCGTTTTCATCGAAGACCGACAGGCATTTTACGGTGCGCAGACCGGTGACATAGCCTTCTTCGTCAAGGATCAGCCGCGGGCCGCGTTCGGCGTGCAGTTTGATTCCTTCTTCTTCGCCTTCGTCGATCTCGATCTCGTCGGCCGGCATCTCACTTCGTTTTTCGAGGCAGACAATGTGAACTTCCTTGTCGCCGCTCAAACGGAGCGCGGAACGCGCGACATCGTAGGCGATACGTTCCGTGCGTTCCATATCCGAAGCGGCGTCGGCCATCGGAACCTTTAAGGGCCGGACCGCCGAACGCGCGACGTCGAAAGCGACGTTTCCGCCACCGATGACGACGATCCGTCGCCCGAGTTCCATCGGCTTGCCTTCGTTGAAGGCGCGCAAAAAATCGAGTCCGTCAAAGACCTGCGGCAGATCCGCGCCGCCAATCGGAATCTTTCGGCCTTTCTGGAGTCCAATGCCGAGAAAGATCGCCTTGTAGCCGTCCTTTCGCAATCCGTCGATGGTGAAATCCCGCCCGAGACGCTGATTGCATTTCAGTTCGACGCCCACCGAGAGGATGGCATCGATTTCGGCCCGAACGAGTTCGCGCGGCAGTCGATAGATCGGCACACCTGCCGTCAGCATTCCGCCCGGTTCGTCGTAAGCTTCGAAGACGGTTACTTTGTATCCGAGTTGGACGAGATCGTGGGCGACGGTCAGTCCGGCGACGCCGGCGCCGACAATGGCGACCGACTCGCCTTCGCCTTGTTCAGGCGGCAGCATTTTCGTGTTGCAGCCTTCGCGATAGTAGGTGAAGTCGCCGGATTCCGGGCCGTATTTCTCGTTGACGAAGCGCTTCAGCGCGCGAATCGTGATCGGCGTGTCGAGCGACCCGCGGCGGCAGTTCGCCTCGCACGGGGCGCCGCAGACGCGTCCGCAAATGGATGCGAACGGGTTCGTCGCGCGCGCGATCTTGTAAGCGTCAAGATCGCGGCCCTCGGCGATCGCGGTTACGTACCCGCAAGCGTCCGTGTGAACCGGGCACGCATCCTGGCACTTGACCATTTTCATCCAGTAATCGGCGTCCTTTTGGTCAGCGACTTCAAAATTCAGAGTATCGTTATTCATTTTCGATTTCCGATTTGCAATTTTCGATTGAGATTCCGGTCCGCGATTCGCGATCGATGAATCCTCGGCGATCAATCAGAGCCAAGCAATGCAACGATCGCAAATCGCAAATTGAAAATCGCAAATGACCTCAGTCCTTGAATTTCTTGAACGCGAACGCGACCAAAATGATCGCGTAAATAACGATCAAAGCGCCGACGAAATACATAAACCCGTTGGCTGTTCCGGTTGCCTTGTTGAACGCCTGGACCAGTGGCCCGCGATCCGAGTGAAACGTCTCGCCGTTCATATAAACGAAGAAATAGGTCAGCGCTCCGAGCGGAATGATCACGAACGCCGCTTTCAGGAAAACCGGCGCGTCGGTGCCTTTGCGTTCGGTTATCCAACCGTCCGCGTATTCTTTCAGTTCATTGTTCTCTTTGTTTTCGTCCATTTTCGCCTCCGAGATCATCGTCTTCGAGCATTCGATATTTCACGTCCTCAGCGTCTTTTCCCCAGTAACCGTCGCGATAGCTCCGAAAGAAGAAATAGAGAGCACCCGCGGCGACGATGAAGAAAAAGAAATACGCGAAGTAAACGCTTGGATATGTGTAGTCCATAAGAGTAATCAGTGAGCCGGGAGCGGTGAGCAGAAAGCAATGAACAGTTTCTTCTGCTCACCGCTTACTGCTTCCCGCTTACTTCTCATAATCATTGTCCGGCCGCCAGTCCTTGGCACGGCCGAGCGTCTGCATATATGCGACGAGCGACTTGAATTCCTTTTCGTCGTTCGCGATCCAGGGGAACGGCGGCATTATCGAACCCGGAACGAGATCGGCCGGATTACGAAAATGCGCGCGATGCCATTGATCGTTGTACTTTCCGCCGACGCGCGATAGGTCCGGACCGGTCCGTTTCGTGCCGAACAGATGCGGATTGTCGTAAACGAATTCGTCCGGTGTCGAGATCGGCGCGTCAACCCCGCGCCAGCCCGACCGTTTCGTGTCGGCCAGAAGCGTTCTGGTCTGTTGCGTATGGCAGTACCAGCAGCCTTCCCGGACATAGATCGCGCGTCCCGCGAGTTCCTGCTCCGTAAGCTTGCGAAGTTTTCCCGTCGGGCCGTTGGCCGGATCGGTGTTTTCGAACGGTTTCGACCAGCTCGCGTCAATCAGCGGCGGGACGACCGTCGTCAAGAGTCCGCCGATGAAGAAAAGGACGAGCGCGGCGGCGACGAAGAATGCAGCGTCATAATCAGCTTTCTGTAACATAGTTTCCTCCAAATGCGATCATTAAGCCGAAGCCGTCGCGGTTTGTGTTTCAATACCCGATCCTTTCGCGCCGAGCACGGTCGCCAAGATGTTGTAGGCGAAGGCGACGATACCGCCGAACATCAGGAAGCCCGAAGCGAGCCGGACCGACCAGACCGGTTTCAAAGCGACAACTGTGTCGATGAATGGAATTGCCGGATTGTTCCACTGCCAGCCCTGCCAGAATCCGCCGAGCCACAGCGTCACGAAGAACCCGAGTCCGCCGATCAGCAGCAGCCAGAAACTCCAGTTCGCAAGCGCATTTGAGTAGAGTTCCGTCTTGAAAACTCGCGGAACCATATAATAAGTTCCGGCGATGGCGAAGAACGAAAAGGCTCCGAGCACCGCCATATGCGCGTGACCCGGGATCCAGTCGGTCTTGGAAACGATCGCGTTGACGACGTGAAGACTGTGCATCGGTCCCTGAAAACACGTCAGCAAGTAAAAGACGACACCCGACATCAGGAATTTGAGCGCGACGTTGTCGCGGAGCTGGTGCCATTGGCCCTTCATCGTTGCGAAGAAATTGTAGACCGCCGCCCAGACCGGGATCAGGAGCATTACCGAGAAAACGACGGTGATCGTTTGCAGCCATTGCGATATCGGTCCGTGGATCATATGGTGCGCGCCGGTCCAGACATAGACGAAGGCCAGCGACCAAAAACCGATCATCGAGAGCTTATGGCTGTAAAGCGGCGTGTTCGAAGCTTTCGGGATGAAGTAGTAGGCGATCGCGAGTCCGACCGGTGTGAAGATAAGGCCGACGGCGTTGTGAACGTACATCCAGTTCAGGTTCGCCTGATTGACTCCGGTCGTGAAGAGCGTCGCGAAATTGCCGGTGAGATAGACGAAAGCCGTCCAGACGATCGTTCCCATCGCATACCAGAGCGTGACGTACATCGCCTTGTATTTGCGGTTCGCGATCGTCAAAAAGATGTTCGCGCCGAACATGATCCATGCGACGACGACGCCAACGTCGAGCGGCATCGGAAGTTCGGCGTATTCCCAACCCTGATTCCAGCCCATTACGAAGGAGACAACGGCGCTCAGTATGATCAGGTTCCAGAGCGCTCCGGTCGCGAGCCCGAGTTTTTCGCTCCAGAGCTTGACGCCGCAAAGCCGCGGAACGACGTAGTACATCAGCGCCATATCGCACGCCAGCAGCCAGCCGAACAACATTCCGTTAACGTGCAGCGGCCGCATACGTCCGTATGTAAGTTGCGGGATCGTCCCGAGGAACGTCGGCATCACGAATTTCGCCGCGATCACGAGCGCAACGACTCCGACGATCACGAAATAAGTGACCGAACTGAGCAAAAACAGCTTCGCGGTCAGATCTTCGTGAATCGATTCCGTGTTCTTTGCCGCCGCTGAGACCGGAATCTCGCGGGCGTCAATTGTTTCTTCTTTTTGCATAAGTTCTCCAAAGTCGATTTCGGATTTCGGATTTCGGATTTTGGATTTCAATCAAAGAGACCGAATCCCGAGTCAAAATCCAAGAAATCCAAAATCCAAAATCGAAAATCCAAAATGTCAATGTCCTTTAACCAGCAGGCTCATTGCCCCTGCGTCCTTCTTGCCTTGATTCAAGCTTCTGATGTAATTCACGAGATCGCCGACATCGTTGTTGGTCAGCCCGTAGTCGATCCACGGCGGCATCGCCGTCCCCTGAACGCCGTACATTATCGATTCGAACAAACGGCGGTCGGTCGATTGATTGACGAACGTAAAATTCAGCAAATTGCGCGGACGCGGCAGGATGTCCAGCGAGTTCGCGCCCTTACCGTCGGCTTTGCGGCCGTGACATCCGGTACAGCGCTGCACATAAATGCCTTCCCCGCGGGCGACGGATTCGGCCGACATCGGCACCGGATTTTGATCGGGAACGTTCCGGGCCTTGATCTCGGAGCGTTTCTCCTTGGTAAAATTCTCGTTGATATAGGCGAGAACGCCTTTGATCTGCTCGTCGTTCAAAACCTTTCCCCAGGCCGGCATCGAGGTGCCGCCGACGCCGTTTTTGATCGAACTGACTAACCGGTCCTCCGGTTTGCTGTTCATAAATCCGACGTTCGTGAAGTCGCGCGGGTACGGATCGAGGTAGGTCGCGATCATTCCGTGGCCGTCGCCCTTGTCGCCGTGGCAGCGCATACAAAGGTTTTGATATGTCTCCTGTGCGTTTCCGATCGGCGGCGGTTTGTTTAGAGAAACGAGATATGCGCTCATCGCCTGAAATTCAGGATCGGTGAAACCGAACGTCGGCATTATCGAATCGGGAACCAACGCGCGGGGATCCTTGAAGTGGGCGACGATCCATTTGTCGTCCTTCAGCAATCCCTCGAAAGAGAGGTCAGGAGCAATCGCGCCGTCCTTGTCGCCGATCTTGTGGCACGCCGCGCACGCCTTTTCGTTGACCAACTGTTCGCCAAACTTCAGCGAATCGGCGGCGATCTGCGTTGTCGTCGCGGTCCCGTTCGGAGCGGGCGACGACTGCTGCGCCGGCTGCGACTTGTTCAGCGTCGCGCGATAGCGGTCGAGCGTCGTTTCCGCGTAGTTGAATCCGCGGCGGCTCTTAAGGAAGACGACGAGCGCTTTGACCTCGTCGTCGGTCACGTTGAAGCGCGGCATAAACGAAGTCGCGCTGTTGGCCCGCGGATCGACGACCGATTCGTGAAGGTAGTTGAGATTCCATTTCTTGCCGACGTCCGTAAGGTCCGGACCGAGCGTTCCGTTCGAGATTCCCTCGATGCGGTGACAACCATAACAGTTCTTGGTAAGGAACAGTTCGCGACCCTTGTTGACCGTCGGCGTCGATTTGAAGTTCTTTTCGGTATGGCACTGCGCGCAGTTGGCCTCCATAAACTCCTTGCCCTTCAGCTTTTCCTTGTATTCGGGCTTCCAGTTTTCCTGCGCGACATAGCCGAGCATCGGTTCGGTCCAGAACTCATCCTCGCCGTGGGCATAGAACTCCTGCAGACCGCGTCCCTGGCCGTCGTGACAGACCGTGCATCCAATGTCCGAAAACTTGTGGCGTCGCTCCCATTTGCCGCCGACTTCCTTGTCGCCGAGCGCTTCCGAATACGGGTGCGCCTTGTAGGGATGCGGCGCGTCTTTGAAACGCGGGTCGTCCGAGCCGATGTGACACGTTGTGCAGCGGTCGACGCGCGTGTTGCCGAACTGCGTCACGATGATCTGTTCGATCTTCGGCTTTCTCGCCGCGAGCGCCTCGCGTTCGGCATCCGTTTTTGCCAGCGTCCGAGCCTGATCGAAATAGGAGGTCTGGTAGTTTTCCCATTTATGGAAGAACTGTTGGTAGAAGACGAATCCGTGAACCACGAGGATCGCCAAACTTGCAATTGCCAGTGATAATCGCATTTTCATATCATCAACCCTCTTCGCCCTAGAACGGCGACACAAACTCCCAGTTCTGACCCCTGAAAAACGTTCCGATGATGATCAGCACGATGTTCACGACGACGAAAGTCATAAACAGCGTGTTCGCCAGCAACCTTTCCTTCGCGAACCACCGGCCGATGCCTTTTTGGCCGCGGTCGAAATAAGGCACGAGGAGCAGTATCAGCACCTCGATCGCCGGAATTCCGACACCGCCCCAGAACGCTGAATAGCTGACCATTTCCTGAAGTCCGAGGAAGTACCAAGGCGCCTTCGCCGGATTCGGCGGATGAAGGACGTTGACCGCTTCTTCGAGCGGCGCGTCGAAGAACGCCGAGACCACCAGAACGCCGAGAACCGTGAGAATGAAAACAAAGAGCTCCGCGAGCAGCAAATTGGGATAGCTGAAGACCGAATTGTCGGGCACGTTGCCGACTTTGGCGAACGGTCCGCGGACGAGTCCCTGAATTCCGTAACGTTTCTTCTCGATGACGTTGATTCCTTCCGTCGGCGAAGGTTCCGCCGGAGCCGTAACCGCTGAAGTTTCAACGATATCCGCATCTTCGGGACGGGAAAGGCCACCGTCCTTGCGAATGCGCCAGAAATGGATCGCGATGAGCAAGACCATCACGACCGGCAGCACCGCGACGTGCAGGACGTAAAAGCGAAGCAACGCTTCCTGTCCGACTGTCGTGTCGCCAAGCAATAAGAACCGGATCTCTTCCCCGAAAACCGGCGCGTAGCCGGCGATCGCGGTGCCGACCGTGATCGCCCAGAAAGCGAGCTGGTCCCACGGCAGCAGATAACCGGTAAAACTCAGGAACAGCGTCAGCAGGAACAGAACGACGCCGAGCACCCAGTTGAACTCGCGCGGCTTCTTGTACGAACCCGTAAAGAACACGCGGCACATATGCAGAAAGACGGCCGCCACCATTCCGTGCGCCGACCAGCGATGCATATTGCGCAGAAACACGCCGAACGCGACGGAACCGCGCAAGTCGAGCATGCGGTCGTACGCCTGCGTCGTCGACGGCACGTAATAGAACATCAGCAGTATGCCGGTGACGACGAGTATCAGAAACAAAAACAGGCTGATCAGCCCGAGTCCCATCGTAAACCACGGTTTCAGAGTGTGTTTGTGCACCTTTACCGGATGAATGTGGAGAAAGAAGTTGTTGAAGCTCGTCTTTGATCTCCCCAGATCGGTATACGGCAGATTGTTTCTGAAGACGGACGACCAGATCGCGGCCGGCATGTCAGTGACAGAACTTAAGATACTTTTCTTTTTCTCGCTCATATATTTGAGTCGGTGAGCAGCAAGCGGTTTGCAGTGAGCAGAACTTCTTTGCAGGAAATGAGTGCTCACGGCCGACCGCTCACGGCTTACCGTTTAGACCGCGAACCATTTGCCGGCGGTGATTTCCTTGCCTTTGTCCACTTCCAGCTCGCCGTTCGGCGCCATCGACACTTCGTACCACGGCAGCGCTTTCGGCGCCGGGCCGCCCGTCACGTTCCCGTCCTGATCGAACCTTGATCCGTGACACGGACAGGCAAATCCGGTTTCAGCCACGCCGACGATGCATCCGAGATGCGTGCAGGTGATCGAGATCGCCGCCATTTTGTTGCCTTCGCGGACGATCGCAACTTTCTGGTCGCCGAGCGCGATGCGCGTTCCGGGCGGATATTCGTCGGGCGTGCCGATGCTGAATCTTGTCGGCTGACCGTACGTCGCCCGCGGTTTGATGAACACAAGGTTCGAAAAAACCGTCACGATGCCGGATCCGAGCAACCCCATACTTGTCAGCCAGGCCAAAACCTTGCGCCTCGAAATGGGTTCGCTCGACTCCTCTTGAGCGTTATGCTTGTCGCTCATTTTTGTCGTCCTCCTCAACTTCGTTTACCAATTCTTCGACATCCGACCAGAAAACCTGATATTTCGCGTCTTCGATATCGCGAAAATAGTCCTTCTTCGCGGCAAAGATGAAGATCAATGCGGCTCCGGCGCCCATCAGCAGGCTGGCAATGATCGCGATCCAGGTTAAGGTCATAAAAATTGACTCGCGGACACGGATTCGGGGGGAGCGCGCCTAAACTTCTTAACTTCGTGTTTTGAAACTCGTTCAAGGCCCCGGGGCCTGAGAAACTTTTCACAAGGAATCAACGATAGAAATCGATCGTCCGTGATTCCAGCGCGTAATCGGCGATCGTTTTCGTCTTGAACAATCCGATCAGATCGTCGCGAATCCGCTTCCATTCCTTGCAAAACGCGCATTTCGGATTCTCGTCGCGAGAACCGCAAAGCAGGCATTCATCGAGGTACGGATCGTGGTCGAGCAGAGTAAAAACATCCCACAAAGTAATGTTTTGAGGTTGCCGGGCGAGCAGATAACCGCCGTGAACGCCCTTGACCGATTCAACGATCCGATGCCTTCGAAGTTCGCCGAGCAGTTTTCTCAGATAGACCGGCGGGATATTCTCGCTCACCGCGATCTCGTTGAGGCCGCAAAGCCTTAAGTCCGTCTGGCTTGCCAAATAAGCCAACGCTCTGATGCCGTATCCCGTAGCCTTTGAGATGATCATCAGCGAATGCCTCGAATGCGGATTTTTTTCTCCGCATTAATATTTGCCTTTCAGGCGCGGGTTGGACAATAATCATTCCGCATCATTTTTTTGGTTAATCTGACCAATGAGACTCGACGAAATTAGAAAGCTGGTCGACGGCACCGCGGACGCGGCGTTCGCTCTCGATCCGAACGGTTTGATCACGGCGTGGAACAAGGCGGCCGAGGAACTGTTCGGCGTTTGCGGGACCGACGCGTTTGGCCGCACGTGCAGCGAAGTTCTCCACGGTGTCGACGAATGCGGGCGCGATTGCGGCGAGAGCTGCACGATCCGGCAGATGGCACGGAATCGTCAACCGCTGAAGAGCTATGATATCCAGGTGAGGACGAACGGCAGGCCTCAATGGTGCAACGTTTCGGTGCTGATAGTCGAAGAATCGAGATCGGTCGCGCCGCACACGATCCATATCGCGCGTCCCGCCGATCTTCACAAACGATTCGAACTTCTTATGCGGGACTTTGTGGTCAACGAGACCGATCTTCCGCTGGTCCACATCGATGCGCTGCGTTCAACAAAGCGGACGCCGACGACTCTTGTCGACCTTTCGACACGTCAGATCGAGATCCTGCGCTTTCTAGCACGTGGGGTCAAATCGGCCGAGATCGCGAAGGAACTATTCATCAGCCGGACAACCGTCAACAATCACATTCAGCACATCTTCAAGAAGCTCGACGCCCACACCCGGCTCGAAGCCGTTCGCCGCGCCGAGCAGGCCGGACTCATCTGAAAGTAAACGACCAAACTGACAAAGACCGGATATCCCCGGACTTTTCGAACTCCGCACTCCTAAGGGACGGGTTCGGATACTAACTCCGACCCGGTCGGCTGCGCCTTCTTGCCCATTACGGCAATTCCTCCAAAAATGCTATTATCGATTCTTTGCCGAATCAGCCCTTAATTTAATAGAATCTACCGAACGATGATTAACGCAAATATGATCGGGTTTGAGAACCTGCCGCAGACGATCCCGCATTTTTGTCTGGAGTCTTTTCGCCGCAACGCCAAGCCGGACGCGCTCAGTTTCAAACTCAACGACGTTTGGGAGCATCTGTCGGGCTCAGAGGTGATCGATAAGATCAAGAACGTCGCCCGCGGATTGGCGGAACTCGGCGTCAGGGCCGGAGACAAGATCGCGATCATCTCGGAGAATCGTCCGGAATGGTCGATCGTCGATATCGCGCTTCTGTCGTTGCGGGCGGTCAACGTTCCGATCTACACGACGCAGGCCGTCGAACAGATCCGTTACATCCTTGAAGATTCGGGCGCGAAAATGCTCTTTATCTCGGGCAGGAAACTCTGGAAGCACGCAGAGCGCGCGGCGCAGAGCGTCGAACGGCTCGAAAAGATCGTGTTTTTCGACGACGAACCGCTGCCCGAAAGCGACAATCGTGCGATTCTCTTGTCGGACATCGAAAAACGAGGCGTCGAAGCAGAGAAGATCGATTCGCAAAGTTTCGAGCGTTTTCTGGCGGAGGTCAAAACCGAAGATCTGGCGACGATCATCTATACTTCGGGGACGACGGGCGAACCGAAAGGCGTGATGCTGACGCACGAGAATTTCGTCTCAAACATCGTCGCCATCTCCCAAGGCTTGCCGATCTCGAAAGCGGACCGTTCGCTCGCGGTTCTGCCGTTATCGCACATTTTTGAACGAACGGTCTTCTATGTCCTTTGCGCCAACGGCGTTTCGGTGCATTATTGCGCGGCTTTCGATCAGCTTGCCGGTCATCTGCAGGAAGTCAAACCGACGATAATGACTGCCGTACCGCGGCTTTTCGAGCAGGTCTATCACAAGATCGTAAAGAAAGGAAAGGCCGCCGGCGGTTGGAAAACCCAGCTTTTCGAGTGGGCGCTCGACGTCGGTCAGGAGTATTGGGCGGCGAAGGACAAGCATAAATCCATTTCTCCGGTGCTTGCCGCAAAGCACGCGCTCGCGAGCAAACTCGTCTTTTCGAAATGGCGCGACGGTGTCGGCGGTTCGTTGCGGTTCTTTGTTTCGGGCGGCGCGCCGTTATCGAAAAAACTCTCGTACGCATTCTGGGCGGCCGGGATCCCGATCCTCCAGGGTTACGGAATGACCGAAGCCTGCGTCACCTGCGCAAATCGTCCCGAAAACAACAAGGTCGGCTCGATCGGCGTGCCGTTCGAAGGGATCGAGATGTCGATCGCAGAAAAGGACGGCGAGGTTCTGGTTCGCGGCAAGAACGTGATGCAGGGCTATTACAACAAGCCAGAAGAAACGGCCAAGGTCATCGATGAAGACGGCTGGTATCACACCGGCGACGTCGGTTATCAGGATGAGGACGGCCATTTCTATATTACGGATCGCTTGAAAGATCTTTTCAAACTCTCAAACGGCAAGTACGTCGCTCCGCTTCAGGTCGAAAGCCTTTTGAAACAGTCGCCGCTGATCGGCCAGCCGGTGGTCGTCGGTTCCGGCCGCAAACAGGTCGGCGCGCTTATCGTGCCGGACTGGGACACTTTGAAACAGACGCTCGCCGACGAAGGCATCACGACCAACGGCAGCCGCGAAGAACTTTGCGACAATCCGTATGTCGTCAAACGGGTCCAGAGAGAAGCGATCGAACTGACCCGCGAACTGAGCGATTACGAGCGGGTCAAACGCGTCTACCTTCTTCCGCGCGAGTTCTCGATCGACCGCGGCGAAATGACTCCGACACTCAAGATCAAGCGCAGCGTCATCGACGAAAAATACGAAGAAGCCATCGACGACATCTGCGGCAGCTAAAGGAGCGCGGGCATCCCTGCCCGCCTGTAGTCCCGCCTGTAGTCCCGCTTGGAGTTCCGCCTTCAGGCGGCCAGCGATTTTGTCTAAGCCCGCTCCATTCATAGGAGTTACGCGTTTAATCGTGACCTGGGGCGCAATCGGGACTGCCGACCTCAAACACTCGCGTCCCGGATAATCTGACTCGGGAGATCTACTATGCCGCCCAACCCGACGGCGAATTCTGGAACGTCGGCCTGATCGAGGAGGAATTCAATAAGCGGATGTGGGTTGCGGAGGAAGTTTGAAATGGATGATCCGACGCGGAAACGAATCCGCAACAGCACAACCGAATTCCTGATGTTCACCGCTAATGCCGGCGACGCGAGCATCGAAGCCCGTTTTGAGGACGAGACGATCTGGCTTTCTCAGAAGCTGATGGGCAGTTTGTTTGGTGTCGACGTCAGAACAGTCAACGAGCACCTCAAAAACATCTATTCGCAAAATGAACTCTCGCCGGAAGCAACCATCCGGAAATTCCGGATAGTTCAACAAGAGGGCAACCGGCAGATCGCGTGCGAGGTTGATTTCTGCAATCTCGACGCCATCATTTCGGTCGGTTATCGCGTCAGCTCAATCCGCGCGACGCGGCTTCGGCAAGGACAGACACTCTTCGTCAACCGCGCAAAATCGCCGTGGAACTCGAACAAATGCACGATATGGCGGATGAATATGTGGGAAAACTGATGCGGCGAATAACCGGTGGCGCCTAACGACTATCTTCTTTCTTCAACAAACATTCTTTCGAGCACGTCGCGGCGGCGTTTGCCGAGCAGAGCTTCCGCCAATTCGCGTAGAGGCGCGGGAATCTCGGCGCCTTCGACGAGTTCTTCGGTCTGAGGATAATGGGAATACAGATCGATCTCAGCCGTGCAAAAATCGCAGAACCGTAGATGGACCTCGATCTTGTCGCGGTCACGCGGCGGGATCTCGCCGGTTTGGAACGCGAGCAGTTTCTCCGATGTCGGGCAATTTGCGTTTTTGCGAAATACGGTCATTTCTGATCAACCTGAAAGATAGTCTTGGCGCAGTTTCCTCGTCCGGCACGTAAGAGACGCTCGGCGCCCGCCGGAATTATCAATTTGCGTTACACAAAAATAAATCCGCAATGCCCGCCGCCTTCCAAAAGATATCGTGGAAAATCACGATTATTATGGCTCCGGCTGTTTTCAAAATCTGCAAACATGCGTTTTGAAAGGGCTTAATAGGTTTGTTCAACAATGAAAAAAGAAACAAAAAAGTGTTGCCCAATTCCGGAATTATTGTTAACATCTTAATTGTAGTCGCTCGGCACGGAACGTAACCGGCGCTACCTGCCAAATCAACTGCAAAGCTCGGCGGTCGATTTCAAAAATTCTACCCTACTCAAACAAGCACTTTGAATAGTCTGATGACGTCGCGTTTCTCGATCGGGAAGAGAGCCGCGCACGGAGCGGGGCGGGTCGTTTCTACCCAAAAAGCACAAGAAAAACATCAAACGGACAGTATCTTATGAGCGCAATCAAAAAGCAGGAACGCCTTCCAAGGGCGATTCAAAACCGGCAGATAAAGATCGGGAAATGGACCGAGAGCCTCAAAAGCTCGGACGTCAACCAGATCTGGGCCGAACTGCACCGCATCGTTTCGTCTCATCCGTTGGTCAGGGCCTCGAAGACCGCCGGATTTCTGGTTGAAGAAGGTAAGTATAATGCTTATACGGACTTAACACAGGAACTCTTCGTTGCGCTGCTCGGCAAGGAGCGCTTTCAGCATTATCTCGACACGGAAATGACCGATGCCGAGATCGAAGCCGAGATCAGCCAGATCGAACTGACCAATCTCCTGACGGCCGAACTCAGAAAGCGCTATCCCGAAAGCTATCGGCTCGCGCGCAGGATTTCGACCCTTATCCAGTCAAGCAAGACCTTCAAACGCTTTGACAACATCGGAAATCCGGATCTACACCGCCGGCTCGCCGATCGGACATACGGACTTTCGGACTGGCCGGACGCGAAAACGCGCCGCAACGTCCAGGAAATGGAGCAGCGCGTCAAAGTAGTTTCATTTCAAAGCCGCGACACGCGGATGGTCGGCTGCACGGGCGATGCGCAGATCGTCATCAGCAACGTCGATCTCGAAAAACTTATCATCCGCGTCCTCAAAGCGGTCGATTCACCGGTCGATGTCCGCTCGCTCCGGTCGTTTGTGATGTCGCGACTGCCGGTGATGGACATCTATCTCGTCCCGATCGGCGGCAGCGGCAACGACGACGAAGACAATCACTACGAATACGAACACGCCGACACGCGTGAAAATCCGGAGCAGAACTTTCTTCGGCTCGAAGGCGAATCGCTGGCCACCGAATTCGTCGATGGATTCCTGCAGAACCTCAACAAAAGCGTCCGCGGCAAGACAAAACAGTACGACCGGATGATCAACGTTCTCTGGCACTGCTATCTGACGAGCAACGGCGGAACGCAGCTCGAGGTCGCCGAAATGCTCGGAGTTTCCGACTCGCTCGTTTCCGATTATCGCAAACGCATCGAGTCGAACCTGCAGTCACTCGCCTTCAACGGCGTCAACGAGGCGCGCCAGTTCGAAAAGGCCCTCAAGCAAAAAGTCCGCGACATCATCGCGTACGAGCGCGAGAATGTCAGCGTCTGATTAGCGATCCTCGCCGAAAGTGTTAAGATGACAGCTGAAATTCAGTTCAAAGTCCCCCAAAAAATCACCGTCCAGCCGTGTTTTGCCCCGAAGCGGTTTGTTGAAAGACCGATTGATGTCTTCCAAAAAAGAGTCCGATTACAAATCCCTCGCGTCGCTCCGTAAAAAGGGCGAAGCAAACTCACCTGAACAAACCTCGCTCAAACCTCTTGATTCCTCAAAACCTCAGTCTCACGAACCCAAACACTCAAGCAGCCTGATCAATCCTTACAGATCAACACCCGAAGAATTTCCGTCTGAACCGTTTTTCGAAACTTCCCACGAAAAGAAAGCGGAACAGACGGAAATTTTCGTTTCGGATACGCCTCCGATCGAAGATCTTCCCTTCGCTGAACAAGTTAAACGACGCAAGGAGATCAAAAGCAGCGACCGCGACCGCGATTTGCTGGGCGGTGAGAATTGGCTGAGGCGCAACGGCCATACGCTCAGCTACATTGGCCTTTACCTTTTCTCGATACTGGTTCTTTTCCGGCCGTACGAACTTGTCCCCGGACTGGGATTCCTGTCGGCAACGGCGTTCTACTTCGCTTTTGCGACACTTGCCATTTACATCCCGACCCAGCTTGCGACCGAAGGGAACATCACGACCTTTTCGACCGAGGTCAAGGCGATTCTGGCGTTGACCGCGATCTCGATCCTGACGATGCCGATCGCCAAAGATCCGGGAATGGCCTGGGAACATTTCAACGATCCGTTCATCAAGGCCGTCCTGATCTTTATCGTGATGGTCAACGTCATCCGCACGCGCGCGCGGCTTCTCGGGATGATCTGGCTGTCGCTTTCGATCGGCGTCGTCCTCAGTTACCTGGCGCTCGGAATGTATATGCGCGGCGAAATGACGGTCGAGGGATATCGCGTCGGCGAGGTCATCGGCGGGATGTTCGAGAATCCGAACGAGATGTCGATGCATCTCATTATGATGATCCCGATCGCAGTCGCTCTCGGACTCGGAACCCGCAACAAAGTGATGAAGATCGTCTATTTCGCGACCGCGATCCTGATGATCTCCGCTAATTTCATAACTTTTTCGCGCGGCGGATTCCTTGGGCTAATGGGGTCGATGGGCGTGCTGGCGTGGAAACTCGGACGCAAGAACCGGCTCAACGTGACGATCGTCGGTGTCATCGCGACTGCGCTCACCTTGCTCCTCGCACCCGGAAACTTCGGAATTCGCGTGCTTTCGATCTTCATTCCGGGACTCGACGCCGTCGGTTCGTCCGACCAACGCAAAGAACTGCTCGAACGTTCGATCATCGTCACTCTTCGCAACCCCTGGGGAATCGGCATCGGCAATTTTCCGATCGTCGGAATTCGAAACCTTGTGTCGCACAACGCATACACCCAGGTTTCGGCCGAACTCGGTTTGCTCGGACTCGCAGCGTACCTTGTTTTTATGATCAGTCCGTTCCGCAAACTCGGAGCGATCGAACGCACGCTCTTTGCGAAGGACGATCACGGCTGGTTCTACTATCTCGCGGTCGGCCTGCAGTCGAGCATCGTCGCGTATATGATTTCATCTTTTTTTGCATCGGTCGCGTATAATTGGTTCATCTATTACCTGATCGCCTATGCCGTAGCGTTCAGACGCGTTTATTCGTTGGAAACGGAGGAATGATTTCGGATTCTCGATTGGTGAATTCGGATTGGTCTGCAGATCCGAAATCCGAAATCCCGATTCCCAAATCGAAAGGTGTTTTTTCTTTTTCAGATTCTATTTTGGCTTTCGGTTGCCGCGCTCGTATACGTTTACGTCGGCTACCCGATCCTCGTGTACCTCGTCAGCCGGATCGTTCCGAAGACCGTGAAACGCGGCGATTTTGAGCCGAAAGTAACGATTCTCATCACGGCCTACAACGAAGAAGGCGCGATCGGCGCAAAACTCGAAAACACTCTCAGAATCGACTATCCCGCCGAAAAACTGGAAATCCTCGTCGCCTCGGACGGTTCGACCGACCGCACCGAACAGATCGCCGGCGAATTCGCGGGCGTCCGCGTCTTTCGTCAGGAAGGCCGCAAAGGGAAGACATACACGCAGAACAAAGCGGTCGAGCAGGCGACCGGCGAGATCGTGCTCTTTTCCGATGCGACGACCGAGTATCAACCCAACGTGCTTCGCGAACTGCTGCCGAATTTCGCCGATCCGTCGATCGGCTGCGTTGCAGGAAAACTGGTCTACGTCGATGATTCGAGTTCGAACGTCGGGAAAGGCGCAAAAAGCTATTGGAATTACGAAACGTTTCTCAAGGAATCCGAAAGCCGCGCCTGTTCGCTGATCGGCGCCTCCGGATGTCTTTACGCCGTCCGGCGTTCGGCGTATCGCGAAATGTACCCCGAAGCGTGCAGCGATTTCCTGATCTGCACGGTCGTTTACGAGCAGGGGCTGCGTTCGGTTTACGAGCCGAACGCGATTTGTTTCGAGGAAACGAACAATCGCACCGACAAGGAAATGAAGATGCGCGTTCGCGTCATCTCGCAGACGTTCACCGATCTTTGGCGCAACCGTTCAATGCTCAATCCGTTCAGAAGCGGCTTTTACGCGATCGAATTGATCTCGCACAAATTGCTTCGCTATGCCGTTCCGGCTTTTCTCGGCGTCGCGTTGATCTCGAGCGCATTTTTGATCCGATCATCCTGGATTTACGACGTCGCGTTTCTCGCGCAGTCGGCGTTCTATCTGCTGGCGCTGCTTGGATTCGGACTCGAACGCGCCGGCGCGCGAATCGGCGTCTTTGCGATCCCGCACTATTTTGTCCTCGCGAATCTCGCTTCGGTACTCGGTCTTTACAAGTTTCTGCGTGGCGAGCGCTACGCGAACTGGGAGCCGATCCGCGATAAAAACAAGGAAGGAGAATCGGTTTCGACCTTTAATCAGACGGTATGACGACAAACGTTTACTGCGAAGAAAAATACGTCGATTGCCCTGCCATCCGCGAGCGCCTGACCGAACTTCGCGTCGGGACGCTCGTTCCCGATTCCCCGAAGGTCAGCATCGTCATTCCGGCGTACAATATTTCGGGGTTCGTACGCGAAACTCTCGATTCGGTGTTTGCCCAGAGATTCACAAACTTTGAAGCGATCATCGTCAATGACGGATCGCCCGATACCGTCGAACTGGAGAAAGAACTCGAACCGCTTTTCGATCGCATCGTCTATGCCGTTCAGGACAATCGCGGCGCCTCGCAGGCGCGGAATTCGGCGATCTGCCTCGCGCGCGGCGAGTGGCTCGCGTTTCTCGACGGCGACGACATCTGGCTTCCCGAACATCTCGAATCCCAGATCGAACTTGCGACACGCGAAGGCTTCGATATGGTCTATTGCGACGCGCTGCTCTTCGGCGAAGCGCTCTTCGACGGCGATAATTTTATGCGAACATCGCCCTCGAACGGCGAAGTGACGACGTCGAGCCTGATCAGCGCCGACTGCAACGTCATCACTTCCGGAACGTTGCTTCGCAAGGAATGGGTCGAACGCGTCAATCTTTTTGACACGAGCTTGCCGCGGATGCAGGATTTCGATCTCTGGTACCGGATCGCCCGCGCGGGCGCGCGAATCGGATATTCGAAACGTATTTTGATCAAATATCGGGTGCGTTCCGAAGGGCTTTCGGGCTCGAACGTCGAGCGCTCGCGGCGCAACATCCGGGCGCTCGAAGTTATCGCCGAAAAATACGACCTGAACGAATCCGAGCAACGCGCCTGGGACGAGAAAATGCTCGAATATCGCGCCGAATTCGAACTCGAAAAAGGAAAGTACTTCTTGACCGCCGGCGAATTTGCCGAGGCCCGCCGCCACATCGCCCGGGCCAACGATTATTACCGCAAACCGAAACTGACCGTCATTATGATGCTGCTAAAGATCTCGCCGCGCCTCGCGCTGCAGCTTTTCAAGCGCCTCCGAAGCGACGAGCACTCTTTCATTTCGCTTCACAGATAGCCCGAAAATCGTGGAAGAAACCGCCAAAACTCCGTCGCTGAAATCACAAAGCGCCTGGCTCTTGTTTGCCAAGGTCGTCGGCTTTGTTTTCAGCTTTTTGCTGCCGTTCCTGGTCGTGCGATTTATCGCCCAGGACGGCGTCGGAGTCTATCGTCAGATCTTTCAAGTCGTTATGAACGCCGCCGGGATCCTGCCGCTCGGTGTCGGGATGAGCGCTTACTATTATCTTTCGCGAGCGCCGGAACAGCGCGCGTCCGCGGTTTTCAATATCTTGATCTTCAACGCGCTCGTCGGCGGAATCGCGTTCGTCGCGCTGCTTCTGTTTCCCGGTTCGATCGGCGGATTGTTTCACAGCGACGAGATCACGCGTCTCGCGCCGGTCGTCGGGCTGGTTATCTGGTTCTGGATCACCGGAGCGTTTCTCGAAACGGTCGCGGTCGCGAATCAGGAACCGAGGCTCGCGACAACGTTCATAATCCTCGCGCAGGTCACGAAATCGGCGTTGATGATCGGCGCCGTGATGATCTTTTCGACCGTCGAATCGATCGTTTACGCCGCGCTCGGACAGGGAATCATCCAAACGCTCGTCCTGCTCGTCTATCTCAACTCGCGATTTCCGCGATTTTGGACGAGCTTCAACTTCGCGTTTCTCCGCGAACAGCTCGTGTACGCGTTGCCTTACGGGTTCGCGGGACTCCTTTGGACGCTCCAGACCGACATTCACAACTATTTCGTCGGTTATCGTTTCAGCGCCGCCGATTATGCCGTTTACGCTTACGGATGTTTTCAGCTTCCGCTCGTGATGATGCTTTCGGAATCGGTCTCATCGGTTCTGATTCCGCGAATGAGCGCGCTCCAGGCGACCGGCGAGAAACGCGAGATGATCCGTCTGACGACGCGCGCGATGCAGAAACTGGCGTTCTTTTTTATGCCGATCTATGTCTTTCTGATGATCACGGCGCACACATTCATCGTCACGCTGTTCACCAGAAACTACGAACGCGCCGTTCCGATCTTTATGATCAATCTGACGATCATGCTGATCTATATCTGGATCTCGGATCCGATCGTGCGCGCTTTCAAGGAACTCGGGCGGTTTCTGCTGATCCTGCGCGTCTTCGTTCTGTTGGCGCTCGTCGCGGCACTCTATTTCGGCATCCGGCATTTCGAATTGACGGGAATGATCGGAATCGTCGTCGTCGCGGCGGTGCTCGAGAAGATCGCGTCGACGGTTATGATCGCCCGCAAGCTCGACGTTCGCGCGTCGGATGCGATGCTGCTCGCCGGCGTCGGCAAAACCGCCGTCTGCGCCCTTGTCGCGGGCGCCGCGACGTGGGCTTTCTATTATCTGTGCGCCGTGCCCGTCGCCGCTTTCGGCGCGGAACTCGCACAGGACTTTTTCGGATTTTCCAAGATCAGCCTCATCGATCTTGTGTCGGGATCGATCGTTCTCGGGCTCTGTTTCGGTATCTTCGCTCCGATCTACCTCGCTGCCGCCAGCTATTCGGGCGTCATTGAAGACGAAGAGAAAGAATCGATCGCATCGTTTGTTGTAAGATTACGGCAGGGCGCAGCCAAGTTTTTCGGGCGCGGCGCGGAGAACCAGATCTGATATGTGCGGAATCGCCGGATTCATTTCAAAAGACGCGGCCGAGACGGCCGGACGCGAGCGTCTGCTCGACGCGATGTGCCGCGTCATCACGCACCGCGGGCCGGACGAGCAGGGTACGATCGTCAAGGACCGCGCGGCGCTCGGGATGAGGCGTCTGTCGATCATCGATCTCAAATCGGGACAGCAGCCGATCTTTGATTGTTCCGGGAATCTGGCGATCGTTTTCAATGGCGAGATCTACAATTATCGGGATCTTAAAAAGGATCTCGAAGCGCGCGGACACAAGTTCAAAACGCATTCGGACACGGAAACGATCGTTCACGCCTACGAGGAATTCGGCGCAGATTGCGTCAAGTTCCTGCGCGGTATGTTCGCCTTCGCGATCTACGATTTTCGCGACGAAAGCCTCTTCATCGCCCGCGACCGCGTCGGCAAAAAGCCGCTTTTCTACAGTTTAATGCGGAACGGCGATCTCGTTTTCGGATCCGAACTCAAGAGCCTGCTCGAATTCGGGATCGACCGCGAGATCGACTATGCGGCGCTCGATTCATATTTGACCTTCGGCTACGTCCCCGAGGAATTCTGCATCTTCAAGGGCGTCAGGAAACTTCTTCCGGGCCATTTCCTGAAGTTTCAAAACGGCTCCGTGACCACGAATCAGTACTGGGATTTCGATTATTCGGGCACGGACGACGCGAAAACCGAAGCCGAATATGTCGAACTGGTTCGCGACAAACTGCGCGAAGCGGTCCGGATCAGGCTTGTTTCCGAAGTTCCGCTCGGGGCGTTCCTGTCGGGCGGCGTCGATTCATCGTCGATCGTCGCGCTGATGTCCGAATTTTCCGAAACGCCGGTCAAGACGTTTTCGATCGGCTTCAACGAGGACACATTCAGCGAGCTCAAGTTCGCGCGCGTCGCGGCGAAGCGATTCAACACCGAGCATCACGAATTCATCGTTACGCCGGACCTAGTCGAGGTCGTCGACCAACTCGTCTGGCATTTTGACGAGCCGTTCGCGGACAGTTCGGCCCTGCCGACATTCATGGTTTCCAAAATGGCACGCGAATTCGTGACCGTCGTGCTCACGGGCGACGGCGGCGACGAACTGTTCGCGGGCTACACGCGCTACGCGATCGACAAACGGCGGAGCGGACTCGAAAAACTCCCCGCGTCGGTCCGCCGCAGCCTTCTGCGGCCGCTGAGCGAAGCTTTGCCCGCCGGCGCGAAGGGCCGGAATTTTCTCTACAATACGAGTCTCGACGCCGTCGACCGATACATTGACAGCGTCTCGCATTTCGGGAAGCTCAAAAAGCCGTCGCTCTATTCTTCGTCGATGCGGACGAATCTCGACGGACGCGATGGCGGAGCCGAAGCGATCTTTCGCGACCATGCGTCGAAGCCTTCGTCGGGCGATCCGACCGACCGTTTGCTCTATCTCGACGGCAAAACGTATCTGCCGTCCGATATTTTGACGAAGGTCGACCGGATGAGTATGGCCGCGTCGCTCGAAGCCCGGGCGCCGCTCCTTGACCACGAACTGATCGAACTCGTCCAGAAGATCCCGGCCGGACTCAAACTGAAAGGGCTCGAGACGAAATACATCTTCAAAAAGGCGATGGAAGGAATCGTGCCGGACGAGATACTCTATCGCGAGAAACAGGGATTCGGAGTGCCGATCAACGAATGGATCAACGCCGAACTGAAGAACCGGATCCGCGAGGATCTACGCGCCCGAAAAACGGTCGAGCGCGGATACTTCGAAGCCAAATACATCGAAACGCTGCTCGATGAACACGAACGCGGCCGCCGCGACCATTCACACTCGCTTTGGATCTTGTGGATGCTCGAACTTTGGCATCGTCGATACGTCGACAAAGGAACATAGAAACATCTGTGAACTACGAAGAACACGCGACAGCAGCGCTGAAGAATTTCGTCGCCAAAGACTCGGCGACGCGATACCGGCTTGTCGACGCGGTCGGCGAACTGAACGTCCAACGCGTGCTCGACCTCGGTTGCGGGCCGGGACAGGAGCTGATCCCGTTTCTCGAGCGGACCGGCGCGTTTTGCGTCGGAATTGACATCGCGCCGGAACTCGGGAAGGTGACCGCCGGAACGTTCGCGGGTGAAAAGCGCGCCGGATTCGTGCGTTCGACCGGCGCGAGCCTGCCGTTTGCAGACGAGAGTTTCGACGTCGTGCTTTGCCGCGTGGCGCTCCCGTATATGAACAACCGCGATACGATCGCCGAAACTGCGCGGGTTTTGAAGCCGAACGGCGTCTTTTTGCTGAAGACCCACGCGCCGCGATTCTATCTCGCGATGATTCGCGAACGTTTGTCGTCGCTTGATCCGAAGATGCTCGCATATCCGCTGATCTGTTTGACCGCGAGTCTCTGGCATTCGGCGACCGGGCGGCAACTTGAAACCGGATTCTGGCGCGGCAAGGAGATCTTTCAAACAGAAGCGTTTCTTGAAAGAGAGTTTGCGCGCAACAATATGCGGATCGACGGCCGTCTCGACGACGACAATCCGCTTTCGCCTTCGTACCGCGTCGTCAAATCCGCCGCGAATGCGTTTGCCTTGCTGAACATGCTTGGCGTGTCACTTGCGATCTGAAAATGTCCGATCTAACTCAAAAACTCATCTGGAATCTGCCGTGGCTCGCGCGCTATCCGCTCGAGCGCGCGGCGAACTTCCTGCGGCGCACGGCGTTCGAGAAGAAGCACATTGTTTTTACCGTTGCGAATCATTTCGAACCGGCGTGGAGTCCGGACGGCGCGCTCGATATCGACGCCCAGCGGCGCCGGCTCGACGAATGGCACGTCTTGGCACGCCGCACGGGCGAAGCGTTGCGCGATGCCGACGGCACGAAGTTTCGGCACACGAATTTTTATCCGGCCGAGCAATATGACCGCGTGATCCTCGAGAAGATGGCCGGGCTTCAGGCCGACGGACTCGGCGAAACCGAGATTCATCTGCATCACGGCGTTGCGGCGCCCGACAACTCTGCGAATCTGCGTCGGGTTCTCACCGATTTTCGGGATTGTCTCGCCGACGAACATCGTTTGCTTTCGCGTCTTGACGGCAATGGAATCCCGCGCTGGGCCTTTGTCCACGGCAATCTCGCGCTCGCAAACTCAAGCGGAGGAAGGTTTTGCGGCGTCGATGACGAAATGGAGATCCTCGATGAGACCGGTTGTTACGCCGATATGACGCTGCCGTCCGCACCCGAGCAGTCTCAGATACCGGTCATCAACAAGATCTACGAGTGCGGCCTTCCGCTCCACGAAAAGTCGCCGCACAGACGCGGAAAGCCGGTCGGAACCGGCGCGCGTTCGCTGCAGTTTCCGCTGATCTTCCAGGGTCCGCTGGTTTTTAACTGGACCCGACGGATCAAGGGCATCCCGGTTCCGCGAATCGAGGATGGCGCGCTCGTCGCGAATCAGCCGATGGACCTTGCGCGTTTCGAGCGTTGGAAAAACGCGAATGTCACGGTTCGCGGCCGGAGCGATTGGATCTTCGTCAAACTCTACTGCCACGGATTCTTCGATTACGACCAGTCGGCGTGCATCGGCGACGGCGCACGCGCTTTCTTTGAATCGATCATTGAAAACGGCGAAAGGTCCGGCGATTATAAGGTTTACTTCGCATCGGCGCGCGAAGCGGTGAATATGGTGCTGGCGGCGGTCGATGGAAAAAGCGGTTCACCGGGCGATCATCGCGATTATCGATTGAAGACGATTATGAACGAACGCGGAAAAAACTAGAATTCAAAAGGCTTTAGAAGTTTCTATGGAACGAACCTGATCAACGATCGAATCGTCACGCGTCCGACGCGTGTTCTGAATTTATGGTCAATCCGATAGATACGCTCAAAAAATTGAAGGGTCGCAGCTGGACCGAACTCCGTGCACGGAGCGAGCAGGCCCTCTCCGTCTATTCCGAACAGATCGGAATCGGCGCGAAACTGCCTTCGGACCGTGAGTTCGCCCAGCTTCTTAATCGCGCGCATTTCGGCAAGGGCAAGATCACACCGGAGATTCTCTTTGAGCGTTTCTTCGAAATGTCGGCCGATCGTTTCTTCCCGTCATTTCTTGATACCGCGCGGACGACGCAATTGTTCCGCGACAATTTCCGCGGAAAGCCGGTCGCGCATATCATCGAGCGCGCGGAGAAGATAATCGAAGGCAAGTTCGATCTTCTCGGCTATCTCAATCTCGATTTCGGGACCGCTATCGACTGGCATTACGAACCCGTCTCCGGCAAACATCTTCCGCTCAAACACTGGAAGCAGTTTGACGAACTCGATTCGGAAGAATCGGGCGACAAGAAGATCATTTGGGAGATCAATCGCCACCAGCATTTCTTCACGCTCGGCGTTGCCTATCAACTGACCGGCGAGGAACGCTACGCGGCGACGTTCGCGCGGCATCTTGAAAGCTGGATGGCGCAGAATCCGCCCGGATACGGCGTCAATTGGATGAGCAGCCTCGAGGTCGCGTTCCGTTCGATCTCGTGGATCTGGTCCTTTCACTTCTTTCGCGGATCGCACAGTCTGACGCCCGAATTGTTTCAAGAAGCTCTGAAGTTTCTCTATCAGCACGGCCGCCATCTCGAAAAGTATCTGTCGACCTACTACAGCCCGAACACTCACTTGACGGGCGAGGCGCTCGGGTTGTTTTATCTCGGGACACAGCTCGGCATTTTCGAACGTGCCGAGAAATGGCGCGCGCTCGGTGAGGAGATCCTTGTCTCGCAACTCGACCGGCAAGTTCAGGAGGATGGCGTCTATTTCGAACAATCGACCTGGTATCAACGCTATACCGCGGATTTCTACACGCATTTTCTGATCCTTCAGGCGCTCAGCGGAACGCAATGCGAGGACGAATTGCAGCAGAACATCGAAACAAAGGTGCAGTCGATGTTCAGCTATCTGATGCATATAACGCGACCCGACGGCACGACGCCGATCATCGGCGACGACGACGGCGGACGTTGCTTGCCGCTCAGTTCTTCGGCCAGCAACGATTTTCGTGGATCGCTTGCGACCGCGGCGGTTCTCTTCGATCGAGGCGACTACAAGTTCACGGCCCGCGACCTGACCGAAGAGACTCTCTGGCTCCTCGGCGAGGATGGAGTCGACGCTTTTGTGAATCTTCACGCCTCGCGACCGAGACAGACCTCGCGCGCGTTCGCGAACGGCGGCTATTTTCTGATGCGTGACGGTTGGGAACCGACCGACAACTATCTGCTTGTCGACGGCGGCGAGGTCGGCGCGCTTTCCGGCGGTCACGGACATTCGGATGCGCTCGCGATCGAAGCCGCGATCGGCGGTAAAACGCTGCTCGTCGACTCCGGAACCTACACGTATCACGAGTCGGCCGAACTCCGGAACTATTTCCGGACGACGGCGGCGCACAACACGCTGATGATCGACGATCGTTCGCAGAGTGAGCCCGGAGGCAAGTTCTCGTGGAAATCACGCGCGAATACGACGGTTCACTCGTGGATCGCCGAGGAACGGTTCGACTTTTTCGAAGGTTCGCACGACGGTTACGAACGGCTCGACGAACCGGCGACGCATCGCCGGAGCATTCTCAATCTCAAGAACGACTACTGGATCATGCGCGATTACGTCGAGACGTCCGGAACGCACGATTACGCGCTGAATTTCCACTTCAACAAAGAGACCAATCCGTCGATCGAGGATACGGAAAGCGGTGTTTTATGCGTCGGCGAGACCCCGGCCAAAGGAGACGGCTGGCGCCTGTTCACATTCGGCGACAACGGCGGCTGGCAGCGGAAAGAAAGCTGGATCTCGGACAATTACGGCAAACGCGTCAACGCGCCGTTTCTGCGTTATGTCTCTAAGGGCACTGGCGCGCAGGAGTTCTTCACGTTCTGCCTCCCGGCCGACGCCGGATTCGCAAAGCCCGAGATCTTCGAGACGACCGTCGCCGGCGGCCGCGCGTTCGTCATCAATTATCGCGGTTATTGGGACGTCTTCGTCTTTGCGGACGAGTACGACCAGATCGTGCGAACCGAACTTTTCAGCACGAATTTCAGATTCTGCTGGGCTCGACTCGGTCAGGGCGAGCAGATTCCCGAAGAATTCGTGATGGTCGGCGGGACGAATTTTGCGCTCGGAAGCCGTGAGGTGATCAATTATCCGACCGAACTCAAGTTCGCCGTCGCGCGCCGTCTCGGAACACGCCTCAACGTCCGCACGAGCGAGAGCATCTTCAGCGTTTCGCTGCCGCAAAAAAAGCCCTCGACATTCATTCTCAAAAGCCCCGATTTCTCGTAGACGCGCTAGCCATTTGCGATTTGCGAATGCCGATTTGCGATTGGTCGGAATCAAACAGCGATCCGTACGGGTTGTTGATCCGATGTCACGCGTGAGCGGTCAGCAATCGAAATGGTTTGGAGCCTTCGCCTGTTCAAAAGGCATCGCTACGCGATTCGGGTTCGGCGGACGGATCGTCGAACCCCGGCAATCCAAAATCCAAAATCCGAAATCCAAAATCTAAAAGGGTGGACGTAGGCGTTGCCCTGTTTCAAGATGCGCCCGATGCTCGTCCGGCGGGAAAAGGTTCGGAAATCCTGCCCGACAACCGATTCGCCTTCGCAGATAAGATGGACTGATCGATACATTATGAGAAAGTAGTTGACCTTGTTCGGGGGATGGACAGATAAACACCTCAGTTCCGACAAAATCCGGAGACGCCGAATGGCTATCCGATGAGCCTTGGGATGACCGGGGCGCTACAACTCGAATTTGGGGGCGCGTTCCCGTGCGACCGCGCATATTGTAGAGGACTCGCAAGAGGTGAATGAGATGGCTCACCCGATCGGAATCAATTTGAATGAAGGAACTTCCACAGGTTTCGCGCGTCGCGTGAGCGCGATGCGAAGTGAATTTTGTATGACGGCCGAAAGCGAAAGCAGCTTCGGCCGTTTTGTTGTTTGAGCCGTTGAATCAGAAAAGCCCGGACGATAATTGGCTTTATCGTCCGGGCAGCTGGTTTATCAATTGAAACGGAACCGTCTCAAAGATGCACCGTGCAGACCGCATCTTAAGTCATTCCGTTTCCCCGTTCAAGAACGTCCGGCTTGCCGGGACGGTTCGTCGGAGGACAAAAGGATGTTATCGAAGTCGTTTCGCAGTTCACTCAAACCGGCCCTTGTCAGATTCGCTGCAACCGTCATTCTCGCGGCTCTGACGACATCGACGTTTCCGTTATGGGATTTCGCAGCGGTTTCGGCGATGAGCGAAAGTTCGACACCGGCCGCGGCGGCGCCGAATGCGACTCCACCCGAGCCGTTTATGGTCTCGGCCCCGGGTTCGATGACCGCGTCGATCGCGTCCGTGATCGGTTCGGCCGGCTCATTCCTCAACAAATCGCTGCTCGGGCTCGTCAGAGGGCCCCGCGTTCCGTTGGGGCTCGAACAGCCCGGGACGCAGCCGGTTCCGGCCGATCCCAATGCATTTTCACCGCCTCCGCCTCCGCAGCCCGCGGCGAGCGTCGATTTCGACTTCGATTTTGACGGCAAGGCCGACATCGCGCGGCGCCATCCTTCAAACTCGGAATGGAAAGTAAAGAACTCGAACGGCGCCAACTACACGACGGCTACAGTGGGCTCATCATCGGCGACGATCGCGCCCGGAGATTTCGACGGCGACGACAAGACCGACATGGCCGTCTTCAGCGCCGGGACGTGGACGATCAGGAAGAGTTCGAACGGCCAGACCGAGACGGTCTCGTTCGGCGCCTCGGGCGACAGGCCGGTAGTCGGCGATTACGACGGCGACGACGTTTCGGACTGCGCCGTCTTCAGGCCCTCGACAAACACCTGGTGGATCAAACAAAGCACAAACGGCCAGACGGTTTCAAGCGCTTTCGGCGCGACCGGCGACATCACCGCGCAGGGCGATTTCGACCGTGACGGCAAAACGGACGTCGCTGTTTTTCGGCCTTCGTCGGGCGACTGGCATGTTTCGGGATCGCAGAACGGCTATTTCACCTTCCATTGGGGGATCGCGTCCGACATTCCGGTTCCTGCCGATTACGACAATGACGGCAAGACGGACTTCGCCGTCTATCGCGGCACCACCGGCGTCTGGTACGCCGCCAAGAGCGGGGATTCGAACAACTCCTATCTGACTGAGTTTTGGGGAAGCTACGGCGACCAGCCCGTTCCGGCCGATTACGACGGCGACGGCAAGGCGGATTTCGCGGTCTGGCGGCCGACAAACGGCACCTGGTACATAGTCAACAGCGGAACGGCCAACTCGTACACCTATGAAACGCTCGGCGTCGCCGGCGACACGGCCGTTTCTTCGGCGTATCTGAAACAGATCGGCGGCTACATCTACGGCTACGATTTCGCCAAGGTCCGGCTTTCTCCGAAAAACGCAACGGGCCGCAGCGACCTCTATTCACGGAACTTCGCCTGGGGAACCTCGCTTTTCGGTTTGCCGGGACGCGCCGGTCTCGACGCCGGTTTCGGGCTTTCCTACAACTCGCTCGTCTGGACCAAGGATCCGGCGACGAACACAATCGTTTTCAATGCCGACAATTCGAACCTGACACCCGGATTCCGTTTCGGATTCCCGACAATCGAACCGGTCTACTATGACGCGACGACCCAGAAGTTCGCCTATCTGATGGTCACGCCCTCGGGCGGCCGAGCCGAGTTCCGGCAGACGACCAATTCGAACATCTTCGAAACGGCCGATTCAAACTACGCCGAGCTCAAGATAAACGGAACGTCCGGCCCGAACGATCCGGCCGATCAACTGACGATCACCGTCACCGGAACCGACGGCACGCGCGCCGATTATGAATGGAAGAACGGCGCCTACCGCTGCCAGAAGATCACCGACCGCAACGGCAACTACATCGCCATCAACCATGACGCCAACGGACTTCTTCAAACCGTGACCGACACCCTCGGGCGCGTCGTTACGGTCAACTACAACAACGAATCTCTCCCGATCTCAGTCACCCAGACGTGGAAAGCGAACAACGGAGCCGGAAGTGATTTCACGCGCACCTGGGCTACGCTTTCCTATACGACGAAAGAGATCAATACCAACTTCAACGGGCTTTCGGTGATCGGTCCCGGCAACGGCTTTTCGCTCAAGGTGCTCGACAAAGTCACGTTCCCGACGGAAACCAACGGCACGGGGCCAAGCACCGCCTTCAGCTACAACTCATACGGACAGGTCTGGAAGATCACGAACAAGGCGGCCGACGGGCATCAGCTCAATGAAGTCAAGACGGATCTGGAGACACCTGGAACGGCGCCCGAAGATTGTCCGCGTTTCTCAAAAACCTGGTCAAAAACGGAAAACTTCAACATCGTCGGCGGAACCGAGCAGTTCATCGAGACCGAGATCAGAACTTACCCCAATCAGACGTACGATCTCGGCGGCCACACCGGAACGGCAACAAGAATCGAAGTCGAAATGGCGGGGCATCCGCACGGCGCCGTCTCGAAAACGTGGGTCGGTTCATCCGGCTGGACGGAAGGCCTGACGATCGCCACCGAGGACTGGGCAAACAATGAACGAAAGCGCTGGACTTGGAACCAATGGACGCAGGATGACACAAATGCTTCCTACATCACGAATCCGCGCGTCACCGCATCCGAGGTCGGCGACACATCGAACCGGAAGATCACGGAGATCGACTATCGTCTGATCCCCAACACGACGACCGCCGAATACGGACTGGTAAGCGAGGTCCGCGTCAAAGACGGGGCGACGAATTTCTTGCACAAGAAGTCGACAACCGCCTACAATCTTGATACGGCATACGTTTCGCGGAGAATCATCGGATTGCCGTCGAAAACGATTTCGTGGGGATACGATCAGTCGACCCTTCAATTGGAGAAGGTATCGGAGGTCGACTACTTTTACGACCAGGGAGACTTCAGCGATACGTCACTTGAGCAGAACATCACGAACGTCATCAGGCATGACAGCGCTTACGGCGCGTCGTTCACGGTCGGACGCGGGAATCTGACATCGAGAAAACGCTACAGCGTTCCCGACTTGAACGAGTACATTCAGACGGAAACAAAATACAACATCGCCGGCGCTCCGGTCGCGCAAGTTTCGCCGTGGACGTCGACATCGACGCGGACTACGAAGATCGGTTACGCCGACAACTTCAATGACACCCCGACAACGCGCAACACCTACGCTTATCCGACAAAACTCTACGATCCCGCCGGAAACTACTCTGAAGTCCAATATCGCTTCGATACGGGCGCGAACGTGATGGCAACGTCCCCGGCGCCGGCCGGGAACACGTACGGCAAGAAAACAACGCGCGGATATGACGATGTCGGCCGGATCGAACGGGAATCGCTCTGGAAGGACATTCAGGGAACGCTTCAGGAATACAGTTACTCGAGGTTCGTGTATCCGGACTCGGGAATTCAGTCAAAGGTCTATTCGACCGTTGTCGACACAGACAACAACGGCGTCGGCAACACGGCCGACGAAGTCCTTTCCGAAACCTGGACCGACGGCGCGGGAAGGGTTAGACGAGCGCGAACGCCGATGACGTGGGATTCAAACGGCGCGACTCTCACCTGGTCGGGCGTACAGACCGAGTACGATATTCTCGGACAGGTGAAGCGCCAAAGCGTTCCGTCCGAGGTGAACTCAAGCTGGACGCTCCAGAACGAAGACGCAGCCCGCGGTGGCTGGCTGTGGAACTCCGCCGAGTACGACTGGAAAGGCCGGGTCACCCGAAACATCCCAAGCGATTCGACAGGTTCCGACGGTAAGGACCAACTCATAACCTACGAGGGCTGCGGTTGCGCCGGCGGCGAAGTGACGACAATAAAGGGCGAGGATATCACCGAGACCGACTGGCAGGGAAACAATCCGAATAACCTCGGAAGACGGACACAGAAGATTTACCGGGATATTTTGGGGCGGGTTGTAAAAACCGAGATTCTGAATTGGAACGACACAATTTACAACTCAACCACGACGGTTTACAACGGGGCTGATAATCCGTTGCTATCCCGCCGATTTAAGGGTACGGCGGTTTTGAACAACGAACATCACACAACAAGCCTGACCTACGATGGCTACGGACGGGTGAAGACGATTCATCGCCCGGAGCAAAACGCGGAATCCGAAACGAGCCGTGATTATTTCCCCGATGGAAATCTCGAATCCATAACCGACGCTCGAGGGGCCAAGCAGACGCTCGCATTCAATTCAAGAGGGCTTCTTACGCAAGTCAGCTATTCGGTGCCGGCGAACTCAGGAATCGCAGTCACGCCAACAGCGAGTTTTTCGTATGACAATGCCGGCAACCGAATTGGAATGTCGGAAACAGGCGGCACCGGAAGTGCGAGTTACGACTACAACAGTCTTTCCCAAATCGTTGCGGAAACCAGAACTTTCAGCGATTCCCTGCCGAACGCGCCGCTCAATGGGTACAAACTCGAATACACTTACGGGCTGTCTGGCGATTTGAAATCGCTGAAAGACCCGTTTGGTCAGCAAATCAACTACACGAATGACCGCGTCGGGCGTTTGACGGCGATTTCGGGATCGACGTTCGGAAACGTAACGAACTATCTTTTGTCGGCGCAATACCGGGCCTGGAATGCTCCGAAGCAAGTTACCTACGGGAACAACGTTTCATCGCAGGCGACGTTTGATAATCAGCTTCGGGTCAGCGATTTCACTTTGTCTGGCAACGCGACGCTTATGGATTGCAGCTATCAGTATTATCAAGACGGCACCCTGAAATTCATGGAGGACCGTCTTTCGGCGCAGGGGCACCGGTTGTTCCGGTACGATAATCTTTCGCGGGTCGTCGAAACGCGAACCGGCATCGAGGCTAAGGGGCAGGCGCCCGCGGATCCGCCACCCTCCGCACTGCTTTATCGCCAAGACTATACATTCAACGAATTCGGAAACCTGACCGCAAGATCGGGAATCTGGAAGCCGGGATCGAATTGCGGTCATGATGGGGACTTTCCGTTCAGCCATATCTATCAAAACAACCGCACGGTCGGCGATTACTACGACGCCGACGGGCGCCCGACGAACAAGGACGGGTTTTCCGAGGTGTACGACTCGGCCGGACGCAACGTCAGGCATCTGCCGAATGACGGTGAATACGAATTGGACCGCGTTTACGATGGTGACGGACTTGAGGTGAAGAAGATCGAGAAGGTGTGGGATTTCGAGAACAATCAATGGAAAGAACCCACGCGGAAGTACTATATCCGTTCGACGGTCAAATCGGGTGAAATCATCACGGAAGTCGCGGGTGACGGCAAAAAGAGCCAGACATTCGTTTATGCCGGTGCCGATTTGTTGGCGAGGCAAACATTGAGTGACGACGCGGTACCGGTCGAGAGCGTGAAATGGGAACATTGGGATCCGGCAAAGATCAGTCGGAGGACGACCGACAAAGACCGGAACTCTCCGAGTTTTTCCGGCGTTGAACTCGATCCGCTGAACAAGAACGCTCTGTATTTCTGCCTGCCGCAGCAACCCGAACGGGGTCAGTATCTTCTGAACTCGCACGATTACCCGGGCGCATGGGCAGCAAGCGCGATGCAGTTCTGCAATTTCGGGGGACTGTTCGGCCCTTGCGATGTCGTCGAAGGCCTCGGCGGGAACTACTTTCCTTTCTACGGACGCAACGATCGGTTCGCGCAATTGCCGTTCGAAATCGGCCAGCGACCGTTGAGAAATCTCGACAATCCGATGGCGGTCGCCTATGACACATTTCACGAACTCTATTCCGGGGCTTTTCTCGGGATGAGTGGCTACAATTACGCCGAAGGATCATCCAACAATTTCGTATCGAGCATTTACGGGTACGGCATGTCAGATTTGCATCGTTTGCTTGGGCAGCAAGCAATCAAAAAGCTACCGAAAAGCCTTGCTGATCGCAAACAAAAATTGACGGACAAGGAGTTGGCTGACTTGAAGAGTGAGTTCGGGGACGCTCTTGGAATCAAGAACGGCGACGATTCGTGCGAGGATAAACTCAACGAACTGCTTGAAGCGCTTGGGTCGAAAACTACTTCAGTGAAGGATCTCGCTGATAGTTTCTTTGGTGGCAGAAACAAACTGTATGGTGTCAGCGAGAATGTGACGACGATTCGCGTCAAGTTAAATGGCAAATGGACTGCCGTGGGCGCGCCCGCCGGCGAAACAGGATGGAATGGTTCGAGATTCGAAGCGGTCATCAACAACAAAAACCCCAACATAACCACATTGTCGACTTTTGTGCACGAGATATTCCACGCAGCCGGGAACCATTCAACCTATGATCATCCATCACTAAACGAAGCGGTTCGGAGAGTAATCGGTGATGACGATCTAGAGTGGAATCTAGATCGTTTCTTTCGAAAGTACTGTACGAAGGAGGGGTATAAAGAGTGAGAATTCGACTCATCGCATCAATCGCTTGTTTGATGTTGTTAACGCTAAACGGTATTTCGCAACCTCCGATGTGGTTTGCGAAGCTTCAAGAAAAAATTGAGCTTTTTGAGACCGACCGGCAGGAATTTGAGCGGATTTTCAGTGACGCGAACGCGTCGACTAGCTACAAAAGCGGCAGTATCGAAACTGTGACGTATCGTATGGCGGTTGGTCGAATTGTCGTGACGTACTCTGGAGGCGATTGCGAGAAATACTACGACTACAGGGTCCGAAAGGGAACGATTATTCGATTATTGGTCCTGCTGCCGCCGGAAATGAGGCCGAAATTCAAGAAATTGAAAATTGACACGACTGGATTTCAGACGACAAGAGAGGATGACGGAACATACCTCCGCGTCGATCCGGCATCCGGATATTCCTATTGGACGCAGGGAAAACGGCTTAGTTCGCTACTCATTGAGCCTCCCGTCTCACGGAATTTGCTCCGATGTTCGACCAAAACGGAATCGGAAGACAGGAGTGACCAAAGATGAAACAGTTTACGTTATGCGGTGCCGCGCCTGTTTTGCTTCAGTTTGCTGTTGTGCAGAAGCGCCTTGTGCCCCAAACTCGAACCGATCGGAGGATTTGCGGCGAAATAGGATGAAACGGCTCGAGTTTCAAAGCGGTGGTCAATGATAAGAGCCCAAAAATATCGACCATATCGACGTTTCTCCGCGACATATTCCATGCGGCCGGGAACAATTCAACCTATGATCACAACAAGCTAAACACGGCAGTGCGAAAGGTAATTGGCGATACGGATTCGATTTGGAATCTCGATCGGTTCGTTAGAGAGTACTGTACGAAGGAGGGCTTTGAAAAAGAATGAGAATCCGATTCTTGGTTGCAGCAATCGCGGGTTTGATGGTGTTCAAGATGAACGGCATTTCGCAACCTCCGATCTGGTTTGTGAAACTCCAACGCGAGATCAAACTCCTTGAATCGGACCGGAAGGATTTTGAGCGGAGTTTCAGTGATGCATCCGTGGTTTATAGCTTTCCGAACGGTAGAATTCAAACCGTAATGTATCAGACACAGTTCGGTGAAGTGGAAGTGACCTACTCCGGAGGGGATTGCGAGAAATACTACGATTATAGAGTTCGGAAGGACACGATAATTCGGTTAGTGATACTTCTCCCGCCGGAGAACAGGCCGAGATTCAAGAGACTGAAGATTGACACGACGGGTTTTCAAACCACGCGTGAGGATGACGGTACTTTCTTGCGCGTTGATCCGGCATCCGGATATTCGTACTCGACGCAGCGCAAAAGACTTAGTTCGCTACTGATTGAACCTACCGTCTCACAGAATTTGCTCCGATGTTCGACCAAAACGGAATCGGAAGACAGGAGCGACCAAAGATGAAACAGTTTACGTTATGCAAGGAGGGATTCACAAAATGAAGTTCCGAAGCATTTGCGGAATGATCTTCTTTATTTTTGGCTTTTTCGTCGCGGTCGATGCAAAACCTCCGGATTGGTTGGTTCGGCCAGCTGCAGTTCGACTATTCGACCGACCGGACCGGCCGATTGACGGCGGTCGTCGGGGCAACCTCTTTCAACGGAATAACAACATATGCCAATAGCCCTTCGTACGACGCGCGCGGGCGGCTCAAGGGCGTAAGTTACGGGAACGGCGTTCAGATGACGATTTCAACATTCAACAACAGGCTTCAAGCCGTTGACTTCGAGGTCAGGAAGGGCACGACTCCGCTCATCAAAAAGGAGTTTGAGTATTACGGCGACGGGAGCCTTAAATTCTCGGACGACGGAATCGATCCGAAGTTCGACCGGCTTTACCGTTACGATTTTGTCGGCCGGACGACGCAGGCGAAATCCGGCGCTCCGGCGCGCGGCGATACCGACAACGCGATGAACATTCCGTACACGATGAACTACACGCACGACGCGTTCGGTTGTCAATCAGCGTTAATTTTTGACCCCTTTACAGGCGTTAGTTTTTGACCCCCCCTTTAGTCATTGTTGTCCGGAGTTGTGGAAGAGTTGGCGGCAATTGCCGACAACTCTTCCACAACTCCATGCGCCGCGGCGGCCCGCTTTCTTGAGCCGGTAGCTTTCGCCCCGGATGTTGATCACCGTCGAGCGGTGGAGCAGCCGGTCGAGAGCCGCGCTCGCCATCACCGCGTCTCCGGCGAAGACCTCGCCCCAGGCCGCGAAGGCCTTGTTGCTCGTCAGGATGACCGCTCCCTTGCGTTCGTATCTCTCCGAGATGACCTGAAACAACAGGCTCGCCTCGGGAGGTTCGAGCTTCAGGTAGCCGACCTCGTCGATGATCAGCAGTTTCGGGCGCGTCAGGTTCTTGATCTCGCGCGAGAGCCGGTTCTCGTGCATCGCCCGCACGAGTTTGCGCGCGATGTCGACGGCGGTCGTGAAATAGACGCGGTGCCCGAGTTCCGCCGTCATCACCCCGAGCCCGATCGCGAGATGCGTCTTGCCCACTCCGGGCGGCCCGAGAAAGACGATGTTCCGCCCTTCGGCCAGAAAGCGCCCCGTCGCCAGTTCGTCAATGAGCCTCCGGTCAACGCCGGGCTGCGCCTTGAAATCGAATTCGCCAAGCCTCTTCGGGTACGGAAAGCGCGCGAACTGCAGGCTCAGCGCGACGCGCATCTCCTGCCGGTGCCTGATCTCGCCTTCGAGCAGCCGCCCGAGGAACTCCGTGTAACTCCAGTCCTCGGCGGCCGCCCGCTGGGCGATCGTGTCAAGATTGACCGCGGCGGTCTTGAGATCAAGTTCGCCGAGCGCGGACGATGCCATATCTTCGTAGACCTTCATCAGCCGATCACCTCCTCGTAGGCGACGAGCGACGCCGCCGCGACCGTCTCGAACAGAACCCGTCCCGATCTCTTCGGCGGCGCCTCACGCGTTTCAACCGTCAGTTTCCACATCGCCGCGACATGCGCCGGATCCGCCACGCTTTCGCCGGATTTGAGCGACCGCGGGTGTTCGGCGATGACCGTCTCGCCCGTGCGCACCGTCACCCGGCGTTCTCCCTGCTCGACCACGACCTTGCGGCCGACCGCTTCCGGCGGCACCGAGTACTTCACGCCCCGATCGAGACGTACCCGTCGACGCTTACCGTCCGCTTCTTCCAGACCGACGGCCGGTACCGCGGCGCCGACCCGTACGGCGTCAGACCTTCCTCCCGCAGCAGGTCGAAGGGCCGCTTTCCGGTCGTCCCGTGTTTCCGTCCGTTCGCCTCTTCCAGCCACGCCGCGCCCTGTGCCTGAAGATCCGCAAGGTCGGCAAACTCCCGCCCCTTGATGAAGTTGTCCTTCAGATACCCGACCGCGCGTTCGACCTTGCCCTTCGTCCGCGGCCGGTACGGGCGGTGCGTCCTCGGCGCGATCCCGTAGTGATTCAGAAAGTCGGCCATCTGCGGGTTCAGTTTCCCGCACGGAAGGCGCACCTGCGCCATGTTGTCGAAGAGGATCGTCTCCGGCCAGCCGCCGAAGTAGGCGAACGCCCTCTCAAGGCACCCGATCAGCTCCGGCATCCGCATCCGCCGCGTGTACTCGACGTACATCGTCCGCGAAAAACCCAGCAACATCACGAACGCGTAGATCTTTCTCCGGCTCCCCTTTTCGTCGATGTACGACCCGATCTCCGCCCAGTCAGCCTGCGCCTGTTTGCCGGGCGGCGTCTCGAACCTCACCGTCGCCTTCGCCGATACCTTCGCCCCGATGTCCAGTTCCCGCAAGTACCGCCTCACGATGTCCCACGATCCCGCGAACCCCATTCCCCGGATCTCGCCCGTCAGCCGAACCGCGCTGAGGCCCGTCTCCTCGTACCGCTTCTTCAGATAATCCTTGTACGCGTCCAGTTTGGAACCCCGTTTCGCTTCCGCCGCGCGCTTCGGCGAACCCTCGCGCAGTACCTTGCGGACCGTGTTCCGCGAATATCCCGTCATCCGGCAGATCTGCTTTATCGAATGCCCCTGCCTTTTCAAGTCTTTGACCTCCATCCATTCCTCCATTCCAAGCATTCCCGATAACCTCCGTTTCACGAAAGTTATCAAAAATGCCGTCCAGGGGGGTCAAAAACAAACGCATGCTAGGGGGTCATTTTCTCACGCATAATGACATTCGGTCACATCACGCAGTTTTCCGGCGCCTATTACAACACGCAGCACACGTCGAACTATTCTTACGACAACACGAACCGCAGTCCGTACTGGAGTTACGACGCCGAGGGGAACATTACCATCGACGACGAGGCGAGCTACACGGTCGATGCGGCCGGACGTCTGGTCAGGACGTCGCAGTTCGATCCCGACAGCGGGCTTCCGATGGCGCCGACGCGCGATTGGTTCGACGGCAACGGACGGTTGGCAAAGCGCGTGAAGAACTTCGGATCGTCCGATCCCGCGCCGCAGACGAATTATTATCTGCGGTCGTCGGTGACCGACGATCCCGGCAAAAATCAGCGTATTTTAACCTACCTAATCACGATTATTCACGAATCGATCCATCGGGAGGGGATTTCGGGCCACAACTCGTACGCCAAGGCCTCCTACAATGCGCTAACTACTGATGAGGCGACGTTGAATCCGTTGCCGAAGAAAAAGGACCGCGAGCGAGGTGAATCTATGGACGATGCTCGGTCACGGTATTTCAGATCCATAATCAATACAAAATGTAAAATTGATCCGTATTCGGTCAATTGGTAGTTTCATATGAAAAAGACATTCGACTCAAAATCTTGTTGCTGGGGTTACTCGCCTATCTGTCAGTTGGCGTGACATCGGCAGCTTCGCCGGAATGGCTCGAGAAGATGAAGCAGATCAGACTGCTCGAATCTAAGAGACAGGATGTTGTCGCGCTTTTCGGCCCTGCGAAACCTGCTGGAAACGCCTGATCGATACCTGGGGATTGGTAGACGGCAGTCTTTCAGCCATATACGCGAGCGGAGGTGCGTTGCAAAAACTGAGAACGGAAAAACCAAATTACTTGGCTGGAGAGTCCCGAAAGACACGGTGATTGAGATCAGCTTTTCTCTCAACAAACCGGTTTCTCCGAAGAAGTTAGGGATCGATCTTTCGAGACTCAGGGCGAACAAGTAAGGGACCAAACTGGCGCACTCTACTTTGATGATGAAACCGCCGGTGCATTCTACTACGCAGTCAATGGCAAGATCACGGAAGTTGGCTTTTATCCGCGGACTGAGTTGGACTACCTTGACTGCGAACCGCAGTCCGAAGGACAACGCTGATGAAATTTCCGGAGCATTTTGAGTTGTCTTTAGTTGGTCCTGGTCCGGCGCATTCTTTTCGAAACAGTTCGGACATCTCCCAACATGAGCAGAACCGATGTCGGCGAAGTGACGGACATAGGAATGCCGTGCGTCAGAAGAATCATCGGTGCAAAATTCAGGTTTGATCTTCAGCGGACCGACAATGCCGGCAACCTTGTACGATCTCGGAAGAGTGCAACCGATCCTGAATTTTCGGAATACTGAATTCGGGCTTGCGAAATTGAACGGCGAGTCGCGGGATACGTTCAAAAGCGCCAAGTTCGGGATAGCGACGCTTGCCGGAATCGAAATCGCGGCGCCGATCCCTGTTCCCGCGAATTTTTGGCCGAATTCGGACACGGTGAAGCTAGCGATGCCGATTGGCAAAGTGCTTCTCAAGGTTGAGTCCGAAACAGATCGCGGCAATATAAAAGTTTCGTACTTTCGATTGGACGAGAATGGCGTTTTTCAGCCGTTTCGATTGAAGGGTGGTATTGTTAGCGCAAGTGTCTCAGATAAGGAGTAAACCCGTTCGTCGGAGGTAGTATGAAAATTGCCGTATTGTATTTCCTTTGCTTGATTGCGATCCAGGCATTCGCCAACCCAGGCTGGAGCCAGACTCCCTGTCCGATGAGTGCGGCGGAGAATGTAAGGATTCGCACTGAGTTGCTGGACAGGATGTCGATTGAGACTGGAGACGATGAGGTTTCGACGATTGACTTGAAGCTGAAGTTGACATTTTCCAATGTTGGGAAGAGCCCCGTTCGAATCTACAAAGGATGGGTTTCAGCCTCACATTTCTGGATTTCAAAATCTGACGCAGAAGCCAACAAGAAGGAGTTTGAATTAAGCAGCAGCGTATCCGTTTTGACCGATGACACCAGAACGGAACCGGCTTTTTCGATTGACGAGTTCGCGACGATCTCTGGTGAACAGACTTACTCTACGGAACTACTTGTCCGAATCCCATTCTTGAAAAGTCGCTTAAGTCCCGGAATCCACGTTCTCAAGCTTCAGATCGAAACTTGGCGGTGGTTTGGTAAAGAACGCGAAAAAGAGACTCGGGTCCTTGCCGCGGTCGGGCGCGTTCTGACCGACCCGGTTGTTACCGAACCAGTTATCTTCCGGATTGATTGACTTCGCAAAAGCGTGCGCTAACTGGCAGACAGATTGATGACGGGATTCTCGATGCAAATCGCATCCGAACGATCACAGAATTTATGCAGTTCGGCCACCAAGGAGCGCGCGTTCCATCGCCTGATGGCCTAAACCCTCGGCGCGACGCGGAAACCGATCAAGGTCTGACCGAGGCAGGTGAATACTTCTCAGTTATCATTATTCATTCTTTGCTTCACACCGGCGGGCTTGCGGACACGCGTGAACGAAGTTTGAGCGACCGGTTTTGGGGAGTTAAGCCGCATGAGTTAGTTTCATATGGTCAAAAGTACAAAGACGTACTGAAGCACTGTACAAAGGAAGGGGGTTCGAAGATATTGTATGGCCAATAAACAACGCGAGAACCTTTCGAAGAAAAGAGCTGAGAGATTCTTGTTCGCACTCAACTTGACGGCGATCGTGCTTTCAGTCCTCTTATCGGCAACAAGTTTTGGTGTTGGAGCGGCGTGGTGGGTGATGTATAGGGAAAACCGTTTCATCCAGATCGACGATAACCCTTTTCACGACCTCGCCCTTCGCCTCATTTTTGTGTCATTACTATATATTGGGAGTCTCATTTCTCGCCGACTCGGGTTTCGGTTCAAATTTGCTGGCATCTTACTTTTGATTGTTGCATTTACCCAATGCATCGTGATCGGGAACGTGTTTCGCACGCGCGGAGATGAGTGGCTGGTCGAGTACTCACATCTATTTGGGTATTACCCCTATGTTGGCGCACTTATGGTGGTCATCACCTCTTTGTTACTGCTTGCGGATCTAGTTTTCTTCTCTCGACAATTGTGGAATCGGTTTGCGCGAACAAATCATGGTCTTTCGTAGCACAAATCCATTAGGCGTCGTACGCAGAATGAGAACCCAATGTTGGGAGACGAAGGGGGCGTTTGGCCGGGGCAATTTCGTCGCGCCGTCGAAGGCGCAGCTGGTGTCGCTGAAGGACAGAGCAATCAATTTCACTAACGGTGGTGTTCAAGCAGAGCGCATTTGATGGAGACGAAGGGGGCGTTTGGCATTATTTTTTTCCGTGCGTTGATGCGTGTTGCCGGTGTTGTCGAGATACGAAGACGGCAGAGGCGTTATCCCTTTCCGGGTTGTCCACGATGCATCGAACGAATTACCCCTTGGAAGCCGGAGGATGGATTTATCAAAGACGAAACGGACAGCTGATTCTTAGAACTGCGGACAGAAGTAGAAGAATGTCAAATCAAGTCGATCTCCGCAACCCGCCCCCCGTCACCGGTGCACGGTTGATCGCCTTGTTTCATACTCATCCGTTTTCGGAGGTAACACAGATTGACGCGATGTTAACGAACGTAAACGGATTCTTAGCCCCTTTCGAAAATACGGGACCGTCGTTTCGTGACACCAAGGTAGCCACATCAACAGGGGTTCCGAACCTGGTAGTTTATGAGGCGAAGGACGATGAATTGGGCGGAAGCGCCATTTGGCGTCGCGGCGTCGGACCCGAGCGAGCTGGATTCAACCCCGAATTGGCCGAGCCACCGGTTGACGGATTTCCAGGGAACTCATTGGATACGAGGAATTGCAGGTAAGCAATGTTAAAAAAACATGAGTCATTTAAGAACCGTATTCGTCGCCTTCATTTCAATGCAACTCTTGGGCTGTTCGCTATCAGCGTATCGTGAACCCAACAGAAACATTATCGAATCAAAGACCGAGACGGCCCGGATTTCAAAAGAAACTGCGGTTTATGTCGCACGCGGTTACCTTATTTACGATTATGACTTTCGCGGTTGTGATGTCGAGGTCATCGATGAAAGCGCTTGGAAAGTGGCGTTTAGTCTCAAAGTTGAATCCCCAGGTTTGATTGGAGGATGTCCGACTGTTTGGATTGACAAGAATGATGGGTCCATTATTAACGTAATGCACAACAAGTAACCGTGAATTTCCAAATGAAACTCGAAATCCGCGCTAACGATAATAATTGGCTCTCGGATCCAAAAGTAGAAAAAGATGACGGCTCGTTTCGAATTCGGGGACGAAATCTATGGCCCGGAAAAAGGTGTCTTGGACATATCGGATATTTCAGGAAGGCGATTCTCTCCGGCGTTTTGAGACAGCAGGTATCGTAAATTTCGCTTTCGCCGGTTGGTATTCATCCTTTCCAATATCGTGCGTTCGGCCAGATCAAGCAGATGGATTACCTGCTTCCGACCGAGACTCCGGAGATCAAACTCGGCTATGACAACCGGTTACGGGTGAACCACAACGAAGTCACAAAACCGAACGGATTCGTGATGAAGGCCGACTTCACGCACGGCAACGACTCGCGGGTGACGGCGAAGAACGACCTGCTCGATGACAAATGGGATCGGACGATGAAGTATGATTTCGCCGGGCGTCTGACGCACAACCAGTTCGGGATGGGCCAGAGCAACAACAACGGGAGTGTGCGCGTTTACGAACAGGCGCTTGAGTACGACGGATTTTCGAACCTTTCCGGGCGCAGCGGAGTGAACTGGGGCGCAGCAATCTCGTTTTCCGAAAGTTACTCTAACGGGCGCATACAGAGCAGTTTGGTCGGGTACGACGCGGCGGGAAACGTTGTTTCGCAGCCGATCGACTCTATGCCGGAGGGGACCGGGACAAGCACTAACGATTCGGCCGGACGTCGCGTGAGGTATTTCGACCAACGGTTCGGGCGATTCAACGGATACCTCAATATGGTCCAGGAGAATGTTACGGAGTATGTCTTCGACGGCGACGGGCGGCCCGTGGTGGCGAAACATAATCAGCGGACTTATCAGCGCAGCGCTCCGCCGTCGGGCGGTTTGACGGCGATGCCGAAAACTCATCAGGTATGGTCAACGGTGCTGGGGACGAATCTGAGAACGATCGGCGAGATCGGCGAAGGTACGAAGATTCTTGCCGGCGGCGCCGTTATCGGTTATGTTTCAACCGCCACGGGTTCGCGCTGGACGACTGCCGATCCGGTGACAGGAACGACGCTCCGTTGGGCGGGATCGAACGGAACCTGGTCGGCGGCGGCCGAAGAGACCGAACCGCTCGGACAGGTAGTCGCCAACGCCGATCCGGACACCGAAAACAGTCCCGGATACGAAACCGCCGCCCGAAACTCCGGCTTTCCCGAATGGCAGTGTTCGATTCCGGACAGCTTTTGGGCGGAAAAGCCCGAAGACCGATTTCAGTCGATGCCGTTTGAATGCCAGCAAAGAGTGTTGCAGGATCTCTCGGCCGGCCTTGACGAGATCTACGGATTCTCAAACCCGAACAACGAACCGGATCCCGGCAACATTGAACACGAACATTCACATGCGAGTTCCTCTGGCCCGTCGCTGACCTCGACTCTCGCCGCATCCGCACTTCAAAGTTCGTGGAAACCAAAAAAGAAGCCGAAGAAGAAGAAGTTCGTCTGGACGGTCGACATTTCGTACGTCCCGGGTTATGTAGATGCTGACGAACCCTCAGTTGATGATTTGGAAAAGGCGCTTCGCGCGCTCGTTGGGCCAGGAAGTGGCCCCGATGGTGGGGCAGCTTTCGTCGACGATCTGCTTTCGCCGTTCCTTGAAAGCTGGAACAAGCAGGCGGAATGCGATTCTCGTTTGTCGGGTATCTTTGGGAATGGAGTATCGGTAGCCGCAACCGTCCTTAACCCTTCACAATTGGGGCCAACTGGATTCCTCCGCGATCCAACATGGAGGGTAAGAGATGAGTCGCCGTCAAACGGCACGATTCATCTTTACGCATCTTCAAACGGAATTGGCATTAATGAAACTAATGTTTTCGCACCGCCCGGTTATACAGTTGAAAAGGCCCGATCCGGCATCGGTGGTTCACAGAATGAGTTTCAAAACGAGCTCGCAATCACTTACGCCCCGGGATCGTTAGCGCGATATGGATTTCGGGGCGCGCTCCGCATTAATTTCACCCACATCGGCCCGACCAACGCCAATGGTGATCCATTGATACCTCGACCGGGGGCGTCGAATCGAATGGGCTCGGTCCCAATCGGAATTGCTGGTGGTTACGGGGGACGCGTAGATGTCGGAGGCGGTTTCGAAGGGTTCGGCACTCACACTCATATGATTTTTTCGAGCAATGGCAAACGGATTGATCCGAGAAGTGTCTTTTGCGGTGACATCAGCACAACATGGTGGTATGCGAATAATAACCGCAGCGGGCGTCTGGAACTAAATCTCCGCTAGTTTGGAACGAATTGGGCGATGATTCATTTGAAATTACACAGGAGGAGTATGATTATCAAATTAACATTTGGCGTTGTAATTGTGTTCACGTGTTTTGATACGTCGTCTGCACAAGACGCAATTGACCTGCTCAGTCCGAGAGATCTGGTCCTGAAATCGGAGTGTCCGAATAATTCAAATGCTCTACAAGCGCTCGATTCAAGGACGGATGCCAAGGACTTGATTATTATCGTATCTCACCTGGCCAAGTCCGAGCGAGCGAGGTTGGCAATGCGCCGGATGTTTAATGCCCAAACCTTTTTGGTGTCGTTCTCCATCAAATCACGTTTGAAAGAGCGGATTATCACGGCAAGTGGAGAACGCGACCCCCAAAAGGGGTTTCTCGACTTCTTTGTACGCGGTCAACTTGAGTTGCGGGTCTACTTCCCGAAAAACAAGGATTTGTTTGTCCAGCCATGTTTTGAAGGTTTTGAAACAAAACCGTGTTCCGGAGAGTTTGGACGGCTCTTTTACCCATGCAAGCGGAGTGAATGAACACAATTCCCACATTGTGTTTTTGAACTTCGTTTACCGAAAACACTTCAGATCGTAACGAGCACACCTATGTCGACACGACCTACGACGCATCGGGCAGAAGGACGCGGATGTTCGACAAACGCAAAGGACGGTTCGGAAATGTACTCAACATGATACAGGAACATTTGAGCGAGTATGTCTTCGACGGCGACGGCCGGCCGGTTATCGAGAAGGAAGGCTTTCAGACCTATCACGTAAACGACTCGCCGCCCAATTCACCGCTGACGGCCGCGCCGAAGATGTATCAGGTATGGTCGACGGTTCTCGGCAGCAATCTGACGACGGTCAAGCCGGACGAAACGAAGTGGGAGACGAAGATCTTCGCCGGCGGGGCGCTGATCGCCAAGGAAGGCGCGACCGGCCCGCATTGGATGACTTCCGATCCGGTCACCGGAACGACGGCGACGTGGCGCAAGATCGACAATGACTGGCTGACCTCGGTCGAAGAAACGGAACCGCTCGGTCAGAAGATCTACGGCGCCGATCCCAATCCGGTTCCCGATCCGACCTATGACAACGCGATCCGAAACGCGGATTACCCGCAATGGCAGTGCGCGATACGGGAGAAGTCCCTTGGAGGCTTCATGGCGATGCCGCTGCATTGCCAGTTGGCGGAGTGGAAACGATCAGGCTCGAAGACCCCGTATGAGATCGAGGCGGAGGAGAATCCGCAGGACGTCACGGATCACAAATCAGGCTCCGGATCCGGGTCGGACGGCGAGTCGCACGCGGGCTCCGCGCCCGACGCGGGAGAAGATGCGACCGCGACCCAAAAAGCGTTCAATCGCCTGATGAACTACACCCTGGCCTCGACCCGCAAGCCGACCAAACACACGGGCGAACAAAAAGGCGACGATGACGATGAACCGATCCGCGTCGAAACCCACACCTCCCGAATTACCGGGAACGCCGCAAAGGGCGAAACCGGCGGAAAACCCCTTGAAACGGGGTGGGTTGAGGCTGCTATGTCGAATTGGCAGGAAGATGTGATCAGTCAAGGCTTTGATGATGTAGAAAGGATACTCTCGACCGACAATTCATGTAGCCGGTTTCTGGGTCTGGCTGGTGAGTACGAGTTAGACGGTGGCTACGGGGAGGTCGTCACGAAAGAATTGCCACGAATGAATATTCTGCCGATTTTGAATGCTCTTCGTGGGCAAATGACCGTTGGTTTTATTCCTGGAGATTCTGGAAATAGGCAAATAGGAATCATTCAGAAAAACACCAATTCGTTTGGACGCTCGAATTCGGCATCCATACTAAGCAACACACCGGAGTACCAGCAATTTGACATCGCGGTCGCCAATATTAACGGGCCATTATTCAGAAGCGGTCCCCGAATTGGCGGATATGCCGCCAATTCGCGGCAGGGGATCGCACTTGCGATACTGCATGAAATCGCACACCTCATTCGAACGGGCCGATTCGAAACTGTTCGAAATAATGTAAATGCTCTAAATCGACCATATTTGATTCCAGCGGACGGTGGGGATTCCGATGCGAGTACGGCAAACTCCGCCTTGGTCGAATCACAATGCCGTGATGAACTTGCAGAAATATCAAGGAGGAGGAATAGATGACTATCGGAAATCGTCGGCGGAATAGTCTGCTTCGTTCGTTTAATACTGGCCTTATGATCGCATTTACGGTTCAACTGTTGGCGACAATTCTTACATCCGCGCAACCGCGACTGTCTAAACCGACGCCATATTGCTCGCTCTTTGATTCCGGCATAAAGTCGCGAAATGTGGTAACCGAAGCGCTGTTGAACGACCCAGGGTCAGGTTCCGCGGCTTTTTTGTATTCGGCGGCGTGCAACGGGCCCGATAACTTCAGCTCGGTTCAATTCGCTGAAAATCTGTCGCGACCCACAGGACGCGGTCAAATCTTCAGGATCAGGTTCAAGGCGAGATTTGACGTTGAACCGATCGCGGTATTCGGCGAACTCGCAGCGTTTCGCTCACGTGCCAAGGTCATGCGCATTTACTCGATTGAGCCTGTCGATCCACTGCCAGCTCCGCCCGATTTGAAAGCGCCTCGGCCGATTATCGAACTTGGCGCCATGGTAAAGGAAATGAGCGCCCGGCTCGTTTTCGAAATCCGGACGCAGAAATCCGTCAAGATAGGAGACATCAATGTCCCGATAAGGAGTCTTTCAATCGCGGAAGGAAGGCGAAAAGAACTGCCACCGGGAGACCGCCGCGTGACCTGGTGTTCGTTCTCGAGGGCCGCATCCCGATGGATGGTCAAAGGGAAACTGAACATCGCCGACCCATCCAAATCGCTTGATTATGATTTTGTTATTGTTTGGTCGGTTTCAGGCGATAATTGGGCGGTGGATTCAATTCGATTCAAATCAGTTGGCCGGAATGGTTGTTGAGAGAATCTTATCTTCTCGGCGACGACGGACGAATTCTTGAGATCGGCAAGTAATGATTTCAAGGATTTCCGTCCGGAAAAAGACCAAAATGATGGTATCCAGATGGTATCCAATTGAAGAAAAAGGGGTTTCGTGATGAAAGTTGGCTTAATTAGCTGTGTCATGATTGTTTGCTTTCACGGACAGTTCGGGGTTGCGTGTTTCGCACAGGACCCGGGTTAGGTTGAATATCGTGAAACCGAAGTTGGAACAAAGGGAGGCGACCGAGCGGCTGCGGGCGGTCTACAGGGCCGGCGACCGGGAGACGGCCGAAGGGCTGGCGCGGAAGCTTCTCGCCGACTGGCGGCAGACCGGATATCTTCAGGCCGCCGAATGCTTTGAGAAGGCGCTCGGGGAGCTCCTCGCGTTCCACGCCTTCCCGCCGGAACACGCGACGCACCTGCGGACGACGAACCCGATCGAAACGCCGTTCGCGGCGGTCAAGGCGAGAACGAATGCAACTCGCCGCGTCCGGACGCAGAGACCGGCATTGCATCTGCTCTTCAAACTGCTGGAGCGGGCGGAAAAGGGATGGCAACGGCTGAGCCATCCCGAAAAACTGAAGGACGTCAGGATCCCCGGCAAACCGCCGCAAACGGCCTGACCTTATCGACCGGCTTTAATACCCGGACAAAACAGGGATGCGAACTCATTTCCACAACTTTTGACTCGGACTCTCGATGAAGTATGACTTCGCGGGACGCCTAACCTTTGCGCAATTCGGAATGGGCGTCGGGACGAACAAACAGAACAAGCGCGTCTATGAAGAGTCGATGGGGTATGACGGGTTCTCGGTCATGAACTCGCGAGATGTGACGCATTGGGAGCGCGACGCGCAGTATTACGAATCGTACGTCAACGGACGTCTCCAGAATTTCGCGGGAACATACGACGCCGCGGGAAACGTCGTTCAGACGGGCGAGCTGCAGAGCGATCCGCACAGTTTCGTGAACACGACGTTTGACGCTTCGGGACGGCGAACCAAGATATTCGATCAGCGAAAAGGCAGGTGGGGCGGCTATCTGAACATGATCCAGCAGCACCTCAGCGAGTACGTGTTCGACGGCGAGGGCCGTCCGGTGATTGAAAAGGAGGGACTTCAGGTCTATCACGTCAACGACACGCCGCCGCCGCCGCTGACGGCAACCGCCAGGATGTATCAGGTCTGGTCGACGGTGCTCGGCAGCAGCCTGACGTCGGTCAAGCCGGACGAAACGAAGTGGGAGACGAAGATCTTCGCCGGCGGGGCGCTGATCGCCAAGGAAGGCGCGACCGGCCCGCATTGGATGACATCCGATCCGGTTACGGGATCAACCGTCACCTGGCGCAAGATCGACAGCGTCTGGTCGACCTCGGTCGAGGAAACGGAGCCGCTCGGTCAGAAGATCTACAACGCCGATCCCGATCCGCTTCCCGATCCGAGTTATGACAACTCGGTCGGTAATGCTGATTACCCACAGTGGCAATGCCAGATGCCGTCGAAGTTTTACGGCAACTTCTACGCGATGCCGTGGCATTGCCAGTTCGCCGAGATCAAACGGAGATCGTTCGAAGGCGGCCATTACGTGATTGAGGAACCCGAGACGAATCCGAAGAAGGTCTCAGGCCATCCGACCGGATCGGCCGGCCCGGCAACTTCAGGATCAACCGGTCACGAGGCAGGCCATCAGATGGCATTCAGCCGACTGATGAATTTCACGCTCGGCGCAACCCGGAAATCGACCAAAGAGACTGGCGAACACACCGGCGACGATGAAGATCCGATACGAGTCGAAACGCACACCAACCGCGTCGGCGCAAAAGGCGAACCCGGCGGCGCACCACTTGAGACCGGGTGGGCCGCGCCTGCCGCCACGGCCGCTTTCATTGATGACGAGGGATTTCGACGACTTGCTCTCGATGCTCTCAACGCTGTTGCGAAATCCTCATAGGTAACAGTGACTGTGCGAACTTTTTCGGTGAAAGTGGTGTCCTTGCGTTTGAGTATTTACGATCTCAACTTCTCAATGCCAAAATTACGTCGGTTGCGTCGGGCGACAAAACTGGCATACAAATGACATCCAGCAAGAAAAGTCCAGCAACGTATTATGATTCAGACGGCTCCCCGCTTGAGTCGTGGGGAACCAAAGCGGCGTTTCGGGTCTTTGGAAAGGTAGCGATAGACAATAACGGTCCATTCTTCAATACTAAGTCAACGGCAAGAATTGGCGGATACGATGCCGGTTCGTTCGAGTCACGAGTTGCACAGATCCTCCATGAGCTCGCGCACCTGATTTACAAACCGTATCCAGGTATGGAATTGATCGAGGACGATGATGGAAATTCGTCGAAAAGTAGCGGAAACACGTCGAAGATTCTCGATCCGGGCAAAGGCAACGGAAACTGCAAAACGGAGATTAACAAGATCGCGCAGCGTATTCGGGATCAAAGACAATAAACGGAGGACAGTGATTGATATGAAAATACGAATCGGCTGGATTCTCATTGTTGTTGGCATATTTTTAATGGTTGCGACCGTCAATACCTGTGCCGCGGAAGTGGCAACGGTTTGTGGTCGGGTGGTCGGTGAAGACGGAAAACCCGTTGTGGGCGCCGGTGTAGTGATTGCGTATGAAGGCGGCCATTACCTTGCATCTGCAAAATCCGGTGATAACGGCCGGTTTGAGATTACGTTTCCCGGGCCAATAAGGCGGCGACTGTATTTGTATTCCGGCGTCGATGCGGTTCGGGATCATGAGGACGAGTTTCTGGTAGACGCTCCGTTTGGGGGGGCGCTTTGGGGTGAGAAGAAATTTGCGGGAATACCATTTGATATGGGTGAGCGACTCACCTACGATGCAGGGGATATTTCGTTGCAGTATTGGTTCAACGACGTGCACGTAAGATTGACTCGGAACCGCCGCAAACTCGTCGTCGCTGAATGGGAGCGGCTTTGGGTGGTTCTGAAAGATCAACGCGGACGCAAGATTCACGAACAGAGCTTTGCGCCATCGATCACACCACAGGCGGACATTAATTCATCGGAGATGCGAATCATGCTTCCCGAAGGGGATTGGAGCTTCGACTTTAAGCGCTATGTTTATGGTAAGTTAAGGCCATCGACCATGATTCTGGGTCAAACCCGGACGTTCTCTATTCGGCGTCACGCCGAGACTGTGGAGCTCTGCGTCGAACTTTCAGATTTTTAGGCGCATTTGGATCATTTTCTGATGCCGCCGGGAACATCATCCGGCAGGGTGATGTCCAGTCAGACCCGCACACCTATGTCGACACGAACTACGACGCATCGGGACGAAGGACACGGATGTTCGACAAACGCAAGGGACGGTTCGGCAACGTACTCAACATGATCCAGGAACACCATTTCGATTTTGGATTGGGGATTTTGGATTTTGGATTTGCGGTTGACGCAACGAATCGAAGCCAGAAGTGCCGGGAAGCAACCGATTCGTTGGACTGGGAAACCAAATAATTGATATGCGCCCATTGCAGGTGAAATCCGCAATCCCAAATCCGAATTCCGAGATCGCCTCGGCGACGGTCAAGCCGGACGAAACGAAGTGGGAAACGAAGATCTTCGCCGGCGGGGCGCTGATCGCCAAAGAAGGCGCGACCGGTCCTCATTGGCTGACTTCCGATCCAGTGACGGGATCGACGGCGACATGGCGCAAGATCGATAATGACTGGCTGACATCGGTCGAGGAAACGGAGCCGCTCGGTCAGAAGATCTACAACGCCGATCCCGATCCGCTTCCCGATCCGAGTTATGACAACTCGGTCGGCAACGCTGATTACCCACAGTGGCAATGCCAGATGCCGTCGAAGTTTTACGGCAACTTCTACGCGATGCCGTGGCATTGCCAGTATGCGGAGATCAAACGGAGATCGTTCGAAGGCGGCCATTACGTGATTGAGGAACCCGAGACGAATCCGAAGAAGGTCTCAGGCCATCCGACCGGATCGGCCGGCCCGGCAACTTCAGGATCAACCGGTCACGAGGCAGGCCATCAGATGGCATTCAGCCGACTGATGAATTTCACGCTCGGCGCAACCCGGAAATCGACCAAAGAGACTGGCGAACACACCGGCGACGATGATGACCCGATCCGCGTCAAAACCCACACCTCTCGAATCATCGGCAACCGAGGCGAACGCGGCAGCGGAATCGGTAAACCACTCGAAACCGGGTGGGCCGAGCCGAGTGGCTCCGGATTTGATTGGAAAACAAAAATGACACCTGAGGAAATTGAGGAAATACGCCGTGTTGTACTGCAACGGATTGAGGAAATCCCAATGTGTGGAGTCTTCATTGAAAGACTTGGCCTTCAGTTGACTGGAAAAGAAATGTCGGCCGCAGACTTCCTGAATGAGGCGATTAACAGAACAAAGAATACGTTGGGATTCAGTTGGGGTAAATACGGTGAACGCTATGGTGGAGTGGCGTACTTTTCGAAGACTTCGGGTAACGCGGAGATAGTACTTGAAAACAAAGATAGATCGATGAATCCACTCAATGTATTTGGTCTTATTCATGAAATTCTTCATATCGCGTTCCTTGCGGCTGACCAAGAGATCTCAGAAGTGCTCAAGGTGCTCCAAATTGACGTTACTCTTGATCGTGGCGAAACAATGAAATACCCGGAAGATTTAGATAACAGGAACCTCGCCTACAGCCAGTACTTCGGCCAAGCAGTAAAAAACCGATGCGGTGATTCCAGTATTGGGGCGGAGCCAAGACCGCCCGCGTATCCAATTACATTGTTAGAAGGAGACAGATAACATCATGCTGAAAGAAACATTAGTTGTGAGCCTGATTGTCCTTATTTCTATGCCGGCGATAGCGCAATCTTGCAATTCGTGGAAGGGAATAACACCACTTAGATCGACTAAAGACGACGTCGAGAGGATTCTCGGAAAGGCCAATTCGTCCGGAAAGTATGCTGTTGGATACCAAACGAAGGAGGGACGAGTTACGGTTTTCTATTCGAGTGGCTTGTGCGATGAAAACCCAGAGATGGGCTGGAATGTTAGGGAGTTCACGGTAATTAGTCTGACGTACTCGCCAAGTGCAGAAAACTCAACAGAATTCTCAGAGCTGAAACTTGATCAAATCAAGTTTGAACGATCGCCGGATCCGGGAATGATGTACGCGGACTATTACACGAGCAAGTCCGACGGCATCGTCGTGCACGTAAATACCATCGAAGACACCGTGAACTTTTTTCATTTTTTTCCTGAGTCGAAGTTCGACGATTTGAAATGCAAGAAGTAGTCATTTAGCGATTGGGTAGTAGGGAAATTTGACATTCGATTGCGCATCTTTTGCAAGCCAGGGCAACAGCTTCGTAGAAGAACTGCTCAAGTTGGGATTTCTGGTCGGTGTAGCCGACATTTGAGTTTCTCGCTTGATCGTATGAGACGATGCATTGCGAATTTGGTCCTGAATCTACTGCGAATTGAGTGAATTGCGTTTGTTGTATCTATCTGGATCAAAAAAAGCAAACCTTGAGACCAGATTTCGAAGCGTCGAGATAATTGAATGTTCCTATTCCGAGTCCCCCTGGGACAGGTCGCCAACTGAAACCGCTGGAAGGCTCCAAGAATCTCTCTTAACAATAAAGAATCCGATCTCTCTACCATTTATTCCCGGACCAGTCGCACCGGGAATATGGACGAAATCAAATTCAAGTTTCTCTCCGATTCGGTACTGAAGGCGTTCGAACAGGACGGGCGGAAGTACTACCGGCTGACCGCGTCTTCGAATGCCGAGGATCTTGTCGGCGACGTCATGTCGCTGAAGGCCCTTGAGCAGATGAAATCATCGGCGGCCACCCGATTTTGGATTTGGGATTTTGGATTGGTCGAACCCGGAATGATCGTTTCTTAAATCGAGAAATCTGAAATCGAAAATCGGCAATCCCAAAGGCGTGGGCCGTCCTTGTCCGCGACAAATCCCCGAATCCCAAACGAAGCAAAAGCATCAACGGATTTGGGATTTTCGATTTTGGATTTTGGATTGGCCGAAACTGCGAGTTTCGATCCGGACCATCGCTGGACCGGCAATCTCCGTCAATCCAAAATCCAAAATCCGCAATCCCAAATGTGTGGGCTTGCCGAAAAACGCGCATCCCGCGCGGTCCCTGAATCCAACACAGAAGAGGAAGAAGTTATGTCAAAAGAAAATGCCGGCGCCGAGCCGCGTCAGTTGTCGGTCGCGTTCCCGCTGACCGTCGCCGCGATGGAAAAAGGACGCGAAATACGCGTGGTAAATGGATTCTTGGTGAATGACGTTTCCGAGCCGCAGAGCGGCGGCAGAGTCAAGCCGTGGGTTTCAACCCACAGTAAGCTTCGAACAGGGCCGCGCGTCGCGTCAGCGACGATTGACTCAGCCGTCGCTGACGCGACGAAATCCCGACAACGCGATGTCCGTGGGTTGAAACCCACGTATCTAAACTCACGTCATCGCTACGCGATTCGGATCTTGTCGGCGACTCACGTCATCGCTACGCGATTCGGATTCGGCGGACGGATCCAGCCGGGGCGCTTTTGAAAAGTCCAAATTCCTGAAAGTCGGGAACGGGACCACAAAGTGTGTGCGGCAAGGCGAACGAAACGAGCACCGCCCTTTGTTGAACAACGCGAAATCATGATGCTGGCGAACGAAACGTGCGCGGCCGTTTTTTGAACAACGCAACATGATGCTGCAATGGACCAACAACCAACGACTTACCTTCGACCCCTTCAGGGTCGGCGTCCCGTCTGACTAAAATCCTGGGGTTACGCTTTGCTCACCCCAGGCTATTATCTGATTCGCTTTCAGCGAATTAATACAGTTTTTGACAGTCCCAAGGGGTCATAAGAGTCTCGCGCGTCGCGTCAGCGACGACCCAAATCAGCCGTCGCTGACTCGACGAGTCACAAACTCACGAGATTCTGTGGGTTGAAACCCACGTCCAAATTAGAGCATCCCTGCGCGATTCGGATCTGGCCGGCAAATGGGGGCATCGCCAGGCAATTCGGATTCGATGGACGGATCGTTTGTCTTGAACAATCGATCGACAGGCATCGACCGAATCATCTCCGTTGGCGAGAAAATCCCTTTTCCTTCGACCCAAATCCCAGAAATGTGCCGCCGCTCTGCGGCTCGGCGGGCGATCTCCCGCTTTCCGCTTGCTCACGCCCGCGGTTAAATTCTGCCGCCGCGCGGCTGGTCGGACCGGGGAGATCGAAGGGTCCGGACTCCATATCGCGTCGACCCGCCGCGCGAGAGCGTCGAACGGCTCGCGAAGGAACTCGCCATCGCGATGCGGCCCGAAGTCCGCCGAATACCGCGCTGGGGTAAAGCGGTTCGATCCATTGATCAACGCGCCGGTCGATTATGATAATCTGTCAATCGGCGTTGGATATGAAGAAGAACGTGCTGCAATTGACCGGGAGTTTTCATCAGGGCGGATCCGAACGACAGGCCGTCCAACTCTCGCGGCTTTTGCATAAAGACGACCGGGTGAACCTGTTTGTCGCGACCCTCAATCGCGAAGGCGTTTTGCGATCGGAGATCGACGCGCTCGGACTCGACGAAATCCCCGAATTCCGGCTCAACTCATTCTACGGCCCGACTTTCATCAAACAACTCGGGCGCTCGGTCAAATTCCTGAGAACGAACCGCATCGACGTCATCCACACACACGATTTCTACACAAACGTGTTCGGAATGGCTTCCGCGCGTCTGGCCGGAGTGAAGCTGAGAATCGCCTCGAAGCGTGAGACGGGCGGAATGCGCTCGGACGCTCAGGACCGGGTCGAGCGGTTCGCATTCGGACGGGCGCACCGCATCGTCGTCAACTCGCTCGCGGTGCGTGATTATCTCATCGAACGCGGGATCGAGGCCGAAAAGCCCGCGCTGATCTACAACGGACTCGATTTGGACAGGCTGATTCCCGAATCCGCCGACCCGCGGGAAATACGCGAATCGCTGGGAATTCCGGTCGACGGCAAGCTGATCACGCTCGTCGCGAATCTTCGTCACGAAGTCAAGAATCAGCCGATGTTCCTGCGGGCGGCGGCGCGCGTCATCCGCGATTTCCCTGACGCCCGGTTTGTGCTTGCCGGCGAGGGCGAGCTGCAGGCCGAACTTGAATCGCTCGCGAATCGGCTCGGGTTCGCCGAAAACGTCCATTTTATCGGGCGCTGCACGCGGGTCCCGGATTTGCTGGCCGCGAGTTTCGCCGGTGTCCTGACGAGCTTCAACGAAGGCTTTTCGAACTCGATCCTCGAGTATATGGCAGCCGGTCTGCCGGTTGTCGCGACCAACGTCGGCGGCGCGGCGGAAGCGATCGTCGAAGGGGAAACCGGATTCCTGATCGATTCGGACGACGACGAGGCGCTGGCGGCAAAACTCGGCGAACTGCTTGCGGACGAGGCCAAGGCGCGGGCGTTCGGTGCGCAAGGCCGAATGATCGTCCGCGAGAGATTCTCGATCGGGAAGCAACTCTCGGAAACTCTGGAACTTTACGGAATTTGAACGTTTTACCTTACTGTTGTTAAAAGTCTTTGTTGACAACAAAACACTACTTTGAAATGATAAATAGGGCCTTCCCCCGCGTCTTTTATTTCATCTCATTCTCTGCAAACGCCAAATAATATGAAACAAGTTATCCGTAAAGGACTCAAAGAGATAATCGTCGATGACGTCGCCGACCCGATGGTTACATCAAATCACGTACTCGTCCGCCCGTTCTATTCATTGATCAGCTCAGGCACCGAAACCGCCGATATCCACACCGAAAGCATCGTCAAGGAGGTTGCCGATAATCCGTCGCATTTGCGGACCGTTTGGAACGTTATGATGAAGACCGATCCGGTCAGCACGTTCAATGAGGTCCGCGCAAAGTTCAAGGATTATGCCGTACTCGGATACTCAGGGGCGGGAATCGTCATCGAAAAAGACGAGAGAGTTACCGATCTGACGATCGGTCAACGCGTCGCGTACGGCGGCGAGGGAACAGGCCACGGCGAAACGATCAACGTCGGCCGGAACCTGATCGCCCGCGTGCCCGATGGCGTCTCTTTTCAGGAAGCGTGTTTTACGACGCTCGGTGCGATCGCGATGAATTCGGTCCGGCTTTCTGAAATAAATGTCGGTGATACGGTCGCGGTGATCGGGCTCGGAATGATCGGACAACTTGTCGCTCAGCTTGTTCGATGTCAGGGCGGAGTGGTGATCGCCATCGATCTTGATCAAAAGCGCGTCGATCTGGCGACTGCGACCGGAGCAGACTATGGACTGATCGCAAACGACACGAACGTCGAACAGGTTCGTGCTCTGACGGGCGGGCGCGGCGTCGATTGCGTGATCGTTGCGGCTGCCTCGAAATCTCCGAAACCGTTGCAGCAAGGCGTCTCAATGGCGTGTGACCGGGGCCGCGTGGTGATGGTCGGGGCGTGCCCGATCGAGATCCCGCGCGCCGAAATGTACGTCAAGGAGTTGAATTTCAGAGTTTCCCGCGCATATGGTCCGGGAAGTTACGATCCGAGTTATGAGAAACTCGGCATCGATTATCCGATCGGTTACGTGCGTTGGACCGAGAACCGAAATATGGAGGAGTTCCTGCGCCTGATCGCGGTCGGCCGGGTCGATGTGAAACCGTTGATCTCGCACGAGTTCGCGCTTGAAGAGGCGCCCCGCGCGTACGAGACGATTATGGGCGGGAACGGCAAGGGCAGTTTGGCGGTCGTGCTCAGCTATCCGGTAAACGAAACCGCGGATCCGGTCGAATCCTTTGAACCGACGCGCAGGATCGTCGTGAATCCGGAACCGATTCGAAAAGAACAGATCAGATTCGGACTCGTCGGGGCCGGAAATCTGGCGAAATGGGCGCATTTGCCGGCCATCAAAAAGATCTCCGAAGCATCCTTGCATGCCGTTTACTCGAACCGCGGCGCGCAGGGGAAAGCCTATGCGATGCGCTTCGGCGCGCGTTATTCGACTTCGGATTACGGCGAGATGCTGAACGACGCAGACGTTGACGCGATTCTCATTTCGAGCCGGCATAAGGAACACGCGAGCCAGGCGGTCGCCGCGTTGGAGGCGGGGAAAAACGTCTTCATCGAAAAGCCTATGGCAATTACGATCGAAGAATGCAAGGCGATCTGCCACGCGGTCAACGCGAGCGGCAAGCGACTGATGGTGGGATTCAACCGCCGATTCGCACCGGATTACGCGGAGATGAAACGGCAAATAGCCGGACGGACCGGCCCGCTGGTGATGTCGGTCAGAATGAATTCTCCCGGCATTGAGAAGGGCTGGGCGGCGGCGGCCGATCAGGGCGGCGTCGTCTTGGGCGAAGGCTGCCACTTCGTCGATCTGATGTATTGGCTCACGGAAAGCGAGCCCGTATCGGTCGCGGCTCACGGGTTTGACGGGCACAATGTCGCGGCGACCTTTCGCTTTGAGGACGGCTCGATCGGAAATTTTGTCTATACGGTCGTCGGAAGCGAGAGTTCGGGTGGTGAGATGGTCGAGGTCTTTGCGCCGGGCGTCAGTGTCCTGTGTGAAGATTTCAAGCGTCTTGTGGTCAAGAAAAAGAGCCGGAACAGCCGATCGAGGTTTTTTGCGGCAAAAGGTTACCAGGAGCAGCTTGAGTCGTTCGTCCGAAGCTTGAAGAACGGCGCCGAGACGGAGATCAGCGAGATCGACGGGGCGAGGGCGACGATCTGTTGTTTGGCGATGCTCGAGGCGGCGCGAACCGGAAAAACGCAGACGATCGACCTCGCCGAGGTCTTGGGATAGCGAATGCACGTACTTCAGCTCGGACCGTATCCGCCGCCGGAGGGCGGAATCAGCCGCAATATGCTCGCGATCCGCGAAGCGTTACGGGAGCGCGGCGGGAGATGTTCGATAATCGCGACGTCGCGCAGTTCCCGGATGGAGCCGGAGCCGGATGTGTATCGCCCGTCCGGCGCCTACGAGTTGGTCAGGCTCCTGTCCAAACTTGATTACGACATTGTTCACCTACACGTTGGCGGCGATCTTACGAACCGCGTCACGGGATTGATGCTGGCGTGCGCTTTTCGGGGGCGAGGCAAATCGGTACTGACATTCCATTCGGGAGGATACGCGCAGGAAAACGCCGCGCTCGCTCGGCCGTTCTCAAAGGCCGGCTTTGCGTTTCGGTCGTTCGACCGGATCATCGGAGTGAACCCTTTGATGATCCGAATGTTTGAGAAGTTTGGTGTCGGACCCGAAAAACTCAGCCTGATCCTTCCGTTTTCACTGAAGAGTCCGGACCGCTCGGTCGAGATTCCGGCGAACATCGCTCAATTCATTGCCGCTTCCGATCCGTTTCTGTTGACCGTCTGTTTGCTCGAGGATGCGTACGACCTTGATATGCAGATCGATGCAATGTCGGATGTTCTCCGTGATCTGCCGGCGGCGGGGCTGATGATCGTCGGTTCGGGGAGCCTCGAAAGCGACCTCCGGACGGCGATCGCGTCCAAACCGTATTCGGCCCGAATAATGCTGACGGGCGATCTGGAGCACAGGATAACTCTCAATCTGATAGACCGGGCGGACATTCTGCTTCGAACAACGAAGTTCGACGGCGATGCGATCGCGATCCGCGAGGCGCTCCATCTTGGAACTCCGGTGATCGCGACCGACAACGGTATGCGTCCGGAAGGCGTAAACCTTATCCCGATTCACGATCCGGTCGCTCTGGTTCGTGAGATTTTCTCCGTCGCGCGCGAAGATCGGAAACAAGAACCGCGCAATCCGGACTGTTCCGACAATATCAACGATGTGATACGGATCTACGAAGACCTCTTGGGATGATGACAATCTCCCCGGCTATCCGCCACGCGGAAGGACTGTTTACCTTGGAGCCTGTCGTAAAAATCGATTCAGTGTGCGGAGCACACGCACGGACGATAGCACCACGTGAAGCGGAGCGGAACCCAGCTGTCATACGCGATTAACTCAAGCGATCGTGTGAAACACTCGGATCTATTGCATCCGCCAGAGTTACGCGTGCTCCGCACGCTTGAAGAAGCAGATTCAGTTTCGGACAGGCTCCGAGTCGAACGAGACTTCGGTTATATCAATTAAAGACGCCCGCCAAGTTTCCGCGGATACTCAAGTGAACCGACCGGAAGAAACACAAAGGCAGATGTATCGCCTAAACTGGGTTCAACGGACTTTTTGGGGAGTGAAAGAAGGCGCGCTCGTGCGGACTTTGGTATCGGGTTCGGCGGCGTTTCTTGAATCCACGAAACGCACGAAGATGCACGAAGTTGACAAGGTGCTAACGCCTGGGGGCCGGCAGTTGGCTGACATCGCAGCCCAGGTCAGAACGGTTCGTGCCCTTGCCTTTAAATTTGCTCGACGGATTCAACGCGTAGTTTTTCTGTGCGAGGTTCACGAATCCGACGTTTCGAATATCCGAAACCCAGAAGTTGCCGGACGGAAACGAAGTGTCGCCCGCGTCGATGCCTCGATTATTGACGATCGCATTGTTGCGAAAAATCCGTTGCGCTTCCGCGGACTTGATGTTCGGAAATCCGTGAATACCGTAGTTTCCGTGTCCGACGATGTTGTCGCGAAAGGCGAAATTCTGAGGCAGATCGCCGTGAAAGGTCGTGATGTTGCCGCGATTGAACGAGGTGTTGTTGGCGATCAGGATGTCGACGCCGTTCGAAACCTGAACGAAATAACCGCCGCCTTCATAGGTTTGCTCGCCGATATTGAGAAACAGATTATTGACGATGCTCAGGCGTTTAAGCGTTTGGCTGGGATACATATCGTCCTTGCCAAGAATGTTTATGCCTTCGCCGGCGCCGTTGACGACGTTGTTTTTTATCACAACATCTTCGATCGTGCTGAACGCAGCCGTGCCGCCGTCGTTCCGGACGGTGATTCGGAAGGCGGCGCCGAGCCAGTTGTTCTCCAGGTAATTGTCCGTAAACTGCAGCCGCTTCGCGTTCTTGATCTCGAACAGGCATTTCATCGAGTTCTTTCCGCGCCACGCTTCGGGTTTGTTGAAGTGATTTCCGCGAACCTCTATGTCCTGCGGAATGAGTTCGGCGCTCGCGGGATCGGATCCGCCGAACATCACGTTTTCGGCGCCGCCCTCGATGTAATTGTTGATGATCTTGACGTTTTTGGTTCCGGTCCAGCCGCAGATCGCCTGCGTTTCCTCCTGCGGATAGGCGAATCCCTCGAAATAGCTGTTCTTGATGACGGTGTTCGCGCTGTTGAGCCCGATGCCGCGGCGCGTGACGTTGTTCGGCGTCGATCGGACAAGACAGCGGTCGAATTCGAGATCGTGCGGGACGTCGGAAACAAGATTCGAGCTCGCGCCGAGATAGATTAGATTGTAAACGTAATCTTTCGCGGTCGGGACGAACTCGATGCCTGCGAACCGGAAGTGATGCGCACCGTTGTCGCTCGCGACCGCCGATTTTCCGCCGCCGCGCGTCGTGATCTTAGCCATCAGACGCGCCTGCTGCGGCGAGACGCGCGCATCTGCGGGCAGTTGGTCGATGGCTGAACTCTGGATGGTGATGAAATCGCTGATGTTCTTCTTGGGCAGAACGATCTCGTTGTACGTCGCGCCGGCCTCGAGAACGATGATGTCGCCGCCCGTCGCGCGGTTGATCGCCGACTGCAGATTGCCGCCGGCCGGGACTTTGATTATCCGCCGGCCGCCTTCGACGACCGTTTCGACGTTTTCCGGCTCAAAGCCGCCAAAATAGTTGCCCGCGATGAGAAATCCCGCAACCGCAAACATAACGACGACCGGCACGGCGAAGGCCAAATAGAATTTTCTCCAGCCCGGCTTTACGACTTCCCTGCGCCGGACGCGAATCTGATCTGTTGTCATTACTTCAATCATTGTACAAGTTTCTTGTTCATAAACGTCTAAAAGCGCTTGATTACCAACGATTTATCCGGTTCGATCCGCAAATTTTTCTCGCCAAAACAAGTCAAAACATTGTAAAATACCTTCGGCCCTTAAAAGGCCTGCTGCGCCCGCCTTTTCAATAATTTCTTTACCATATGTGCGGAATCAACGGAATCGCGTATTCGACGCGCTCCGGCAAGAACATAGAGCCAGAAACGCTGCGCCGGATGCGCGACGTTATTCTTCATCGCGGTCCCGACGACGCCGGCGAGTTTATCGACGAACGTGTCGGGCTCGGCCATCGGCGCCTTTCGATCGTCGATGTCTCGCACGGTGCGCAACCGATGTTCAACGAGGACGGTTCGCTCGTAATTGTTTACAACGGCGAGGTTTACAATCACGCCGACTTTCGCGGCGAACTCGAGGCGAAAGGGCACGTTTACAAGACTCACTGCGATACCGAAACGATTCTTCATCTTTACGAAGAGCACGGCGCGGAATGCGTCAACTATCTTCGCGGAATGTTCGCGTTCGCGATCTGGAACCGGCGCGAAAAAACGCTTTTCATCGCGCGCGACAGGTTCGGCGTCAAGCCGCTTTATTACCATCACGATGAAGACGGAAATCTCTACTTCGGATCCGAGATCAAGACCATTCTCGAGGCCGGCGCGATTCGCCCGGAACTAAACTACGACGCGCTGCCGGACCAGTTTGCAAATCACGGCACGTCGCGCGACCAGACTCTCTTCAAGAATGTCCGAAGGCTTCTTCCGGGTCACACGCTGACGTGGAATGACGGGAATTTGGCGATCGGCGAATACTGGGATCTGAAATTCGAGCCGAAATTCGAACCGCGAAGCGACACCGAGTTCGTTGACGAATGGCGCGAAATGTTTCGCCGGGCGGTCAAACTGCGTTTGATGGCCGACGTTCCGCTCGGGATGTTTCTTTCGGGCGGGATCGATTCGTCGGCGATCGCGGCGATGATGTCGACGATGGTCGATGAACCGATAAAGACTTTCTCGGTCGGATTTCGTGAACGCGAAGCCAATGAATTCGAGTACGCGCGGATCGTTGCAAAGGCGTTCGGGACCGATCACCGCGAGATCACAATCACGCCGCAGCAGTTTTTCGACGAGTTGCCCAATCTCGTTTGGCACGAGGACGAGCCGATCGGCTTCATCGCCTCCGTGCCGCTTTATTTCGTCTCAAAACTCGCGCAGGAGCACGTCAAGGTAGTGCTCACGGGCGAGGGCAGCGACGAGATCCTCGCCGGCTACGCGCGATACGCGAAAGCGCTCCAACTGCTCGATCTCGGCGAGAAATACGAGGCGATGACGCCGTCGTTCGTGCGGTCGGCGGTCCGTTCGGGCGCATACAGGTTCGGCGGCAAACTGACGCGGACCTTTCTCACGCGCGACGCAGATATCGAAAGTCTCTTCCTCGATAATTTCGCCGTTTTCGGAAAGGATATGCAGTCGGAATTGTTTTCCGACGAAACGAAAGTCCGGATCGGCGATCCGAATCCGTATGCCGACCAGAATCGCTGGCTGGCGAAGACCGACGCGTGCGAGACGCTCGACAAATTGCTGTATGTCGATTCGAAAACGTATCTCCACGAACTGCTGATGAAACAGGATCAGATGTCGATGGCCGCATCGATCGAGTCACGCGTGCCGTTTCTCGATCACAAACTCGTCGAACTCACCGCGCGGATGCCGGTGAATATGAAACTTCGCGGCAAAACGACGAAGTTTCTGCTGAAGGAGGCAATGAAGGGAATCCTGCCCGATGAGATCCTCTACCGACAGAAAATGGGTTTCCCGGTTCCGGTCGGAAACTGGTTCCGCGGGCCTTTCAAACATATCGTCGACGAATACGTTCTCGGCGAACGCGCCCGCGCCCGCGGCATTTTCGATGCGGATTTCGTCGCCGGCATCGTCAAGCGTCACAACGCCGGCGAAAATCACGACGAACGCCTCTGGTCGCTGGTGAATTTCGAGATCTGGCAGCGGAGGTTCTTCGACGGAGAAACGTAGATCGGGATTCCAGAGATTCCGGATTCCAGATTCCAGATTCCGGATTCTGGATTCCAGAGATTCCAGAGATTCCAGATTCCAGATTCCAGAGATTCCAGATTCCAGAGATTCCAGATTCCAGAGATTCCAGAGATTCTGGATTCCAGATTCCAGATTGCAGATTCCAGAGATTCCAGATTCCATAGATTCAAGAGATTCAAGATTCCAGATTCGAGCATTCAGAAATCGCAAATCGCAAATCGCAAATCGCAAATCGCAAATCGCAAATCGCAAATCCCAAATCCCAAATCCCAAATCGCAAATCCCAAATCGCAAATCGCAAATCCCAAATCCACCATGTCTGCAATAATTACAAAAGTAAGAAAGTCCGGCGTCGAGCTTTATTTGAATCTCTTCGCCCATCGGCCGGAAATCGAAAACCGCGACTGGCACGTCGCTCCCGACGAACTGAAAAACGTCAGCATTCGCTGGCCGGATCAGTATCAGTGGGACGCCGCGTCGGACTGGGTCGAGGTCCTGCTCTACGGGTTCCGTAAGCATATTCCGGTCGAAATGGTCGGAGACATACCGCAACGCTATCGCGGAACCGTGAATTTCGAACTCGTCATAAACGGGCGGACGCGGCGCATCGCGATCGGCTATTCGGATTATATGGCGATCGACGAAGATTGCGCCGAGACATCGGATCTCTACTTCAAGATGCAGTTCGCAAAACGCGGCTACGGCATCGACTCCGTCGTTCCGGGCGGTTATGTTCCGGACGGAAAGCGTCTCTATCATCACCTCGGGAACCTGCGCGAACTGCGTCAGCGGCGCGAATTTCGATACGACGTATATGGTCGTTTCGGTCTCGCGTATGCCCGTGAGATCCGCGAAAAGGCCTGCGGCATCCTCAACCGTCAGGATCGCTTCGCGTTCGAAGGCGGAATGAAGATGGTCTATTATCTCGAGTTTCTACAGGAAGTTGCGCGTTCGAAGGTGTGCATCGATATGCCCGGACTGGGCGATTTCTGCTTCCGTCTGATCAACTATCTGGCGATCGGATCCTGTGTGATCGCCTATCCGCACCGGACGATGCTCAACGCGCCCCTCGTCGACCGCAAGCATATCGTCTACTGCAAGGAAGACTTTTCCGATCTTGTCGATCTCTGCGAGTATTATCTGAACCACGACGATGAACGCGAACAGATCGCCGCCAACGCGCGGGAGTTCTTCGATCTTTATTTGCACAAGGACAGTCTCGTGAAATACTATCTGCGGACCTGTCTCGACCGTCTGAAATAAATGCCCTATAAAAACCCCAAGAAATTCGCCGAAACCGCGTCCGCCGAAATCCTTCGCGGGCGCGACATCATCTGTTTTTCGCACGACTGGACGGGCGACCCGTTGTCGAAAACGCATCTTATGCGGGTCCTGTCGCGCGACAACCGGATACTTTGGATCAACGCCATCGCCAATCGGATGCCGACCGCGTCGGGCAAGGATATGGCGCGAATCTACAAGAAACTAAAGAGTTTCACGGAACCAGTCAAAGAGGTCGAGCCGAATATTTTCGTCCTCAACCCGCTCGCGGTCCCGACTTACGGGTCCGCCGCGGTTCGCAAACTCAATCAAAAGCTTTTGTTGGCGCAGGTTCGCAAGGCGATGCGCAAGCTGAAGTTCGCCGAACCGCTGAATATGGTCTTCAACCCGGCCGCCGGACTGCTTGCCGGCAAACTCGGCGAGCGCGAACTGATCTACTACTGCGTTGACGAATACACCGCGTTCACGGGCGTCGCCGCCGGGTTGCGCGAGATCGAAGAAGAGCTTTTCCGGGTCGCCGACTTGGTCATCGTCTCCGCTGAAAAGCTGTTCGCATCGAAAAAGGACTACAATCCGAACACATTCATCATTCGACACGGAACGGACTGGCACCATTTTCGAACGGCGCTCAATCCGGAGACCGAGGTTCCGGACGAGATCGCGAATCTGCCGCGGCCGATCATCGGATTTCACGGTCTGCTGGCTGATTGGGTCGATTTCGGGTTGATCAAGAAAACGGCCGAGCGCTTCAGGAACGGTTCGGTCGTTCTGATCGGCAAGACCACGGTCGACGCTGAGAAGAAGATCAGGATCCTCGACGGAATTCCGAACATACACTTTCTCGGCCGCCAGCCCTATGCCGATTTGCCGGCCTATTGCAAAGGCTTCGATGTCGCGCTTAACCCATTTGAGATCAACGAGTTGACGCTCGCCGCCAATCCGCTGAAAGTGCGTGAATACCTGGCCGCAGGTTTGCCGGTCGTCTCGACCGACATCCCCGAAGTTCACGTGCTGGAAGATTGCCTCGTCGGAGTCGATCACGACGATTTCCTGAGAAAGATCGAATACGCGCTCGACCATCCGATACCGCGCGAATCCGTCAGCGACCGCATCCGCCACGAAAGCTGGGACGCGAAGGTCGACGAGTTGCGGGACGTGATCGGGAAGATGAGTCGGAACCGCGGAAATTAGCTGCCGTGCGATGAATGAAAAGCAAAATCACAAATCACAATTCCAAAATCCGAATTTCGCTCTTGTCGGTTCTGGTGATCTGGATATTTCTTGCGCCGCTTTTGGCGAAATGGCTGGTCGTTGAAAAACAGATCGAGCGCCCCGATGCGATCCTCGTCCTCGCGGGCGGATCCGCGATTCGGGAACGGACCCGAATCGCGGCGGGACTCTTTGAGCAGGGCGCCGCTCCGCGGGTGCTTTTGACAAACGATGGCGAGCAAAGCGGATGGGATCAGTCGGAACAGCGCAATCCCTTCAATTTTGAGCGGGCGAAGCGGGAACTGACGGCAGCCGGAGTTCCGGAAGCGGCGATAGACGTTTTCCCGGGCGTCGTCGGATCGACCCGTGACGAAGCGATTGCCGTCAAAGATTTGAGCGGCGATCTTCGCTTTAAGCGGATTCTGATCGTCACCAGTGCGCATCATACGCGCCGCGCGTTGCGGGTCTTCGAGATTACGGCGTCCGAGATCGAATTCGGAATAACGTCGGCGCCCGCCGAAAGCGTTTGGTTCTGGTGGCTGAGCCCAAAGGGTTGGCGCGACATCGGGATCGAATATGTGAAACTCGGATATTATTGGGTCTCTTATTGAGTTCGGAGTTCCGCCTTCAGGCGGCCCGCGTAGAGTCCGCTTACCGGATAATCTTATGAACGAAATAGCTCTCCAACACTCGCGCGAAGTCGAATCGGGCGAACGCTTTGAATTCGGCAAGAACTGGAGCAATTTTCTCGAATTGCTCGACGACGAACGCATCGCCAATGCCGAACAATCGCTTCGCGAGATGCTCGAGGTCGAGTCGCTCGCCGGCAAGACGTTTATCGACATCGGTTCCGGAAGCGGACTTTTTTCACTTGCGGCAAGACGTCTCGGCGCGAAGGTTCATTCGTTCGATTTTGATACGAATTCCGTCGCCTGTACGGCTGAACTCCGCCGGCGCTATTTCGACGATGATCCGGAGTGGCGCGTCGAACAGGGCTCGGCGCTCGATCTCGATTACATCAAGAGCCTCGGGAAGTTTGACGTCGTTTATTCGTGGGGCGTTTTGCATCACACGGGTTCAATGTGGGAAGCGCTGACGAACGCCGAAACGGCGGTTGCGGACGGCGGGAAACTATTCATCGCGATCTACAACGATACCGGGACGCAAGCCGCACGCTGGCTTGCGATCAAGAAATTCTACAATCGGACTCCGCGATTCCTGCGTACGCCGCTGACTTTCGCGGTCTACCTTCCCGGAGAACTGAAGGCTTTTGTCCGATCGCTATTGACTCTCAAACCGATGGAATATGTCCGGTCGTGGACGCATTACAAAAACGCTCGGGGAATGAACAAATGGTACGATCTGGTCGATTGGATCGGCGGTTATCCGTACGAGGTCGCGACCGTGGACGAGATCTTCGAATTCTACAAAGCGAAGGGTTATCTGCTGACAAAATTAAAAGCCGGCGGGGTCGGATTGGGCTGCAACGAGTTCGTATTTGAGAGGAGCATGCGTAGTGCATAGTGCAGAGTGCAAAGTGCAAAGTGCATAGTGCAGAGTGCAAAGTGCAGAGTGCAGAGTGCAGAGTGCAGAGTGCAAAGTGCAAAGTGCAGAGTGCAAAGTGCAGAGTGCAAAGTGCAAAGTGCAGAGTGCAAAGTGCAGAGTGCAGAGTGAATCGTATCGTCACTCACTATGCACTCTGCACTCTGCACTTTGCACTATGAACTATGAACTATGCACTTTGCACTATGCACTACGAACTATGCACTCTGTCCCATCTTCGCGAGCAATTCGGCAAATCGCGGGTCGGTGCGGATCGGTTCGAGGCAGACGTCGTTCTCGTAGAATGGCCGGTTTTCGTTTCCTAGTTTGACGGCACGGCCAAGCCACTTGAAGGCGAGGTCGTTTTCGCCGAGCTGCGCGTAGGCTTCGCCGACCCAGAAGGCCATATCGTGATCGGATTTGGCGAGCGCAAGCGCGTCGTCCGTAAGCTGCGCTCGGGCCTCTTCCGTGCGGCCGTTGCCGGCGAGAAACGCCGCGAGCAACGGGCGGATTCCATGCATTTCGGGGTTCTCGGTGATCACCTGTTCGAGCATCGCGATGCCTTCGGCCCGTTTTCCGCTGTGAAAGAGCGTTGCGGCGTGAAAGATCCGGATCATCGGGTGATTCGGTTCGACCTTGCGGCCCCTGTCGATCTCGTGCAGCGCCTCGTCAAACTTCTTCTGATAAATAAAGAGCCGCGCACGATTGTACGCCGCGACGACGCGAGCCGCCGGATCGAGACGTCCGAGTTTTTCAAACGCCTTCAACGATTGTTCGTATTCGCCGTCGAGGCGGTGCATCACGCCCTTGACGAAATAGAGCGGCGCTTCATTAGGAAACTGTTCCTGCAAGAGTTTCGTCTCGGCCCGCGCCTTTTTCTTTTCGCCGCGCGCCATATAGATCATAACCATCAGGACGCGCGCCTCGACGACGTTCGGGTCGTAGAAAAAAGCTTTGGTGAAAGCGTTTTCGGCGTGAGTGTAATCTTCCGGTTCGCCGAGCCCCTTGAAAAAGCGGTTCGCGTAGCACGCGCCGAGTCCCGAATGGGCGAGCGCGAAGTGCGAATCAAGCTCGACCGCGTGTTTGAAATTTCGAATCGCCGCGTCGCAGTCTTCGTTCGATACGGTCCGGAAAATAAATCGACCGAAATTGTCGCGGCCGCGCAGGTATTCTTCCCACGCTTCGGCATTGTCGGTCGGTCTTCGGCCCAGTTTTTCCTGCTCCTTTTCCGAAAGTTCGAGCCGCAGGCCGTCGAGAATCCGCTGCGCGATCATATCCTGCAAGACGAGAATATCTCCGCCCTGCGCATCGATGCGGTCGCTCCAGAGAATCTCGCCCGAGGCGACGTCGAGGAGCTGGGCCGTCACGCGCAGACGCTCGCCCGAGCGCAGGAAACTGGCCGAAAGCACGGCGTTGACGTTCAACTCCTCGCCTGCCTCGCGCGGGTCGATGTCCTCGCCCTGATATTTCGCGATCACCGAACTCGGCCTGACAATCAGGGATTTGATCTGGGCAAGTTCAGTAATGACGGCGTCCGCAAGCGAAAACTCGTAAAAGTTCGAACCCGGATCGCGGCTCAGGTTCTTGAATGGCAGAATTGCGACGCTCTTTTTTTCGGTTCCGGTCGCGGTCAGAGTGATCTCGGGAGCGAACGACGGCGGATTCGAGACCGAAGGCGTACGGCCGGTCATCGAAGTTTCGGTTCCGGCTTTTCCGGTGATCCAGTTCCAGGCGCGCTTCACCATACTGCTGTCGATATGGCGCGGGGCAAAAGTATCGTTTTGCATAACGGGCATCCCCGATATCTCGTTGAGGACCGAACGTATGTCGTCGCGCATCGTCGCGATCTTCTGGTATCGGTCCTTCGGGTTCTTGGCGAGCGCTTTATCAATGATCTCCTGAAGCTTCGGCGGTGTCGGTTCGGGCCGCATTTCGGCCAGCGGCCTAGGGGTTCCGTGGAGCACCTGATGGCGCACATCGACGACCGTTTTCCCTTGAAACGCCCAAATCCCGGTGAGCATCTCGTAGAGCAGAACACCGGTTGAAAAAATATCGGCTCGATGATCGGCGCGTTCGCCTTTGGCTTGTTCGGGCGCAGCGTAAGTTGCCGTTCCGTAAGGGATTCCGACCTCGGTTATTTCCGACCGGTCGAGTCCGCGCGTATGTTCGCCCGGCTCGTCCTGGATCAGTTTTGCAAGTCCGAAATCGAGTATCTTCGCCTGGCCGGTGGAAGTGACCATAATGTTCCCGGCTTTGATGTCGCGATGGATGATTCCACGCGAATGCGAAAAGGCGAGCGCGTCGCACACTTGAACCGCGATCGATAACGCGCTGCGCATCTCAAGCGGCCTTCCGGCGACAAGTTGCCGGACGTTCTTGCCTTCGATGTACTGCATCGCGATATAGAACACGCCGTCGGCCTCGTGAAAATCGTAAATGGTGCAGATGTTGGGATGATCGAGTTGTGAACAGAGCTGAGCCTCGCGTTCGAAGCGCTTGAAATTCGCTGTCTTCGCGGTGAGCTCCGGCGGGAGGATCTTAACAACGATGGTGCGGTTGAGCTTGGTGTCGAGGGCCTTGTAAACGGTCCCTTGTCCGCCCGCGCCGATCTTTTCCTTGATTAAGTATTGATTGATCTTCGAACCGATCATATTGCCCTGTCGGATAACGGATGACCAAGTTTAACCTTGAACGCAATTCCAAGTAAAGCTTGAAACCGAAACCCGCCGTAAATACCCGGAGTCATTGTTGCATCGCACCTGCGAGCAGCAAGATGACCGGGAAACTCCGATCGTTGCGGTTAGAATTCTCACCGGCAAACTGCCGGTCACGTAGGTATGATCGTTCAGCCGCGCCGCGGGTTGCCCCAGCCCGACTGAATGTGCTCGCCGTGTTCCACGATGCACGGCACGACGAGATCGCCGCCGGAATACTCGAGCATTTCGCGCTGTCTTGCGAGATCGTTCTGCGCGTCGAATTCGACGAACGGAATCCCGTTCGCGTTGAAATGATCGCGCGCTTGCTGACAATACGGACACCCTGGTTTGACGTACATCACAACCGACATTGTTTCGAAGCCCCCCGTCGAAAATTCCGCGCCGCCGTTTGCCGGCGCAGAGACCGAATTGCATAATCTATACGGCTTCGACGATTTTATCAAATGGCGGCAAACCAATGAACCTTGACGACTACAAAGACGTTTTCGAACCGTTCGACCGTTTGATCGAGATCGAGATCTGCGGAAAAACCTGCAGCGTTCCGGAAAACAACTCGCTCCTCAGGTGTTTCCAGTTCCTTTCGATCGAGTCCGTTTCGCGCGGCGACCTTTGTTGGAACGGCGATTGCCTGAATTGCCAGGTCTGGCTGGCGCAGGACAACGGCAAGGAAAAAGGTGTCATCTCGTGCCGCACGAAAGTCTCCGAAGGAATGAAGATCATCCGCACGACCAAAGAGATTCAACAACTCCTTGAGGAGCGAATCGAAGGGAAAAAGTGAAAAAGGCAAAAGGCAAAAGGCAAAAGGCGAAAGGGAAAAAGGCGAAAGGGAAAAAGGCGAAAGGGAAAAAGGCGAAAGGGAAAAAGGCGAAAGGGAAAAAGGCGAAAGGGAAAAAGGCAAAAGGGAAAAAGGCGAAAGGCAAAAGGCGAAAGGGAAAAAGGCGAAAAGGGAAAAGGCGAAAAGGCAAAAGGCAAAAGGCGAAAGGGAAAAAGGCAAAGGTAACCGGCGATCTTGTCGTTTTTTCTTTTTCCCTTTTGCCTTTTTCCTTTTGCCTTTTCACTTTTTCCCTTTCCCTTCTAATACTTAGGCACTTTCGAGTCGACGATGTTCGACCAGGCGGTGATGCCGCCAACCAGGTTTTTGAGTCGGCCTTTGTAGCCTGAATGCTGGAGGGCTTCGATCGCGCGTGCGCTGCGGCCGCCCATTTTGCAATGGATCACCGCTTCGCGCGCCGGATCGAGTTCATCCATCCGGCGCAAGATATCGCCGAGCGGGATGAGCTTCGCGCCTTCGATCTTCGCAAAGGCAAATTCGTCGGGCTGGCGGACATCGATCAGCTGAAAGTCCTCGCCGGCGTCCATTTTCGCCTTCAATTCGGCTGCAGTTATTTCTTCAATCATCATTAGTATTATCGAGTTCTAAATTCAGAGGTTAGTAAAGTTTTAGCGGATTGACCGGCAATTTTCAAATCGCGGGACCCGACGCTGTCCGCGATCCGTCACACAATCGGAGCGTTCCAACACAATTTGAAACTATTTGCGTCGAAGTTCGAATAGTATATCAAGAAATTTCTTATCAATTCTGAACGAGGAAAATCAATGAAAACATTTTGGAAAAGGGGCTTCGTTTTGGCCACGGTTTTCGCGCTCGCCGCGATCGCCGTGCCCGCGCAGCCGAAGCCGGCCGGCGGATTGAGCGTACCGGTCACCTATTACCGGTTGCCAAACGGACTGCGCGTCGTATTGTCGCCCGAGAAATCGGCGCCGCTCGTCACCGTCGCGGTCTATTACAATATCGGTTTCCGGATCGAGCCGAAAGACCGGACCGGATTCGCGCATCTGTTCGAACATCTGATGTTTCAGGGCTCGAAGAATCTCGGCAAGATGGAATACATCAAACTCGTCGAGAACAACGGCGGCGTGCTCAACGGTTCGACGCGGTTTGATTTCACGAACTATTTCGCCGTCGTGCCATCGCACAAACTCGAGACGTTGCTCTGGGCCGAGGCCGACCGGATGCGCGGACTCGATATCACGGACGAGAATCTCAAAAACCAGCAAGGCGTCGTCAGCAACGAAGTCATCGTCAACGTCCTGAACCAACCGTATGGCACGTTTCCGTGGATCGACCTGCCGATGGCGGCTTTTCAGAACTGGTACAACTCGCACAACTTTTACGGCGAGCTGAAAGACATCGAAGCCGCAACGCTCGGCGATTCGAAGACATTCTTCGACAAGTATTACTCGCCGAAGAACGCCGTGCTCGTGGTCGTGGGCGACTTCGACGAACCGGAAGCGAAGCAGTTCGTCAGCAAGTATTTCGCCAACATTCCGGCCCAGGCACCGGACGCTTTGCCGGACATTTCCGAACCGCGCCAGGAAGCGGAGCGGACGGTTTCGAGGACCGACAAACTCGCGAACAAGCCGGCGGTCGCCTTCGGTTACCAAATGCCGAAGCGCGGGACGCCCGAGTATTTCGCGATGGGCCTGATTGACCAGATCATGCTTCAGGGCGAGGACAGTCTGATCCACCAGGAATTCGTCAAGAAAAAAGGCTACGCCGGCGGTGTCGGCGGCGGCATCAACGCGTACCTCGGAAATATGTTCAACTACAACGGACCGATGCTGTTCGCGATGGATATGATCCACGATGACAAGTATACGGCCGACGAGATAAAGGCATCGCTCGACGAGGTCGTCAGGCAATTGCAGACGCAACCCGTCGCTCAGAAGGACATCGACCGCGCGATCGTCAAACTTCGTTCAGGACTCTACGACACGCTCCAGCAGTTCGGAGGTTTCGGCCGCGCGGACCTGCTGGCGTCGTTCGCGCTTTTCGACGACCGTCCGCAGAACATCAATCAGATCGAGGCGAATTTCCGAAAGGTTACACCGGCCCTGATACAAAAAACGGCGCGTGAGTATCTGCGCAGCACGAACCGTACGGTCGTGATCGTCAATCCGGAGACGAAAGGAGGAAAGAATGACTGATTTTGGATTTTCGATTTTGGATCTTGGATTGAGATTCCGTATGCGTTTTTGCCTTTCGGCGGCGATGGTCTTTTTGGCCGCGTCGGCCGTGTTCGCGCAGAAAGAAACGCCGCCGGTTGGCGGGCAGCCGAAACCGTTCGTCTTTCCGGCGCAGGAGAATTTCACGTTGCCGAACGGAATGAAGGTGACGCTCGTGCAGTATGGTTCGGTGCCGAAGGTCGCGATCCAGGCTTACATCTACACCGGCACGAAGGATGACTCGAAGGGCAAAAAAGGCGTTTCGCAGACGACGGCCGATATGCTCAAAGAAGGAACGAAGACGCGCACTTCCGAGGAGATCGCGCGGTCAATGGCCGAGATGGGCGGAAGTTTGAACGTCGGCGCCGGTACGGACAATACGGTCATCGGCGGCGAAGTTCTTTCGGAATTCGACGTCCGTTTCCTGACGCTCGTTTCCGACGTCATTATGAATCCGAATTTCAGAGCCGGGGACCTTGAGCGTTTGCGCGCCAACAAATTGCGCCAACTCGCCGTTGCGAGCACGCAGGCACAGAACGTCGCGTGGGAAAGATTCCGCGAGATGATCTTCCCGGATCACCCGTACGGGCAGGTTAATCCGACCGACTCCGAAGTCAAATCTTACACGCTCGATGACATTCGCAACTTCCATCTCGCGAATTACGGCGCGGCGCGGACGCATCTCTACATCGTCGGCAAATTCAACGCTGCCGCCGTCCGCAACATCGTCGAAAAGGCGTTTTCGGGCTGGAAAGCCGGGGCGAAGCAAGAACGGAACCCGCCGAAGACGGCGGTCAAACGATCCTTCGCCAAGGTCGATCGGCCGGGCGCGCAGCAGTCGACGCTTTATGTCGGAATGCCGGCGCCGGATCAGTCGGACCCGGACTACGTGAAGTTCGTCGTGATGGACTCGATCCTTGGCGGCGCCTTCGGTTCGCGCATCACGTCGAACATCCGCGAGGACAAAGGCTACACGTATTCACCGGGCAGCGCCGTCTGGACCCGTTACAAAACCGGTTACTGGTACGAATCGGCCGATGTAAAGACCGAGAATACGGGCGATTCGATCAAGGAAATTCTTTTCGAGGTCAACCGTATGCGGACCGAGCCCGTCAGCGAAGCCGAACTTCAAGGCATCAAGAACAATATGGTCGGGATCTACGTGCTGCAGAATTCGTCCCGTTTCGGCGTCATCGGACAGCTCGAAACGATGAATTATCACGAACTGCCGAAGAGCTTCATCGACGACTATGTCAAACGGGTCGTCTCGGTCACCGCCGCGGACGTTCAGGCGATGGCGAAAAAGTACCTGACTGAGGACAGGATGACGATCGTCGTTGTCGGCGATCTAGCGAAGGTGAACGATCAGCTGAAACCGTACGAGTAGGAACAGGACACAGTGCAAAGTGCAAAGGAGTGCATAGTGCAAAGGAGTGCATAGTGCATAGTGCAAAGTGCAGAGTGGAGAAGTGCAGAGTGCAGAGTGAAAGATCATTCGCTTTGCACTATGCACTATGCACTATGCACTATGCACTTTGCACTTTGCACTATTTTCAGATCTTGAATCCGCCGCGGGTCAGCATTGATTCGAAGGTCGTCTTATCGACGGCCTTGATGTAGGCGTCGCGGGGTTCGACGAGGCCGTTTTGGACGTGCGCGAAGAGCGCGTCGTTGAGCATCACCATTCCGTGGTTCTTGCCGGTTTGCATCGCCGACGGGATCTGGAAAGTCTTGCCTTCGCGGATCAGGTTCGAGATCGCCGGCGTGACGATCAGAACTTCGAGCGCCGCGACGCGACCGCCGCCTTTTTTCGGCAGCAGTGTTTGGGCGATAACTCCTTTCAGCGACTCAGACAGCATCACGCGGATCTGCTGCTGGCGGTCGGCCGGGAACTGGTCGATGATGCGGTCGACCGTCGAAGCGGCGGTCGTCGTATGCAGCGTTCCAAAGACGAGATGACCCGTTTCGGCGGTCTCGATGGCGATCGAGATCGTTTCGAGATCGCGCATTTCGCCGACCAGCAGAATATCCGGATCTTCACGCAGGGCGGCCCGCAGCGCATTCTTGAAACTGTCGGTGTGGTTGTGGACCTCGCGCTGGTTGACGAGGCACTGTTGGTTTTCGTGTACAAACTCGATCGGGTCCTCGATCGTGATGATATGGTCGTCGCGCTGTTTGTTGATGTGATCGACCATCGCGCAAAGGGTCGTCGACTTACCCGATCCGGTCGGGCCGGTAACGACGACCAGTCCCTTCGAAAGCTCGCAAAGATTCATTATCGCCGGCGAGAGCCCGAGTTGCTGGGCAGTGAGGATCTTGGTCGGAATGATGCGGAACACTCCGCCCATTCCCTTGCGGTCCATAAAGATGTTGGCGCGGAATCGCGCGAGGCCCGGGATTTCGTAGGCAAAGTCGGTATCGTTTCGCTCCGAGAATTCTTCCTGGTTCTTCGACGGCATTATCGAGGTCAGCAGTTCGCGCGCCGATTCGGATGTGAGCGTCTGTTCGTTTGACGGCAGGACCTTCATTTTGCCGTCTTTACGCACCATCGGCGGCATCGAAACGCTCATATGAAGATCGGATGCGCCGATCTCCGACATCGCGTGAAACAACGCGTCCATCCGCGCCTTTGCCCGCGGGTTTGCCACTGCCGGTTCGAACGCCGCTTCCGCCGGCTGAAACGAAGGGGCCGGGACGAAATGTTGTTGCGGTACGAACTGTTGCGGCGGCGCAAACTGTTGTTGCGGAATAAATTGCTCGGGCGGCGAAGCGAACTGCTGGGGCGCAGACGGCGTGAACGTCGGCGAAAATTCCTGGGGCATTTGGATTTCCTCGAACTGACTTGGCGAAGTCGGCTGCGATTGATTGAATGTTTGAAATGCCGGCGCGACGTATTCGTTCGATTCAAACTCCTGGCGTTTCGCGGGCGGTTCGTAAGTCGAACTGCTCGAGAACGTCGTTTGAAACTCCGGATCGTTGACCGGGACAACTTCTATTTCGGGCTGTCCGTTGCCATAGGATTCGCCGTAGGATGACGTTTCAAATGGCTGCGCATCGGGAATTATCTCGGGCGAGAACTCGGAGGCGGTGAATTCAGAGTTCGCCTCGTATGCGGCCGCCGCACTCTCGAATTCGTACGCGGGCGGCTGGGTCGGCGTCGAATAGGTTACCTGGATTTCGGGCGTCGACGGCAGTGCGGACGGCGTTTCGAGGATGCCTTCGAGGGCCTGTTTTTCGAGCGGTTCATTGATCAACGGGCGAACCGTGACGATAAATCCGGCGGGCGACTTTTTCACGTTAAAGTTGAAGCGGCCGAGGTTGTGCGGGTGAACGAACTCGATCTCGTTCTGGTTCGGCAACTGCATCTTGACTTCGGTCGGGATCAGCGGAAAGACCATCATACTGATCTGCGTGCCGAGAAGCGGCGCGTTGCCGACATCGGAATCGCCATTGACCGAAACGAGATACGGATTTCGGTTCGGTTCAAGTTTCAGCTCGTAGCTGCAGGTCGAAAGCAGGCTTTGAAGATACTCGTGCAACTTTTCCATAGAATTTGCGGAGACGTTTTGATAGAAGCGTGGGGCGACTGAGTCTAGTTAGGATGGCAAAATTCGCCACAAAGAGAATAACATTCATCAACATTGTTTGTCACCAGTTTTTTGTTCTCGCAATCGGCAGGAAGGAAGATTTGCGATTCTCAATTCTATTTTGAATTTGCATTGGGCTTCGTGATTAAAGGGAAATCGGGAAGTGACCGGGGAAGTTTCGATCCGCAGTGTGTGAACAGCGCAATACATTGCGATCGCAAATCGCAAATTGGGAGCTTTGAAATTCCGGCTTGAAGGAAATCGGCGGCAGTTTAACCACAGATGAACACGGATCGGCGGGATAGGCGCCGAATTGGGCTCAAATTATCGTTTTCATCCCGACCCATCCGTGTTCATCTGTGTCAAGAACGGCCTGTAGCATATAAGAAACAAATCGCTTTTCGTACAGAACACAGATTGGCGGGATGGGGCGGATTTGTTTCATCCAATGGAGACAGAAGAGGATTTCAAGCAACGCTCAGTTCGAGGCATTCATTCGATCTATCCGTGTTCTGTCAGAAACGGCGCCCGGATCGCCGTTGACCAGGTTTTTCAAAGCTCCCAAATCGCAAATCTCAAATTGAAAATCGCAAATCTCAGGGCGCCGAAAAGGAAAGGACCGCAACACCTTCCGGCATCGCGGTCTATTTATCGAACAAAACGGCTAAACTATTGCGGGATAACCAGTTCTTGTCCCGGAAAGATCTTGTCGGGATCGTTGAGTTTGTCGCGGTTGGCTTCGAAGATCGCCTGCCACGTGACGCCGTATTTTCCGCCGATCTTGCTCAGGTTGTCGCCCGATTGGACCGTGTAGGTGTTGACTGCGGCTTCCGGTGCCGAGACGTTGAGGACGAGGTCTCCGGCGCGATAGTCGGGATCGATTCGTCCGTATTCATCCCACAGAGCCTGTTTGGCTTCCGCCGTCGGTGCCGCGCCCTCGATGTGAAGGACGCCGTCGCCTTCGTTGATGACCATATCAGCAACGCTCAGGCTGCCCGCCAAGTCGATAAGTGATTGATACTTTTCAGCTAATGACATATTAAATTGCCTCCCTAAAACTATTTGCCTTTCGCAAGCTGGTTGTCGATCTTGCCGGGTGCCGCCTCGTTGGCCGCCTGGACGCACTCGCCGAACTTCGCATCGGAGACCGTTCCCCGGAGAGTCGCTTTCCCGTCCTTCATTTCAACCGTTGCACCGGTGCAGCCTTTGGCTTTCCAAGCGTCTTCGATCTTCGTCTTCACGGCCGTATCCGTTCCGCTGGACATATTGGCAACCGGCGTCGGTGTGCCCTTGTTGGCATTGGCATTGGCATTGGCGTTGTTGGCCGCGCCGCCGCCGCAACCGGCGAGAAGCATCGAAGCAAACAAGCTGAGAACAACTAAGAATTTCATTTTCTTTATTCCTCCAAAAACTTTCCTTTTATCTTTGTTTTCAATCATTTCGCCGAAGCGCATCGCGCGCGGCGGCAAATCTGTTTCCCTGAAATCAAACCGATTTTCGGGATCCTACTATCGTACTTGGGGCTAGTGAAAACCAGTTTATACTATTTTCAAAAAAATTCTAGTCAAATTCCAGCGAAAACACTTCCTCCGCGATTTGACGCGCGACTTCGAATGAGTTTAGTCCCGATCTCACGACAAAATGCCAATCGGCGAGGCAGTAGAGTTTCTGTCTTTCTTCGAACAGCCGGAACGTTTCAGCCTTGTTCCGCGCGAGCGGCCGGACGCGTTTTGAGTTGACGATGTTGAGCCAGCAATGATCGAAACTGGTCTCGAGCCAAATCGATGTAAACTTCCGGTCTTTGATCAACCGGCGGTTCGCCGGAACGGTCCAGGCGCCGCCGCCAAGCGCAACGATCCGCGCGCCGGATTCTAGGATGGCACCGAGAACTTCAGATTCGATGCGCCGAAATTCGTCGATGCCGTGCTCGTCGATGATGTTCGCGATCGACTTTCTTTCGCGATCAGCGATCGCCGCGTCGAGGTCGGTCTTGTCGCACCCGAGCATCGACGCCAAATGTCTGGCGACGGTAGATTTGCCGACACCCATAAAACCGGTCAGCACGATGCGAATTTCTTCAGCCATTTTTGACTCTCCGCGTCCCGCACATCGAATCATCCGCAAACGCTTCGAAGCGTCTCAAAGAATTCCGGAAACGAGACCGCCGCGCAATCCGCGCCGTCGATCTCGGTCTCTCCGTCGGCGAAAAGTCCGGCGACGGCAAAGGCCATCGCGATCCGGTGATCGTCGAAACTGTCGATTCGCGCGCCTCTCAGCTTCGACTTCGCGATCCGGAACCCGTCTTCGAATTCCTCGACGTTCGCGTTCATCCGACGGAGGTTCTCGACGACCGAGGCAATGCGGTCCGATTCCTTGACGCGAAGCTCGCGCGCGCCGCGAATCTCGATCCCGCTTTCTACCTGCGTTCCGAACACCGCGAGAATCGGGATCTCATCAATGATGTTGGCGATGATGTCCCCGTCGATCAGGTTCGAGCGCGTGTCGCCCTTCAAATGATTCGCGCCGCAAACCCGGAGATTTCCGACGGGTTCTCCTGAAAGCTCCGATTCGCCGAACCGCTCGATGTTCGCGCCAAAGCGCTGCAGGACATCGATCACGGCCGTTCGCGTCGGATTCAGACCGACATTTTCGATCAGAAGCCCGGACCCGGGAAGACAACTCGCTGCGACTAGGAAGAAAGCCGCTGACGACACGTCCGACGGCACCCGAAAATCGCGCGCCGACAGTTTCGCATCGCCGGAAATCGATACACGGCCGTCCGGACCGCAAACGACATCGGCGCCGAACCAGCGGAGCATTCGTTCGGTGTGATCGCGAGTCAGCGCGATTTGGGATTTTCGATTTGGGATCTCGGATTTGATGCCGGAATCGACACAATTCGCGGAATCGATGAAATCCCGCTCCGCAACCGACGTCGTGCCGGCGGCGTATAGCCCAGCGAGGAGGACACAGGATTTTACCTGTGCGCTGGCGACGGGCATTTTGTAGTCTATCGCCTTGAGCGGTCGTTTTCCGCGAATCGTCAGCGGCAGACGATTGTCGGCCGAATCGAACGAAGCGCCCATTTGCGTAAGGGGTTCGATGACACGTTTCATCGGGCGTTTTGAAAGACTCGCGTCGCCGGTCAGCGTCGTTTCAAAGTCCTGGCCGGCAAGGATTCCGGAGATCAGGCGGACAGTCGTTCCGGAGTTGCCGCAGTCGAGCGGTTCGGCCGACCGCTTCAGCCCGTATTTCCCGACACCTTTGACGCGCACGGTCGAGCCGGCGCGTTCGATGCCGACGCCCAACTGTTCGAAACAGGCGAGCGTCGAGGCGCAATCGACGCTCGACCCGAAATTCGTGATCGTCGTTTCGCCCTCCGCGATCGACGCGAACATCGCCGCGCGGTGCGAGATCGACTTGTCGCCGGGAAGCGAGATCGCGCCGATGATAGAATTTGCCGAAGAGACCTTCATATCGTCCAATTCGAACTTTCGAACGTCTAACTTAGCAAATAGCGTTCAAGGGGTAAATCTAGCCAATGAATATTAAGTTGATCGTGATTGTTCTTGCTCTCGCTGTCGGTGCGTTCGGACAGACAAGCCTGACGGTCGGGTCGGGCAGCGGCGACGGACGATTTCGCGGACAGCAGATCGTTGACGTATGGGCGGATCCGTATCCGGCCGGTCAGATCTTCGACCGCTGGGTCGGCGACACGCACCTTCTCGCGAGACCCGACGAATGGCACGCGAAGGTCCGAACCGGTACGAAAAATATCAATCTCAATGCGACTTACAGAACGGTTCCGGCGTGGCTGCCGGTCGGTCCGGAAAACATCGGCTCGACGCAGATGCGTTATTTTTTTCCGGCGAACCCGGTCGGCATCGTCTTTCACTTTCACGGCTCGGGCGGGAGTATGAACGGCCTTTTCAGTTCAAGCGAGCAAACGATCTTCGCACGCGAACTGGTTGCCGAAGGCTACGCGGTCGTATCGATGAACAGCAGCGACCGTGTCAACGCTCAATGGAACACGTCACTGCCGCCGAACAATCCCGACGTCATCAATGTCGAGGCCGCGATCGCCAGCTTCATTTCGCGCGGCTTGATCACGAATCAAACGCCGGTCTTCGCGAGCGGTATTTCGAACGGCGGCGCGTTCGCCCCAAGGGTTTCGCTTTTTCTCGGCTTCCGGGGAACCGCGGTTTACATCGCGACGTCGAACGCGACGATAATGCAGAACACAACCGCCGCAACCATCTGGTGCATTATGCAAAACGACTCGACGCTCGCGCCCGGAAGCGTTCAGGAAGCGCTGAATAACTACAACGTGCTCCGCGGCCGCGGAATTCGCGCAGAATATAACGTCCTGCGGCCGTCGCCGGTTTTCCCCGAGCGTTTTCGAAGAATTCCCGGCCTCAACACGGCTGATTCGATCAATATCTACAACGCTTTGAAAAACAACGGTTTTCTCGATTCACGCGATTTGTTGCGGCAAAATCCGATTTCGTCCGGCTGGCAAGCGGTTGTTCCGGCGCAGTACAACGGAAATCTGCCGGATATCCTGGATCAACTCAAGGTCTGTTTCACCGAACATCAGTTTTTCAGCGATTACAATCGACGGGTGATCTCGTTTTTCAATTCAATCCTCTGAGCCGCATCTTCGCAAGCTCGGCCCGATCGCGTGTTCCCGCGGGGCACTACTTCTTTTCTATCAACCGCTGAAGCAGTTTTATCTGTTCCTGCTGCATCTCGACCAGATCCATCCATTTCGCTTCGCGGATATCGTCGAGCTTTTCGTGAAGATCGCGGATCTCGAGTTCGGCCTTGAGGTTCACTTCATAATCGTGCGAGGCATCGAGCCGGTCGCGCGCCGCCTGGCGGTTTTGCGACATCATAATGATCGGCGCCTGGACCGCTGCGATCATCGACAGAAAGAGATTGAGCAGGATATAAGGGTACGGATCGAAGCCGCGGTTCAGAAGAAGGATCGAATTTACAAGGACCCATAAGACGATCGAGCCGCCGAAGATAACGATGAATGTCCAGGATCCGCCGAATGCGGCGACGCGGTCGGCAATGCGTTCGCCAAAGGTCCGTTCGTCTTCAAATGCCTTTGAAATGTTGCGACTGACGTGTTTTTTCGCGACTATCGATTCGATCACGTGTCGCTCGCGCTCTGTCAGTTTCTGCCATTCCCGCCGCATCAATTGTCGTGCCAGTTGTTCAGCTCTTTCAGTCATTTCGGGTCTCCTCCCTCAGTTTTGCTTATCGCCTTCAAAGCGCCATCTTTTCAAATCATAGTCCAAGTCGACGACGCGGAAAACGAGTCTTGACAGATGCCGGCGGAAAAAGGAAACTTAGCATACAGTTTTGTAAGAATCCACGAGCAATTACCGGCACTTAGTGAACGAAAAGCAAACGAAGTTCTCAATTGTCAGCACTATCGAAGCGATCGACGACGCCGTCGTCGAAGCGGTCGCGTTCGCCACCGACGCAGGATTTCCGGACGACGCGTTGTTCGGTATCGATATGGCCGTTCGCGAGGCTGTCGCCAACGCCGTCAAGCACGGCAACAAGCTGGATGACACGAAATCCGTCGAAATTACGTTAAACAGGATGTCCGACGGAATTGAAATTCTTATCCGCGACTTTGGCGACGGTTTTGACGTCGGAAAAGTTCCGGATCCGACGAATCCCGAAAATCTGCTCAAGGCGACGGGCCGCGGGATTCTTTTTATGCATAATTTTGTCGATCAGGTCGATTGGGAGTGTCACGACGCGGGCGGAACGACCGTCCGGATGATAAAAAAACGGGCATAGTTTTGTTTTAATCCGGAATTTTTGGTAAATTTCAAAGACAAATTGCAATCAAACGTCTATTAATTCGAACAGGAGATAAAAATGGCTGAACTTAACATTTCTGAGCGTCAAGCGGGTGACATCACGATTCTTGATATGGATGGCAAAGTAACCATCGGCGAAGGCAGCGTGGCGCTTCGGACCACGATCCGTCGTTTGCTGGGCGAGGGCAAAAAGAAGATTCTTTTGAATCTCGGCAGCGTCGGCTATGTCGATTCGAGCGGCATCGGCGAATTGGTTTCGAGCTTCACGGCGGTCAACAAAGAAGGCGGAAGCCTGAAACTCCTGAACCTGACACAGAAGATTCAAGATCTTTTGGCGATCACCAAGCTTCTGACGGTTTTCGATGTATTCGAAAACGAAGGCGAAGCGCTTGCGAGTTATAACTAGATCGGTTCGAAAAGGATTTCCGAAGGGATGAAGGACTACGCTCCGGCGTGTTTTCCTTTATCCCTTTTTTTGAGAGACATCCAAAGGCCAACCCGAGGCATCTTTTAGAAGCAGCAAAGGCGCGACGAATAGCGGAGAAACCGTAACCGATTCCCCCGAATCCTCCGTCGTTTTTCGTGCCCTTTGCTCGAAGTTTTTTTGAGCAAATGAAAAGAGTCGTTTTTGTATTTCTGTTGCTGGCGCTTTCGCTGCCGGTCTTCGCGCAAGGCAATCCGCAATTGTTCGATCTATCGCAATACGGCGTGAAGATCGAGCCTGACCGGCGTTTGATCGTGGTCTCGCTTGCGCTCGAGGCATCGGGGCTCGAGTCGCCACTGACCGAAAAGGGTTCGGAGTTTCGGCAGAAAATGCGTGCGGATATCGAGGGACTCAATCCGGAACTCGTCCAACGGATGAAGTTCTTCGTCGATCAGTACAGGAAGAGGCATCCGAAAGCGTCGTCATCGGAACTGATGGCGCCGTTCATTTCGATGTCCTACACGCTCGGACCCGTTCCGGATCTTGCGGAACCGACTCGTGCCACCGATCTGCCCGGCGATCTGCTTGAGGTGCTCGACTTTTCGCCTCTCGTGCGCCAATTCTACCGCAGCGTGATTCGCCGCGGGGATCAGAGTTACACGGTTTCGCAGAAGGTCGAAGAATATTACAAGGAATATCAGGCGACCGGAGACGCGATGCGTTCGTCAACGATCGAAATGGTCCGCGGACTGCTCGATTATCTGCACACTCGCCCCGAGCTCGTTTACACGGAACAGATCAAGACCGAGATCCAGAAGGGAAAGAGCAAGACCGCCAAGCTTCAGAAGACCGAGATCCGAGAGCGGGAGCGTCGATTCTTCATCGTTCCGGACATTCTCGCGCAAGACGCGACGATCAACTTCCGAAACATCGGCGACGATTATTACGCGATCGTCCCGCCCGGAACGGAACTCGACGAATCGGAGGTGCGGCGCGCGTTTCTGCAGTTCGTGCTCGACCCGATCATTCTCAAGAACTCGCGCGACATACTGACGTTCAAGGAAGGAATCAAATCGTTGCTCGACGAGCGACGCAAGACGAATCCTGATATTTCACCCGACATCGTGCTTGCGGTTTCACGGTCGCTCGTCGCGGCGGTCGATGCCAAGCAGCCCGCGTATCAGAAATTTCAGTCCGAAACTGCCGAGGCGCGGCGCAACGTCGGAAAAAAGCCGGTCAGCGAAACGACCGACGCAAAGGGCCGCAAGGTAGTTCAATTGACCGACGAACTTTATCTGATCGACGGACGATTCGAGATGCCGCGGCTCGATGACGAGGTCGCGCTCCAGCTTTCCGAGGCGTATGAGAAGGGCGCCGTGCTGGCGTTCTACTTTGCCCAGCAACTCAAAGGACTCGAGGAATCGCAGTTCGATATCGCCGGTTCGCTGCGGGATATGATCCTGAGCCTCGATACGACGAAGGAAGGGAATCGTCTCGCTGATACCGCCGACGCCCGCAAGCGCGCGCTTGCGTACCGCGAAGAACAACGCAAAACGGCGCTGACGCTGGTCGAAAATCCGTTGACCAAACGGCTCACGGAGATCGAACCGCTGATCAAGGCACAGAAGTACGGCGAAGCGGAGGCCGAACTCAGAAAGCTCCTCGAAGCGAATCCGAACGACCTTCGGATTCCGTATAACCTCGGCCGCGTCAAAAGCCTTTCGGCCGCGGCGATCACGGACATCGAGGAGCGCAACGTCCGGATTCTCGAGGCTAAGACCTATTTTGACAACATCTTGCGCGCCGCCCAGCTCCAGAAGGCCGATCCGGCGCTGATCTCGCTGACGTATGTGGCGCTTGCGCGATTGTACGAGTATTACGACCAGAATGAATACGCGGTCAAGATCTACGAGGCGGCGATCCAGCTCGGTGACGTCAAGGGCGGAGCGTATCAGGAAGCCGTTGCGGCCCGGGCGCGTCTGATGAAACAGCAGTAATGTTCAGAAAGGCCATAACTCTTGCGTTGTTTGCGTTTTTGGCCGTTGTTCCGGCGGCAGCCCAACGACGGAAGACGCCCGTCAAGCCGGTCGCAAAGGCGCCCGTTCGGACAGTAGCCGCAGAAATCTCGGATGCCGGCTGGAAAGCGCTCGCCGAAGATCTGCAGTCCGAGAACTGGTCAAAAGCGTCCGCGACCGCTGCCGTTCATCTCAATGCTCTCAAGGCAGAAAACGACAAGAAACAACTCGCGCAGCTTCGTTATCTCAGGCTCTTCGCGCTGGCCGGCGTAATTCTCGAATCCAACGAAAAGGGAAACGCCGCGGAAGCCGAAAAGACCTGGCTCGAACTCGACCGCGCCGTGGCTTCGTTCATCGGAAAGGAGATCGTTCTGCCGCCGAGAGAATTCGCCGCGGACTGCACCGGTAAACTCAATTATATCTGCCGGGTCAGGAACACTCCGACGGCGCTCAGGACGACCGCGACAAACAAGTCGGGAGACGGCATTCATTCGTTCGATTACATCCGTTTTGATATGGCGGTCGAGGATCTGAAGGCTGACAATTCGAAAATCTTCCTCGGCGGAGTTCTTGAAAAAGCGGAATACAATGACGATCCTGCAAAGCCTTGGGTTTTGCGTCTGTTCTTCAAGAAGGGATTCGTTTTTGAACTCAAATGACGTCAGCGGTGGCGCGAGCGGTGACGCCTCGGAAATCGCACCGCGGTCGTCGCAAGGACGACGAGGAGCAGAAAGAAGTATGCATTCGCCGGCGTTCTGAGTGGAAAGTCGAAGAAGCTATGGACGAGCATTCCGGCGCATCCGGCCAGGGCTCCGACGGCGATACTCCGCCGATGCGGATCGGCGGCTCCGTTGATCATCGCGAGACTCTTTCGGAATAAAAGTAAAACAAAGGTTGCGACGCAAGCGAAACCGGCGATTCCGGCGTCGGCTAGAATCTGCAGATAGTCGTTGTGCGCCTGTTCGACGCGGAACGTTCCGTTCCAACTGTCATAGTTCGGAAACACTGTCGCAAAGCCGTCGAGTCCGGCGCCGAGGATCGGGTGATCCTTGAAGATCTGCATCGCCACCGACCAGAAGTGGAGTCTCCCGCTGCTGAAATCCGCTTGGTTCGTGATTCCGACGCCGCGCATCAGCGATGCGTCGCCGCCGAGAAAGACGACCATTGCAACGAGCAAGACCGCGAATCCGACGCCGAAGCCGACGAGCGCGACCTTCCGCGGTATGCGACTCGGAGCCTCTGATTCCTCGGCGTCCGGTCGGCGCACGTATCCGAGAAACGCCGCGATTATCGCGACGATGAGCATACTCAAGAGTCCGCCGCGCGAACCCGTGAGCGCGACGGCGCTCGCCATCAGAACCGCCCCGATGACGAGTAGAAGCCGTTTGTCCTTCTTGAGCGCGCCTCCGAAGAGGAGTCCGAGGGTCAATCCGATCGACATCTCCATCAACGCCGCGAAATGATGCTGATTGACAAACGTTCCGAATGGTATCGCCTGCGGCGTCGGTCGCCAGCCGTAAATCCCTTGCGGATTGGCCAGCCACTGGAGAATTCCAAAGAACGCCAGCAGCGAAGCGAAGATCACGAACCCGATCGAAAGGCGTTTGATGCGCCGCGAGTTGTCGAAGAAAACAAAGGCGGTCGCGAAAAAGACGAGTTGGGCGATCAGTTGGATGACGGCGACGCGCGTCGCGTACGGATTTGCCGACAATGACGAAACCGCCGGGATCGAAAGCGACGGCGCGTTCGCCGCGCGGAGCGGAAGCAACTGGATCAGCCCGACGGCGACGAGCGCGGCAAACGGGACCTGCAGCAGGTTCGTGTCGATCCGAAACTCGCGTTTGAACAGGCTGTCGGCGATCCAGAACAACACCAACAACCCGGTCAGAAGGGAAATGAAGCCGAACGCCCAGGTTTCGACCGCGCCGTAGGCGAGCGTCGCAGAGATCGGGATCAAATAAAGAAGGAAAATGGCCGCGCTCCTGAGCCGCGATGATTCTTGATGTTCATTCAGCGGTTCGGCCGGCGCGTCGCCCGGAGTTTCGATTTCGCGACTTTCGTTGGTCATTTTGAGTCGTTCCGTTTTGAAGCTTCGGCTACCTGAAGTCCGTCGAACCAGATCTTGCCGGTAATCGGGCATATTGACGAAGCGCAGTTTCCGCGTTTCAGGCTTATGACGACGGCGTCGGTATCCGCCGGAGCCTTGAAAGCCACCGAGAACTCCTTCCATTCCGCGCGTGCGTCGATCTGGGCAGTTTCCGCAATCGGCGCCCCGTTAGCGGCGTTTGAAACGGTCCATTTGAGGGTCGTGGCCGCCTTTGCGTCCGAGCGGTAGAAACCGCGAAGGACGTAGCCGCGCCCGGGTTCGGTCGCCACCGTCTGGGTAACGCCGCGAAAGCCGGTGCCGTCCGAGCTGTTGAAAACGAGAATAAGACTTAGGTTTCCATCGTGTTTTTGCGAGGAATCGACCGCGATCTGCGGTTCGGCGCCGTCGGCGATCTGCCATTCGAAAACCGTTGGAGACTGAAGCGTGAACGGGATCTCGAAATCTCCGTTGAAAAGCGTGCCCGTCGTGAAGCGCCGGTTGCTCATTCCAACCGCATCGCGAAAACGCTTTGCGGCGAGCATCTCACGATAGATCTCGTCGCCGTTGGCCTTCAGATCATTCTGGCGGTCGCTTTCGGGCAATGAGTTCCACACCTCGACTGCTTCTTCGAATCTCTTCTGGCGCGCCAGATACGCCGCCAGCGACGCTCGCAAATTGCGCGATTCACCGGCAAGTTCACGGATCCTCGCGTAATCGCCATCGAAAACCTGCCACGCGTTCGTGATCGCCGGATTCGAGTATTGCGGGTCCGCGTCGGACGCTCGACGGATCAACCCGAAGGCCTCTGAGTTCTTTTCCTGCCGCAACAGAAAGTTGCCGAGCGCCCAGGCGACACGGGCGTAATTCGGCGCCAGTTCCTGCGCCCGTCGGAGCGCGGTCTCGGCGCCGGCATCGTCGCCCGACCGCGCCCGCGCCCGGCCGAGTTCGAGCCAGAGATTGAAGTCCGCCGGCGAAAGTGCGACGGCGCGTTCAAACTCGCTCAACGAACGCGGCAGATCTTCGGGAAAGAAGGTTTTTTCGAGCAACACGGCGTGCGCGAAATGCGTTTGAGGATCGGAAGGTCCCAGCAGGACCGAAATCTCGGCGATCTCTTTGTAGACCGAGCGGGTCGCGATCGTGTTGGCGAAGAACCAACGGGCGCAAAAAAAGACGGCGATGACCGTCACGACGGCCGCGGCGATCAGAGCGCTGCGCGCGGCCGGGTTCTTGAGCTGGAATGTTTTTGCGGCCATTTTGAAGATTAATCGAAGTCGAGCGGCTCGATCCTGATCATCGCTCGGTTGAGCGCGACGTTCGCCTCCTGACAGATTGCACGGACTTCGCGGATGCGCTCCGGCGACAGTGCCCGGAACGACACCAGAATCTCCTGAATGTCGTTCTCCCGGCAAATTTGATCGAGCGATTCATAGCCCCCGTATACCTTCAAGCCGTTGATGATCTTGCCTTTTTTGAGCGGATCGTCATCGAGGAATCCGACCGGTCTATATTCCCATTCGCGGTTGTTTTGAAGCTCGCGGAGAATCATCTCTCCGCCATCGCCCGCGCCGTAGATCAGGACGTTGCGCCCGTCTTCCGAGAACGGCATCGGCAGCATTTGTCTGAACAGCCTGAACGCGATGCGCGAACCCGCAAGCGCAAAGAACATCACCAACGCGTCGACAACGAACACGGCGCGGGAAAAATTCTCGAAACGAAAAATCAACAGAATCAGCAAAATACTGAGGATCGAACCATAAATATTTCCGCGGAAGAAAGTGAAGAAGTCGCGAAGCCCCGTGTAGCGCCAAAGTCCGCGATAAACTCCGACCGCGAGAAACGCGAAAAGCTTGAGCGAGATCAGAATCGGAAGCGTTTTGACGAACAAGTCCCAGTTTCCGCCTTCTTCCAACTGGCCGAAAAGCAGCACGTATGAGACGTAATACGAAAGCGTGATCAAGATCGCGTCAAGAAGGATCTCGAATATACGCCGTTTGTGCGATATATTGAGCAAGAATCCGAACGCCGCGCCGGTTTGAAGCGCCAGTTCTTCGTCCTGCTCTTCGTAAACTTTGACCTTGGCGAGATAGACGCCGACGATCGTCAACACGATCGTGAATGCGGCGATCAGCGCGATGCTTTGCGTCGTTTGAAGTTCGCGCACCGCCAAAGCGATCGCGCCGGCGACGATCGCGAACCCGTAGAGCATCAGGACCGCCGAACGCTCGGAGAGACCAAGCGCGACAAGCCGGTGCGAGGTGTGATCGCGTCCGCCCTGCGAGGCCTTTCGTCCCCAGAGCTTGCGCAGAATGGTGACGAACGTCGTGTCAAAGATCGGTACGAAAAGGATCAGCGCCGGCACCGCCAGGATCGTCAGGACGCCGCGTGACCGCCCTCCGACCTGGTTCATCAACACTGAACTCGCGAGCAGAAAGCCGACGAACATCGATCCGCAGTCGCCCATAAAGATCGACGCCGGGTTGAAGTTGAAAGCCAGAAAACCGATCAGCGCACCGATGAAGACGGCAACCAGCAGCAATTCGTCGAGTTGGCCGCCGGCGCTGAACCCGAGCGCGAGCGAGAACGCCGCGATCGCCGAGATCCCGGCCGCAAGGCCGTCCATATTATCGAGCAGGTTGATGGCGTTCGTGATGCCGATGACCCAGATGACGGTGATCCAGATGTCGACGATCTCGTAGCCGGTCCACGGCAAACGCAGCCCGAAACCGACCAATATCGCGGTTCCGATGACCTGTCCGAATAGCTTCTGATAGGGCTTGATGTTGAGCAGATCATCCAGCAGACCGACAAGAAACAGCAGCGAACTGGCCCCGACGATAACCAGCGACTCGCGCGTATGCGGGACAAAGAACGCGTAAATTATAATGGTCGTCAAAAAGATCGCCACGCCGCCCATCATCGCGGTCGGCTTTTTGTGCCAACGGTCGGCTTTCGGTTTCGCGACGAATCCGTAACGCCGCGCGAGTTCGCGGACGGCGAAGGTCGTGCCGACGGAAAGCGCGAAGCTAATGGCACCGACAAGGAACGGATAGAGAGATGAATCGAACATTAGGGTTCAACTAAATCCGGATACGAGGAAATCTTCAGACTATTACAAAACAATAACCTATCAAAATCAAGCAGTTCGTCGTTCGCCGGCAGTTAATTCCCGGTAAAGTTCGCGAATGTCCGAGACCAGCCGCTCGCGCGAGTAATTTTCCTCGACAAATCGTTTTCCGCGGGCTCCGGTCTCGATTTGCAGCTTGATGTTCCCGGCCAAATACTCAAGTCCTGCGACGAAACCGTCAACGTCGCCCGATTTGACCGTGACGCCGCGTTCACAAACGGCGAAATCCGTGAACTGCCCGACCAATTTCCCGGCGAGATCGCCGACGCCGCCGACCTCGGTCGAGATGAAAGGCTTGCCGTTTGCCATTGCCTCGATCAGCGTCAGCGGCGTGCCTTCGTTCAGCGAACAAAGGGCGACGAGATCGAGCCCGGCGTAGAACGTGCCGCTGTCGTTGCGGTTCCCGAGAAACGTCACCGTCGATCCGATGCCGAGTTCGCGAGTTAATTCTTCGAGTTCGGAACGCAAATGGCCGTCGCCGATGATCACGAAACGCAGACGTTTGTCGGGGCTTACCTTGGCCGCCGCGGCAAGCAACATCGGGATATTCTTGATCCCGGTCAGTCGCCCGACGAATCCGACGAGGATCTCGTCGTCGGCAGCGCCGATCTCTTGACGCAATAAATCTAGTTTGGATTCGGCCGCTGAAAACTGTGTAAGTTCGATTCCGAGCGGGATGACGGCGAATTGTTCGGCGCGTCCGACGCCGAAATCCTCGCAGATCTCGGCTCGCTGGCGTTCGCTGATGACGACGATCCGGTCCGTCGCGACGCGCGCGAGAACTCTCTCGATCAACAGAAAAACCGACGTTTTCAGTTTTCCGTAATAGCTGTGAAACACGTGCCCGTGAAAGGTATGGACGATCTTGACGTCCTTCCACAGAAGCCAGCGATAAAGAAATCCGGCGACTCGCCCGACGGATCCGGCTTTGGCGGTATGGGTGTGGATGATGTCGGGTTTCTCGCGCCGTAACCGCGCAAAGACCTTCCAAAGAGAAACGACGTCTTTGGGCGACAATTCACGGCTCATTTCAGGAATGTAAACCGGATCGACGGAGTTTTCGGCGGCGAAATAGCTCATATCCTCTTCGCCTTCGGGAACCGTTCCGGTGAGCAGGACCGAACGAAACTCCTCGTCGTCAAGTGCCTTTGTCAGCCAAATGACGTGGCGCGCCGGCCCTCCGACGTTGAGACGCGCGATGATACGAACCACTTTCATTTATGCAAGATTAAGATTCCAGATTCCATTGTGAGATTCGACATTCCAAATTCCAAATTCCAAATTCCAAATTCCAAATATTCCAAATCCCAAATCCAAAGATCCCAAATATCCCAAATCCCAAATCCAAAGATCCCAAAATCCCAAATCCCAAATATCCCAAATCCCAAATATCCCAAATCCCAAATCCAAAGATCCCAAATCCCAAATCCCAAATCCCAAATCCCAAATCCCAAATCCCAAATCCCAAATCCAAAGATCCCAAATCCCAAATCCAAAGATCCCAAATCCCAAATCCCAAATCCCAAATATCCCAAATCCCAAATCCAAAGATCCCAAATCCCAAATCCCAAAATCGATTGGCCGACTGGCCGTTCGCGAATCCGGCTCTCACCGGACCGGCAAACGGCCGACGCTTGTGCGGGAAAAGCGTTGTCGGCCAAAACGGATGTTCGATTCTAGAATCCGAACCTCCCGGATAATCGGAACAAGCCCGGCGCTTCGATCCGAAATCCGAAATCCCGATTCACAAATCGAACTAAACCGCCATCGTGAAAATCGTATCGGGATCGTCCTCGTGACGGATCTCGTCGATCGGTTCCTTCTTCCCTTCGCCCATATAAAGCTGGTTCGGGCAGTTGATGACGACGCCCTTTTCGGTTCGGCTGATGTTCTTGTAAGCGTGCACGACGCCCTTCGGCACAATGACGGCGGTCGGATTGTCGGCCCCGACAAACAGCGTCATCACAAATCGAAATGTCGAAGACTCCTCGCGATTGTCCCACATTCGCAGCATAAAATTCCCGGAACCGATAAAGCAGAAAAGATCGGCTTGATCGACGTGCTCGTGCGGGCCGCGTTGAATCCCCGGTTCGGTCACCGAAATGTACGCCATCGTCGGATAAAACTCCTCGGCGAGCTCGTCGTGCCGAAAAAGCTCTGCAAGCCAGCCGCGGTCGTCGACGAACTTGCGCAACGGATAAACGACGACGTCGTTAATCTTCCCTTTGATAAAATCTGATCGTTCGAGTTCTGTCTGTGTCATTTTGGTCAGTCGATTGAATTCAATTATCAAACTCCCACAATTGCACGATTTTTGCAAAAGGGTCCTTTTCGAACGGCCGATTCAGGCTCAGGAAAATCGTATGATTTGAAACCGCAAAGTGACGCAAAGCGATCGAAAGAGAAGAGATTACTTCGCGTTGACCCCTGCAATTTCGCGAAAATGAATGGTACCGAATCAAGCGCCGGCGAGCATTCGGCGCGAGCGCGTTCCGTTATCTTGTCAACTTTCTGTTCGGCGGATTATCTGTTAAATTGCAGTTGATGTCTTTGGAAACCGACTTTGTCGTGATCGGGAGCGGAGTTGCGGGGTTGCGTGCGGCCATCGAACTTGCGGGTTCGGGCGCTCACGTTTCGGTCCTCACGAAGGACAAGGCGAGCGAATCCAACACCGAATATGCACAGGGCGGCGTCGCGGTCGTTCTCTCAGACGACGACAACGCCGAACTCCACGAAGATGACACTCTCATCGCCGGCGCCGGACTTTGTGACGAAGAGGCCGTTGAGACGCTGGTTTCCGAAGGAACGCTCTACATCAAGCAACTCATCGATTGGGGCACCGAATTTGACCGCGAAGCCGGAAAACTCGTCTTTACACAGGAAGCGGCCCATTCACGCCGGCGGATTCTGCACGCACACGGCGATTCGACCGGCAAAGAGATCGTCCGCGCGCTGATCGCGCGTTCAAAAGCCGAAAAGTCCATCACTCTGACGCCGTTCGCAAACACCGAGGAATTGCTCGTCGCTGACGGACGCTGCGTCGGTGTCCGCTTCCTCGATCCGATTCTGCGGGCGCCCCGCGAGTTATACGCAAAAGCCGTTATTCTATGCACCGGCGGCGCCGGACAACTGTTCCAGCACACGACGAATCCGGCCGTCGCGACCGGCGACGGAATGGCAATGGCGTATTTCGCCGGTGCCGAGATGGCCGATATGGAGTTTGTCCAGTTTCATCCAACGGCGCTCAGCATCGAGGGCGCGCCGCGATTTTTGCTCAGCGAAGCGATGCGCGGCGAGGGCGGGATCCTTCGCAACAAGGCAGGCGAGCGCTTTATGGGAAGATACGACGAGCGGCTCGAACTTGCGCCGCGCGACATCGTTTCGCGTTCGATCGTCGCCGAGATGAGGCGAACCGGAACACGCAGTGTCTTTCTCGATATGACGGCTTTGAGCGAGGATTTTTTGAGCGAGAGATTCCCGAAGATCTATGAGACTTGCAAGACTTACGGTTTGAATATCGCCAAGGATCAGCTGCCAGTTTCGCCTGCCTCGCATTACTGTATGGGCGGGATTCGGACCGATCTGCACGGGCGTTCGACGATCCCCGGGCTGTACGCCGCCGGCGAGGTCACCTGCACGGGCGTCCACGGCGCGAACCGTTTGGCCTCGAACTCGTTGCTTGAGGGACTTGTTTTCGGCGCCCGCGCGGGCGCTGCGGCACTCGTCGATTCGATCGATCTCGCGGAATTTGAAGGCAAGATCACCGGACACGCCGTCGGTCCGGTCAGCGAACAGTCGGTCGGCGTTATGACAGCGGTCAAAAAACGCGTCAAACGCGTGATGTGGGAGCGAGTCGGCATATTGCGGGATCGCGAGTCTCTCGAACGCGCATTGACTGAGTTCGAACAGATCCGGAGCGCAAATCTCTCGACCGCATCATTGAATTTCGTCACCCTTGCGACGCTGATCGCGCGCGCCGCGCTCTGGCGCGAAGAATCACGCGGCGGACACTATCGGACGGATTTCCCGGATCGCGAAGACAAATGGAAGGTGCATTCCGTGCAGAAACTCGGTGCGGAGATCGGGTCAAGCGAGAAGATCAGTTTTTGAAAAAGGGAAAAGGCAAAAGGCAAAGGGAAAAAGGCAAAGGGAAAAAGGCAAAGGGAAAAAGGGAAAAGGGAAAAAGGCAAAGGGAAAAAGGCAAAGGGAAAAAGGCAAAGGGAAAAAGGCAAAGGGAAAAAGGCAAAGGGAAAAAGGCAAAGGGAAAAAGGCAAAAAGGGAAAAAGGCAAAGGGAAAAAGGGAAGAGGATACGATTACGACCTTATCCTCTTCCCTTTTTCCCTTTGCCTTTTTTCTACACTCCCGGCATCGCTCTTTTCAGCGGTTTCAGGATAAGGAACAGAACGACGGCCATAAACAGCGCCATTCCCGCGAGCACGAGAAAGAACGACGATTGCAGCCAGATGTCCCAGAAAATGCCGATCTGCGTCAGTTTGTTGCCGATCGCCGTCGCGACGAACCATCCGCCCATCAGAAGCCCGCGTTTACTGATCGGTGCGACTTTGGAAACGAGCGACAATCCCATCGGCGAGAGCATCAGTTCACCAAGCGTCACGATCATATAGGCAAAGACCAGCCAAAACGGCGAGACCCGGAACAAGTATGCGTTTTGCAGGATCGCGGCCTTGTTCGCGTCTCCCTGACCCGGCGCGACCGTGTTGATCGCGGCGATCAACTGGTTTTCACCCGAGGTTTTGACCTTGGTCGCCTCGTCCGTTTTCGCCGCGAACTTCTTGCCGTAGATCAGCGGTTTGCCTTCGGCGTCCTTCGCCGCGACGATCTTGTCGAGAACGTCCTTCGAAACGCCCGCGGCGGCAAGATTCGTGATCACGCGCTCATTGACCCGAAATTCGCCGGCAGCCAACTGATCCGCCGACTTGGTCATATTCTCGCCGATCGACGCGCCGAAATAGAGCACCAGGAACGAGAGTCCGGTCAAGGTCATTCCGATCGCCATCTTCGTTGGGGTCGAAGGCTCCTTGCCGCGGCGGTCGAGGAATCCCCAGAACCATACCAGAGGGAACGTAAGTGTCAGAACCCAGAAGGCGTTGATCGAGTTTGAGATCGTGCCGGTCACGTTCCAATCGGTGTTGTCGTCGGCGAAATACGTCAACGTCGAACCGTTTTGGTGGAAGACCATCCAGAAGACGATGACGATCAGGAAGATCACGATCAGCGCCGTAATCCGTTTTCCGTCGGAGACCGTGTTCATCAGGTCCGACGCCATTTGCGAAGCATTTCGCGGCGCTTGGTCGCTGACTCCGTGCGGCGGAGCGTCGGTTGCGGTCGCGGCCGAGTCGGCCGTCTGGTCGCCGTTGCCGTGCGCATTGTCCGCGGCCATCACGTGGCTCTTGAACTTCCAAAGAATGCCGACCGAGATGATCATCCCGAACGCGGCGACGGCAAATGCCGGATGGAAGCCCCAAAACTGGCGTACGAACTCCATCACGATCGGTGCGATGAACGCGCCGACGTTGATGCCGAAATAAAAAATATTATAGGCGCGGTCTTTCAGATGACTGCCTTCGGGGTAGAGATTGCCGACCATCGTCGAGACGTTCGGCTTGAAGAATCCGTTTCCGATTACCAAACAGGTGAGCGCGAGATAAACGGCCCAGATCGCCGGAATCGAAAGCAGGCCGTGCCCCGCCATAAAGAAGAATCCGCCGATCATCACCGCTTTGCGATAACCGGTGAATTTGTCCGCAATGAAGCCGCCGATCAGCGGACTCGCATAGACGAACATCAAGTAATTTGAATAAAGCGAAGTCGCTTGTGACGCGGTCCATCCGAAACCGTCGGTCGGATCGCGAAGATAAAGCGTAAAAAGCGCGAGCATCGAATAGAAACTGAAGCGCTCCCACATTTCGGTGGCGAACAGCACAACAAGCCCTTTTGGATGCTTCTCGGCGTGGGGGATTCCTGCAACGTCCTCGATCGTACCTGCGTTTGAATTCATCTGTACTCCATTTTGTGTTTGAAATTTGAAAAGAATTGCGCAAAATATACCAGATTAACGACGAAATACAAAAGAATCTTGCCCTATCCCGAGTTTGAAAGCCGTTGGGACATAAGGCATTAGGCAAAATAAATGTAAACTTAGGAGTACCAACTATGTTACTGGCGATTCTGGCAGCTTGGTTCGGATATAAGAAAGCAAATGACAGCGGGCGCAACGGGATCTTGTGGGCGTTCATTTGCGCCGGCGCGTTCATCGGGACGCAGCTCGTTTGCGGTCTCGTGATCGGCTTGTTTTTCGGGATTGGAATCGCCGCGTTCGGGTGGAACGAGGACATTTATGAAACCTATTCGATCGTCGTCAATCTTGCGGCGATCGCGTTCAGCATTCTGGTCGTTTACCTGATCTTCAGTTACCTGGACCGGATACCCGAAGACGAACCGCCGCTTGAAGTGCCGTCACCGCCGACGTTTTAACTGGTTTATGAAAGAATTCGACGAGGTCGGGGCGCGAATCGAGCGCCTCTGGTGTGATCAGAACTACAACGACGACGCCTTCCCGGGGATCTGTTCCGCGGCGCTTTGCGAAGCGCGCTTTCCGGAAAGGATAACGCCTTGGCAAATTGTCGAATGGGCGCTCAAACAGGATGTTCTGCCGCTGCAGCAAGATCTGCCGGCATCGTTCGGCCAGCCGCCGATAACCATTTATAACGGAACCAGATTCTACATAGACGCCTATTTCTGGCTCGAAGGCACGACTGCGACGCATCAGCACGCTTTTGCGGTGCCTTCCAGGTGCTTGAGGGGTCAAGCATTCATAGCTGGTACGAGTTCGAGCGTCTGGAGACGATCAACCAGTGTATGGAGATCGGCGACATACGTCTCAAGGTTTGCGAGTTGCTCAAGGTCGGCGATATTCAGGAGATCGTCCCCGGTGCCGCTTATATTCACTCACTCTTCCATCTTGACCATCCGTCGGTCACGATCGTCATTCGGACGCACCAAACTCAGAACCATCTTCCGCAGTTCGATTACCGCAAGCCGCACGTGGCGGTCGACCCGTTCTATCAGGAGCCGAATCTGATCAAGAAACTCCAGCTGATCTCGACGATGATCCGTTTGGAACGTCCCGAGGCTGACGGACTCGTTTCGGATCTGCTCGCCGGATCGGACCTGTTTACGTCCTATTTGATCCTGCTCAATATCAGGAACTATCTGAAATCGAATCAGATGGACGAGATTTTCAAGCTCGGCCGCTCGGAGTCGAAGTTCGATGTTTTTATGGAGATCGTCGGGAAGCGCCACGGCGCGCACGCCGACGTCTTGCGCAAGGTCTTTGAATACCAACGGCGCCTCGATTCCATAGTCCATAAACGGAGCTTGGTCGCGAACCCGGAACAGCGGTTCTTCCTCGCGTTGTTGATGAATGTCGAGGGTCGCGAGCGGATCTTCGAACTGATCAAGGCGCGATTCCCGGACGCCGATCCGCTTGAGAAGGCCGCGGATTGGATCTTCGACCTCGCGCAGACCCGCGTTTTCGGTGCGAATATGACGAATGCGTTGGGGATCGCCGAGTTTGACGACCTCGACCTTCATATTCTTGAAGGCCTGTTCCGCGACAAGCAACCGGATGAGATCGAACGAGGGCTTGAAACCGAATTCGGTCCCGAACAGGCCGCCGAATTGCGTCCGAGACTGACGGCGAAATTGCAGAAACTGCTTTCGGCCGATGTTTTGCAGCCGCTTTTGGTCAAATGACCGTACCCCCCTCAACCGAATAGATGACCCAAACGATCAAAATACTCCTCGCCGATGATGATCCGGTGCTGCGTCGGCTTTTGCCTGCACAGATCGCCGCGGACGACCTCGAGTTTTCATCGGCTGAGGACGCCAAGGCGCTGCTCGAACGGATTCGCGAGGACGAATTCGATGTTGTTCTTCTTGATGTCAATTTGCCGGACGCTTCAGGCATCGAACTTCTTCCGACCGTCAGGCGCGGCGAAAATCCGCCGGAAGTGATAATGCTGACAGCCGATGTTTCGCTTGAGACGGGCATTGAGGCGATGCGCCGCGGAGCGTACGACTACGTCACCAAACCGGCCAATCCGCATCAGGTCGAGGCGCTTATCCGCAAGGCCTTCGAAAAGCGTCGGTTGATCAGGGAAAACGAACGGTTTCGGCTCGCGGTTCGCCGTCAAAACGAGGATTTGACGGTCGAGCCGGTGCATCAAAGTCCGTTGATGAACGTGATCTTCGGTCAGGCCGAAACGGTCGCAAAACTCGACACGACGATCCTCATCACCGGCGAATCGGGAACCGGCAAGGACGTCCTTGCACGCTGGATCCATTCGCGGAGTCCCCGTGCCGATCTGCCTTTGATCTCGGTCAACTGCGGCGCATTGCCCGAACATCTCTTCGAATCCGAGTTCTTCGGTCACGAAAAAGGGTCTTTCACGGGCGCGATGGCGGCCAAAACCGGACTCGTCGAAGCCGCCGACGGTTCGACGCTCTTTCTCGACGAAATCGGCGAGATGCCGCTGCAGATGCAGGTCAAGCTTCTGCATTTTCTCGAGAACGGCAACTTCCGACCGGTCGGAGCGACCCGCGACAAACGAGCCTCGGCGCGGGTCATTGCCGCGACCAACAAAGATCTCGCGGCCGAGGTTCGCAAGGGCAACTTCCGGATGGATCTCTTTTATCGATTGAACGTCGTTTCGTTCAATCTTCCGGCGCTCCGCGATCGGCGTGAAGATCTGCCGGCGCTGATCGATCATTTCGTTGCCAAACTGCGACTGCGCTTCAATCGTCCCCATCTTTCGTTTTCCCCGAATGCGATCCGGCAGATTATGCATCAGGACTGGCCCGGGAACATCCGCGAGCTTCGCAACGCGCTCGAACGCTCGGCCGCGCTTTCACGCGACGATCTGATCGACGACGTCGCGGTGATGAAATCGGCAGGATTCGAGGCTTCAGATTCGAGTTCCGGGACGCCCGAGTCACCGATACCGCTCGCAGAACTCGAAAAGCGGCATATCCTGAAAGTCCTCGAGATCACCGGCGGACATCGCGAGCGCGCTGCGGTCATTCTCGGCATAACGTCGCGGACGTTGTATCGGAAACTTGCCGAGTACGACGCTCATAGCTGACGGAATGTCAGTCTGTATGTCTAGAATGCCAGACAAAATGTCGGGCATTCAAAACCAGTGACCTGAGGTTCGGCTGACCTGCGATCGCAAAGCATTGTAAACACTTCATTTAGCTTTCCTGCGAATTTGCGGACTGTTTTGGCACAAGTCTTGTATTAATCAATACCGACAAACGGCGCTTCCATCTGAAGATTTTTTTTGGGGGCAGAGAAATTCCAGGACGGGGGCGCCGTTGTTGCTTTCAAATTGAAATGTTCTTTGGAATTTGCGGTTCCGTGGCGTTGACGCGTCCGCGGAACCAAGCTGCGGAATGCGGCGATATGGGGACGGGGGTAGCCCATAGGGTCCGCAGGAGCTCAGCCCCGTCAGGACCCTTCGGGGCTGAGCATCTTTTTTTTGACGGGCCGCCTTCCCTAATCCGAATCTGAATCCAACTTCAAGCCCGAATCGCGTAGCGATGCCCGGAGTTTAGCGTGTGTTTCAACCAACGGGGCTGCGTGAATTCGTGGCCCCGTTGCGTCTGATTCCGTCTTCGCTGAAGCAGCGCGCGGCGCTTTTCGAAGCGTGCCGTGGTCTTAAACCGAAGCTGAATTCACCACTTCGCTGGATCGGCCAAACTCTGGTGCGATTATTCGCACGAGATTGCGATCAACCGCTTCAAGGCGACGGAACAAAGGATTGTTCCGTCGTTTTTGTTTACAATTCAAGGCTGAAACGGCTATTGTAAACGAAACAATGAACCAGGCCATCGGAAAACTTCTTGCCAGCGTTGAGGCTTCAAATGATCTCATTCTTGAGTCGCTGCTTGAAGGAGTCGCGATCATCGACGCGTCGCGAAACGTCGTTTTCGCAAACCGATCGGCGTTGAAGATGCTCGGTTCACACGCCGGGGACATTGTCGGCCGTCCGTACGATATCGCCTTCTTCAATACTGACAAAAGCGTTTCCGAAGAACTCGCCGCGGACTGTCCGATTCAATTCGCGCTTTCAGAAGGCGCGGCCTCGCATATGCTCGACGGTGTTTTTGTCCGCGCGGACGGTTCCGAACTTCTCGTCGAATTTCTATGCACGCCGATCATCGACGGCGAACGGATCGACGGAGCCGTCGTTAGTTTTCAGGATGTCACGCAACGGCGCGAGATCGAACGGGCGGTAGCGGACGCGCGCGATGCCGCGGTTGAGGCCGCACGGACCAAAGCCGCCTTCCTGGCGAATATCAGCCACGAGATTCGCACGCCCTTAAGCGGCATTGTCGGCACGGCGAACCTACTCGCGGAAACCGACCTCAGCCCGGAACAGACCAATCTCGTCGAACTGCTCAAACAGAGCATCGGTTCGTTGCTCGAAATCGTCAACGACATTCTTGATTTTTCCAAGATCGAAGCCGGAAAACTGAAACTGCATTTGGTTAGTTTCGACCTGCGTGCGCTGATCGACGAAACGCTCACGCTTTATTCCTCGAGTGCCGAAGCGAAAGGACTTTCGCTGACCGCCGCGATCGATCCGGGGATCGAAGGTTCGTTTCGCGGCGATTCCGGGCGTTTGCGGCAGATCCTGAGCAATCTGATCAGCAACGCGCTTAAATTCACGCATCAGGGCAGTGTCACGCTGACGGTCCGGCGGGCCGACCCGCAAGGCGACGAGGTATGTTTCGAAGTCATCGATACCGGCATCGGAATCGGCAGCGAGCAACTCTCGGCGCTGTTTCAACCTTTCACTCAAGGAGACATTTCAACGACCCGTCGCTTCGGAGGAACGGGGCTTGGACTCGCCATTTCGCGCGAACTGGTTGAAATGATGAACGGCAGTATCGGCGTCGAAAGCGTTCCCGGCGAAGGTTCGAGGTTTTGGTTCAACGTGCGGCTCACGAGGACATCTGAACCGGGTTCGAACCAGAGCATACATATATCCGAAAGTCCGACGGCGAACTTCAGCGTCCTTCTTGCCGAAGATCACCCGATCAGTTCGGAGATCATCCGTAAGATGCTTGAACAGGCCGGATGCAGCGTAACGGTGGCGGCGGATGGTGCCGCTGCGGTTGAACTTGCGGGCAAGCGCGCGTTTGACCTGATCCTGATGGATTGCCAGATGCCGGAGATCGACGGCTACGCCGCAACCGAGTTGATTCGCCGGTCGGACGGCCCGAACCGGTCGACCAAGATCATCGCGCTCTCGGCGCACGCCGAAGAGATCGAGCGTGAAAACTGTCTGCGCGCCGGGATGGACGACTTTCTCTGCAAACCGTTGACACCGAACGCCCTTTCAATGATGTTTGAAACGCATTTTGCGGATCATTACAGGTCGCCAAATCTTGACTTGGATTCGAATTTGATTCACCATTTGCTAGCAAGCCACGTTACCCCCGAAGTCCTGGCGAACTTCTCGTCGATCGAAGCCCGCGGCGAGAAGGATTTTGTGTCGGAGATCTTTCAAACCTATTTCCGGTTTGCCGTAGAAGAGATCGCGAAGATCGAGTCCGCCGTCGCAGTTGGCGACCTGCAGACGGTGAAACGCCGCGCCCACGCCTTGAAGGGAAGCAGCGCAAACGTCGGGCTTTCATCAATCGTGGCGTGTTGCCTCGACCTCGAGCGATCGGTCGATTCGGCAGGCGATCTTTCAGAGGCTGCGGCAACCCTTGGCCGCGAATTCAATAAACTAAGAGAACTGTTACGAGAGAAGTTATGAAACCCGAAAAGAAGAAGACCGGTGCGGAACAACCCGAAGACGGAAACATCGACAAGATCAGAGATATTCTGTTCGGATCGCAGTCGCGCGATTTTGAACGGCGTTTTGCGCGAATGGAAGAGCGCCTTTCAAAGGAGATCTCGGATATGCGCGATGAAACAAGGAAAAAACTCGATGCTCTCGAAGACTATATGAAGAGCGAGGTCAAGTCACTGACCGACCGGCTCGCATCGGAACAGAATTCGCGGACCGACGCCGTAAAGGTCCTTTCGGACGGGCTTCGGGATATGTCGCACAACCTCGACAAAAAGGTCACGACGATCAACGAACAGGCTGCCAAATCGGAAAGCGACCTGCGCCAGCAACTTCTGACGCAATCAAAGAATCTTTCGGAGGACATTCAGAAGCGCCATAGCGAAATGCTTGCGACACTCGACCGCGAGTCGTCCGAGATTCGCGACGACAAGGCCGACCGCACGGCGCTCGCGGAATTGTTCACCGAGATGGCAATGCGCCTGACGAACGATTTCAGTCTCCCGGAGACCGACTAATTCGATTTGGGATTTGGGATCTGTGATTGCGGATTTGAGGATTCAGAAAGACATCTCTGCACCTCGAACGCAAAATCCCAAATCCCAAATCCCAAATCCCAAATCCGATGCTTCCAACCATCGACAACCCCAATGATGTTCCCGAAACGTCCGAGTTGTCTTCGGAAGTTGGAAATCCGGAAACCGGGCTCGCTGAGCTTCGAAGAATACTCGTTCAGTCCGAAAGCGTCAGCGAAGTGTTGCCGTCGGCGCTCAGAAAGAGCGCGCGGCGCGATCGCAAACTCACCGAAGCGACGCTTCCGATAGTCGAGGAGAACATCAAGGTTTCGGCGAAGCGGAATCCGCGAATCCTTGCCGAGGCGATCTTTCCGATCATCGGTCCGGCGGTCCGCAAGGCGATCGCCGAAGCGCTGAGCCAAATGGTTCAGTCGCTCAATCAAACGCTTGAGCACAGTTTTTCGCCGCAAGGGATGAAATGGCGGCTTGAAGCGATGCGAACCGGCAAGCCGTTCGGCGAGGTCGTGATGCTCAATACGCTTTTGTACCGCGTCGAGCAGGTCTTCCTGATCCACAAAGACACAGGAATTTTGCTGCAGCACGTTTCTATCGACCCGACGGCGACCGAAGACGGCGATATGGTTTCGGCGATGCTGACGGCGATCCAGGATTTCGTTCACGATTCGTTCAAAGCGCAGGAGGACGCAACGCTCGACGCTCTCAAGGTTCGGGATCTTTCGGTTTGGATCGAATACGGTCCGGACGCGATACTCGCGGCGGTCATACGCGGCAACGCGCCGCTGACGCTTCGTGAAACGCTGCTCGAAACGATCGAAGAGGTTCAGTTCGAGTTCGACGGTGAATTTCACGATTTCAAAGGCGACGCCGCCGAGTTCGAACGCTCGCGCCCGATCCTCGAACGCTGTTTGCGGTTTCAGCTGGGAACTGCGGAAATTGAAACGAAAGGAGTTTTCACGCCGTTCAACGCGCTCGCCGGGCTCTTGCTGCTGGTCGTTTTGGTCGTCGGGTTCTTCTGGGTTCGCGATTCCTGGCGTTGGTCGGGATTCGTGTCGCGTTTGAAGACCGAGCCGGGATTTGTCGTCGCCGAAGCGGAACGCGGATTTTTCACCCATTCGATCTCCGGATTGCGCGACGAGTTAGCAGCCGACCCGGACGCGATCCGCGCCGAATTCAAACTGGATGCCGACGATGTCGAGCAAAACTGGAAACCATTCCAGGACGTGTCGCCGGCGTACGTCATCGAGCGAGCGCGCCGCTTGCTTGTGCCGCCGGCAGGCGTTACGCTCACGTATGAGAACGGCATCGTCTACGCCGACGGCGACGCGCCGCGACAGTGGTTCGTCGATTCGCGCAAGATCGCGCCGGCGTTGAACGGGGTCAAGTCCTTTCAGGTCGGATTCGATTCGTTGAAGAGGACGATCGAATCCGAAAAAATAAGGTTTGCGTGCGGCACGACGAACTTCCTTGACCGTGACGCACAGATCGTCGCCTCGCTGACTGCGGATTTTGAAGATCTTTCCCGCGTGTCCAAGGTGTCCGGGCGCGGATTTCGGGTCGAGATACAGGGCGTTGCCGATCCGAGCGGAACGGACGAGATCAACGCCGAGATCAGCCAGGCGCGGGCCGATAAGATCTTGGCGGAGCTGTTTTCGCGCTCTGAGATACTAAAGTCGGCCGGATCCGGTTTCAAGGCTGTTGGTGCCGGCGCGAGCGGTGATGCCGGCGAATGCGGCGTGCGGTTCAAGGTCTTTTTGGAAGAAAAATGATCCAGAAAAAGATATGTATGCTCGGCGCGACGGGCGTCGGAAAAACGAGTCTTGTGCGGCGCTTCGTGCAGAGCATTTACTCGGAAAAATATCATTCGACGATCGGTGTCAAGATCGACAAGAAGTCGGTTACCGTGGGAGATGACGGCGTCAACCTGCTGCTTTGGGATCTGCAGGGCGAAGACGCCGAGTTCAAGATCCGACCGTCGTTCCTGCGCGGCGCGTCCGGCTATTTCATCGTCGTCGATCTGACGCGTCACGAAACCTTCGTCACCGCATTTTCGATCCAGCAGATGGTCGAACGCGAAGTCGGGCCGTTGCCGTTCATCGTGCTCTTCAACAAGAACGACCTCACCGAACAATTCGACATTCTTCCGACCGAACTCGAACAGATGATGAACTATGGTTGGAAAATGTTCCGGACCAGCGCCAAATCCGGCGAGCGTGTCGAAGAAGCCTTTCAAAAACTTGCCGAAAGAATGCTTGCCGCCGACAACGGCTAAGTTTCAATCAGTGACGGAAAGAAAATACCGATCGATGTTCCGATTTCGGGAATAATCTCGTTTCTCGAAGTGACACGGGCTGTTTCGTTTTGTACCCGGCCAATTGCCTGAGGTCGATGAGATACGGTGTCGCAGAAGACAGTTTTTGGAGGAATGATGATGAACGAGTTTTCAAATAGCATAACGAAGAGGATCGTCGGCTCGGTATTGGCCTTTCTTTTATTGGCGACCGTATTCGTCGCGGCTCCGGTAGAATCGTCGGCGAAGTCGTTTAGTTCGGGCACGAGCCGCCGCGCTGACAAACGGCTGAGTTCCAAAGAGACAAAAATGTTCGTCAAGAACATGCAGGTCGAAATGGATATCGTGATCTATCCGATCATGAGCTTTGAAAAGACCCGGTCGCAACGCAAGGAGGTTATTAAACGCTTCGGCGCTCGCGGATCGATGAAACGCAAAACACGGAAGGCGATCGCCGAAATGTTCAATGCAGATGTAATGTCAGTGTTTACCGATCGGGAGATCAGCGATCAGATCGTCGCCGCCGTCAATCGACTGGTTGAACGCGAAGAAGCGCGAAAGTAGGACAACGGACGAGTGTCCCGCCGTCAAGTGAAAAGGAGATCGATCATGCTTGCAAGAATCATTGTCGCCATTTGTTTTATCTGTCTTTCGAGCCCGGTATTGGCACAGACCAACGGCGTCGAGCCGTGCCTGTCGGACTTTCTGAAAGAGGAGCCCAAGCGCCCCGAAGGCGTCAAGGGAGCCGTTTTTCAGCGCTCGAAGAAATGGCTTCCGGGTCAAACGCTTCGTGTCCGCTTTCTCGACGGACCCGCCGTCTGGAAGGCGAAGATCGTTCAGTATTCCCAGATCTGGGAACAGTACGCCAATCTCGATTTCGTGTTTGTCGATTCGGGCCCGGCCGAGATCCGCATCAGTTTTGCTTTCCAGCCCGGCGCCGCCTGGTCGTTTTTCGGTCGCGATTCCGAGAGGATATCGATGGTTAAGGTGGGGAACGAGTACCGGTCGGCACCTGGAACCGACGGACCTTCGATGAACTATGGAACCTTCAATGCCAACACCCCGGAAGCGGAATTCAAGCGCAAGGCGCTGCACGAATTCGGGCACGCGATCGGACTGCACCACGAACATCAGAACGGCAACGGCGACATCATTTATGACGAAGAAAAGGTCTTCGAATACTATTTTCGGACGAGCGGCTGGGATCCGGATCGGGTCCGATCGCAGGTTCTCAAACGTTATGGTCCCGGGACTGACATCACCAACGGCGATTATGACCGGCTGTCGATAATGCACTATCCGGTCGATCCTGCACTGACGAAGAACAATCGCGGCGTAGCGTGGAACTCGGAACTTTCAGAGGGCGACAAAGCCGTTGTCGCGACCCTCTACCCATTCAACGGCAACCGGCCGCTGCCGACGAACACCGGAAAAGTCGATCCGAAGCCGCAGCCGACGGGACTGCTGCCGGAAGTTCTGATCAAAAACCTGGAAATCGATTTCGAGGCTACCGACAAAACGGAGGAAATTGACGGAATGGGTTTCATCCTTGATTTTGACGTCAACAACGCTCTGAAACAGGAACTGACGATCGCCATCTATTTCTACGAAGCCGACGGCGCGGCGTTGGTCGACACGAACAAGCAGTTTTTCTCGGCAAACGGCAAGGTTGCGGTGTTTTCCAAGTTCACTCCGCAATATCAACGGGCGGCGTTCAAGCAGTTCAAGGTCTTTATGCCCTATGACGAACTTGAGCTTGAATGCGGCGAGCACGACCTGAAGTACTCGATCGGCGTCTGGAAAGGGGCGACGCGCGTCATTTCGACCGGTTACGAGTACTTCTCTTTCTACTCGCCTTGCGAGGACGAGCAATAGCAGGCAGAATCGGGCGCGCGGCGTCCGATTCGATCAATTCCCTTAAGAACAATCAGCGGTGAGTGACCCTGTTCGGTCGAGATTCTCGTTTGAACAGGCAGGGACGAGCTTTGAGTTTTTTCGGGGTTCGAAGCGGCGCAGGACGGAAGTTAGCAGAAAAGGAGAAGCTAAATATGAGAAGGGTCAGAACTACAAAAATGGAATGGAGCGGCATCGGATCCGGAATGAAATCCTTGGTCACGGTGTGTGTGATGCTCGGGCTCGCGGCAGCCGTTGCGATGTTCGGTACGTCGGCGAAACGGGTGAATGCGGCAAGCGAGAACGTCGCCGCCAAACCGGCACCGACGCCATTGAATGCCGATGCCGCCGCGGCCCTGCTCGAACAGCTTAAAGAGAGTCTCACCGACGCCGTCGAGAGCGAGGACGACGTGGCCGCGATCCAGGAGAAATGGGATCGCCGAATTCTGACGGGAAAGTCCCGCAAACAGATCCTCGATATGCTTTTCGCCGATCTGAAAACGGTCGTCACCGACAAGGAAGCGCAGGATTCGATCTGGGAGACCTGGCAAAGCATCGGCGCGGACGAGGAATCGACGGAACCGACGGAACCGACTCAGCCAACGGAACCAACAATGCCAACCGAACCAACCGTCCCGCGTGAACCGGTTGCGGATATGCCGCTGGTCGGAGCGAGATCTGCGTTTTGGAGATCGCCGGAGGTTGGTATAACGAACGATCAAAAACTCCGGAGAGTTGAGCTTATGCAAAAGGAGTTCAAGGACTACATTGGGCAAACAAGGCAGTTCATACCCGAGAACGGGAATTACAAGGGGGTGCCCTTCGTTCTTCGAAAAGACGCTGACGATCCGGATATGGAACTCAAGGTCAATGCGGTCAAACGCGGGGTCGCAATCGTTGTCGATAAAGGATTAACGCTCCCCTCGAACTTGACCATCTATCTGGTCAAAGATTCCGACCGGTTCAAAAATCCCTTGTGTTTCAATCAGGCAACGGGACGATCGGTCCGTCCCGTTGGAATGGACTGTCAAGAGGTGATGACCATTGCGTACCAACGCGGAATAAACTGGGCGCCCATCGCCGACATTATTTTGCGGAAGATAACACCGACGAAGCCGGCGGCGCTTTCTGATTCCGGTTTGATGGGGCTTCCGAAACCTTCGATCACGATTATTCACGAAATAGGCCATATCCTGCACGAACGGCACGCGGGTGAATTTTTCTTCACGCTGGGTCCGTTTCGAAATACCGAATGGACCGCCGAGGTAAATCGTCGGGGAGCTGCGGATGAGGCGATTGCAGCCCAGGTCTCCGAATACGCGAAGAGAAACAAAAAGGAATTCGTTGCGGAGGTTTTTACCGGCGCGGTGCTCGGCAAGACATTTAGCGCGGAGGTTTGGGAAGTTTACAGACGTTACCGCGGGCCGAGCATTCCCAGGGTGCTGGGTTCGATCACGTACCAAAGACCCAGTGGCGCGAATCAATAAATTCGTACTACCCGTTGATCGGACGAGCCGGATATCTTACCAAAGCAAGCCGGTCTCGTTTGGCAGCGTAAGCGCGAATTCATCAACCGTGTTCTCGGCTCGACGACGTTGGGTTCCAGCTTTAGCAACGATTGTCAGTAGACACGGATACGTCGAAATGACATTGAAATAGCTGGCGGTTCCGGAGACGCCCGGCCCAGCTTGAATGGTTCGATCAGAAAAGGAGAAGGAAAATGAAAAAAGAAAGGAAGACCAATTTGGGCAATTTCCACGTGCGCAAGGGATTTGCGAAAAACGCAGTCCTGGCAGTTGTTACGTTGAGTTCGCTGATCGTCGGAATGGCAGCCGCACCGATCACGCAGATGGGATTTGCGACGGAAGAAATTACCGGCAAATCAATTCGAAACGACGATAAACCGTTGAACGCAGCCGATGCGGCGGCATTCGTTCAGCAGTTGATCGACGAGACCGAGAACGTGCTCGACGATTCGCAGGATCTCGACGGCGTTGAGGATCTGAAAGGAAAGATCTCGACAGCGTTCAAGCAACGCGGCGCGATGACGGGCAAGACCAAAAAGCAGATCGTCGATCTGTTTATGGCCGACGTCAAAGCCGCGATCGAAGACGAAGCCGTTCAGGGAACGATCTCCGAAGCGCTCACCGCGGCGATGAACGCCGACGGTGAATCGACGGGAACAACGGAGCCGACCGAGCCGACCGAACCGACGACTCCGACCAAAACGACGGAGCCGACCATGCCGACGACGCCCGATCGTCCGAACACGAACGCTTCGCTCCGTCAGTACATCCGCAGTCTGCAGTACGACGCGCGCAAATTGCTCGCGGTCCAGGGAGACGGCGGCACGCTCATCGTCGACAAGGAAAAGGGCAAAAAGAACGAACGCAAACCGGGCAACGCAAAGATCATACGTTGTGTGCGAACGGAGCGGTCATTGAGCAAGAACTTCGAAGACGTCGCCATTCTGCAGCCGACCCAGGGTGTGATCTATCCCGGCGCGCTGGTCTATGCCGACCAGGAATTGGTCGACGGGAAACCGCGTCCGTTAACGGGCTTGCCGCGTGCGCCGATCGACCTGCGTCTCGATCTTCCGGGATTGCAGGACGAGGGCAGTTTTGTCATTGCAAACCCAACCGACGGCAAGGTTCAGAGCGCAGTCAACAAGGCGTTGAATTTCTGGAACAACTCGACGAGCTTCAAGGACGGCTACATCAACCCGTCGCGTTCAAACTATAACTCGACCATCGCCTACAGCAGCGAGCAATTGGCGATGAGCCTGGGATTCAACGTGAAATGGGCGTCAGGCGACGCATCCGCACAGTTCAAGTATTCGTCGAGCAGTGAAAAGAATGTCGTTGTCGCGGTTTACAGGCAGGTTTTCTACACGGTCACGTTCGACGCGCCGAATCTGCCGGAACAGTTCTTCGATTCAAGCGTTACGGCCGAAGAAGCCAAGGATGCCTTCAACTCCGAGAACCCGTCGGCGCCCGCTTACGTGAGCAGCGTCAACTATGGCCGGATCATCATGCTCAGAATGGAAACCGATAAATCGACTTCGGCGATGGAAGCTCAAGCGGCTTTCAACTACGCCGCGGGAGTGGTCACCGTCGGTGCGACCGCCGAGGCGAATTACAATAAGATCATCAGCAATTCCTCGATCACCGTCGTGACGATGGGCGGCAACGCGGAGGTCGCCTCCGAAGCGGTTTCGGCGAGGGGCGCAGCGGATCTTCAGAGGATCATCAAGGGCAAGAATGCCGTCTATTCCAAGAACAATCCGGGCGTGCCGATTGCGTACACCGTCAAATTCCTGAAGGACAACACGGTCGCCAAGATGGGTTCGACGACCGATTTCGTAACCGAAGACTGTAAGGAACTCGACAACCTTTGGGTCAAGATCAATCATTCGGGTGCATATATTGCTCATTTCTACGCAAATTGGGACCAGCCGGATCCGAACAATCCGGAACAGATGATTCCGATGTCGCGCAAGGAAGAGGGTAAAACCAGTGGTTACCAGATCAAGTTCGATTTTCCGGGAGATGCGGAAAACATCCGCCTGAAGTTGGAAAACGACACCGGCCTCGTCTGGCAGCCCAGACGAGAGATACTGAACCGCATCTTGACCCCGAAAGAGCTGAACAGTTGCTTTACGGTTCACGGGACAACCTTGGGTTCGGGCGTGGATATCAAGAGCAGTGATCCCAAAATCAACCCCTCTGGGGGCTGTCCGTAATCGTCTGAGGAGCTGCGATCAGGAAGGTGGACGAGGATTGAAGATCGTCCGCTCATAGATGGCAGCCTCTTCAGTTTGCTACCCCCGTTTCCGCGGGCCGGCGAAGTTTTCGCCGGCCCGCCTTTTTTGTTCGTCGAAGTTTGCCGAACCTCGGGTGATTTAATAAACTGAAAGGGCTTTGGCCCCTGTAGCTCAACGGTTAGAGCAGCGGACTCATAATCCGTTGGTTGCAGGTTCGAATCCTGCCGGGGGCACCAACGAATTTGGGGATTCGGATTCGCTTTCTGCTCTGGTTTCGCAATCTCCTTGGCGGCTATTTCTTCTTGAGATCTTCCAGCCAGCTTTTGATCTGATCGACGACATTTTCGGCGCTCGGCGGATCGTAATTCGACAGTACGATCACCGTGTAGCCGCCTTCTGCGATTATTTCGATCATACCGTTGACGCCGGGCGAACCGCCGGCAAATCCAAAGCCGCCGAACTTTCCGGGCGCGCGTGGATCGTCGCCGGAGGTGTTCGGTAGCCGCAATTTTCCACTTTGCAGCGCCAGAGAGAACTTCAGCAGATCGTCGGCCGTCGAGTATCCGCCGCCCGCCGAACTGCCCCGAGCGGGCCGTGTGTCGAGATTGTTTCGGCGTTTCCTCGCAGCGCCGTCGGCGACTCCGAGCGTCGTGTAGCCTTCGGCCATATTCGGTGTTTTGCGGTCCGACTCAAACGAATCCGTATTGTTCATCCCGACCGGTTCGAAGATGTTTTTGCGGACATATTCGTAATAACTAATGCCCGAAATCTTTTCGATGATCGCCCCAAGAAGCACGTAACCGCCATTCGAATACTGGTTTCGCGTACCAGGTTCGAACGCGAGAGCCTGATCGGCAAAAAGCGGAATGAAGTCTTTGATCGATCTGAGCTTCTTCTTCGGAGTGGATTCGAATTTTGATCCGAACATATCACCGATGCCGGACGTCATTGTGAGCAGGTGTCGGATCGTAACCTTTTCTCTGGCTTCGCTATTCGGATAATCCGGCAGAAATTTGCCGAGTTTGTCATCGATCGAAATCTTTTTTTGCTCAAGGAGTTGGCCGATCGCGATTTGCGTGAAGACCTTATTGATAGAACCGAGGTTGAATTTGGTTTCAATGTCGTTTGCCCGTTTCGTCTCCTGATCGGCCAGCCCAAACGCCTTCCGAAAAATCGGACCCGGTCCTTTTGCAACGAGCACGACGCCCGAAAACCGATCGTCTGCGACGAGATCGTCAAGGTATCTTGCAAGTGCGGCGGGGAATTCGGCGGCGCTCGGCGCCCGTGAATTCGATTTCGGGACAGATGACGGTGCGTTCGACATTTGGATCTGCCAACCGATGAGCTTCTGCGGCGACTGCCGCTCAAACCGGAATTTGAACGAAAGCCAGGTGCCTGTTGCGCCGCGCGCCATCAAGGAAACTTCAACGTCCTGCTTGGTTTCGATCGAAACCACTTGCTCAACTGTCAAAGTGCGGTGATCCTGGCGAATCTGCCGGTGAAAATCGAGCCGAGGAGCCACCGGACGGGCTGACAATGATTCAGCCGTCAGGTTTTGTTCAAAAAACTGTTTGAGCCTTTGTTCGTCGCCCGAGTTGAAAGCCTCGAAGTACTCGATCACCCGGCGCCCGCCTTCGAGCTTCGAAAGTTCTGAAATGTCCGGCGCTTGGGCGATTGCGGCCGACGCTGCCAAAAAGAACATCGCGATAAAGAGCAAGCTAACTGGATGTTTCATATTCGGGTATTGTGCCTGACGTGTCGGCGAAAAGGATTAAGAACGTGCAAAGAATTTGTAAACAATGTAAATTCCGACCCCCGGAACGCGACAAAGGCAGCCGTGGCATTGGCTGCCTTTGTCGTTTCGAAAAGGAGAAAAATAATGTCAGCCTCGCTTGTTTGCGGAAAGCGCGGCTGCTACAGCAGTCTAGTCCGTCGCGGGTTTTTCCGTTGACGGTTTTTCGCGCATTTTCTTCATCGGGCAGTTGTCCGGCGAAGAATCCTCGCTTTTGGCTTTCATCGGGCAGTTGTCGCAAGACATCTTTTCCGAATCGGCCTTCTTGTCCTTCATCGGGCAGTTGTCACAAGACATCTTCTCCGAATCGGACATCTTATCTTTCATCGGGCAATTGTCGTGTTTCGACGCTTGTTCCGAATCAGACATCTTCGACTTCATCGGGCAATTGTCGTGTTTCGACATCTGTTCCGAATCAGACTTCTTATCCTTCATCGGGCACGAATCGCTCTTCATACAGCAATCCGCGGTACCCAATTTGGCGGAATTCGATTGATTGAGAGCATAAACCGCCATCGCGAGCGCGAATACAACGGTGAATGCGATTATTGCCTTGATCTTCATACTACGATTAATTTACACGCGCGGTCCGATTTCGTCCACTAGCGGCGCTTGCCGTCAAGGCGTTGCGCGATTCGCGCGGGTCCTGAGAACCGATACGAATTCGAGCGCGGATCGGAATTCGGTTCCGACCGCCGCAAATTCAGCCTGAGACCAAAGACCGGGCCGCGCCCGAATTCGAATCAGTTCCGAAAGATGTTTCGTGTTCCGCAACTCGTTGGTTTGACTTGACTACCGGTTTTGATTCGGAGGAGGCCCCGGGCTTTTCAGTATTGTCGGAACTAAAAACGCCGTTGACGTACGTCGCCAGCGACGAACTGAAGATTCTTTCCGGGTTCTTTCTCGGTTGTGGAGCAATCCGAAACATCAACTCCAGTTTAGAGCCTGAGAGCGAAAAGATAAATGATTAACTCAATTAATAAATGCCGCGCGGTAAACAACTATTTCTTATATTCCCGTTCAACGGCGTCGATCTTCCCGACTCTTTTGAGGTGACGCTCTTCGGAAATGTCGGAAGTGAGAAAAGCCATTACGATATCGCGAATCTCGTCGACCGTGTTCTGACCGCTGCCGAGTGTCAATACGTTGGCGCCATTGTGCTCGCGGGAGTTCCTGGCGAGCGCCGGCGAATAACACGCCGCGGCGCGGACGTTCGGAACTTTGTTGGCGGTCATCGCCGAGCCGATACCGGCGCCGTCGATGATGATCCCGACGTCTGTCTGACGGCGCGACACCGCGAACGCAACGGCGTGGGCAAAATCCGGATAGTCGACCGCTTCTTTTGAATCCGTTCCGAAATCGCGGACATTAAGTCCGAGTTCGGTGAGAAAAACGAGCAGTTTTTCCTTGTATTCGAAGCCGCCGTGATCACAGCCGACGGCGACGCTTCTGACCTTCGTTGTTGCGCGCCGCGACTCTTTTTTGATCAAAACGATCCCGCGCTCGCGGACCAGATCTTCCGCAAGCGGCGTGAACTTCGCGTTTGCGGCGATCCGGAGCTTTGACCCCGGTTCGAGCCCGCGAAGATCGTCTTCAGTGATCAGGCTCCTCGCGGATTCGTCGCGATCAAACTCCCTTCCCACCTTATTCTGCAGCGAATTGACGACGACGTGTTCGATCGAATTCACTTTCGGCTTTTCTTCGGACGGGACGGCCGACAGGACCTGCCTGACCAGTTCGCGGACGCGGTCTCTTGTTTCATTGTTGTCAGCCATAAGCGCGGGTTTGACCTTTGGGCGATGCTCCAATAGTATTTCTAAAAATCCATTCAATCTTAAACGAAAACTATGTCAACGCAAAAAGTCGCCGAGTTTACCGAATTTACCAATCCGAACCTCGAAGTTATGTACTCGGCCGATGACATCAGGTCGCGAGTCGCCGAACTCGGCCGACAGATCACGTCCGATTACGCGGGCCGCGAGCTTGTTTTGGTTGGCGTTCTGAAAGGATCCGTGATCTTCCTGTCGGATCTGATGCGCGAGATCGATCTTGACCTGACGATCGATTTTATGTCGGTTTCGAGTTACAAAGACGGCACGGTTTCATCGGGCGATGTCGAGATTCTCAAGGATCTGACGCATCCGATCCGCGGCAAGGAAGTGATCGTCGTTGAAGACATCATCGACACCGGGTTGACGCTTTTCCGCTTGATGGAAATACTCGGCTCCCGCGGCGCGAATTCCCTGAAGATCGCGACGCTTCTCGACAAACCCGAACCGCGGATCAAGACCGAACTCGTCATCGACTACTGCGGTTTTCAGATTCCGAACAAGTTCGTCGTCGGCTATGGCCTCGATGCCGCCAACCGTTACCGCAATCTGCCGTTCATTGCGGTCGTCAAAAACCCGGATATCATCTGAGTCCAAGAATTCCAGAGATTCCAGAGATTCCAGAGATTCCAGAATTCCAGAGATTCCAGAATTCCAGAGATTCCAGAGATTCCAGAATTCCAGAATTCCAGAGATTCCAGAATTCCAGAATTCCAGAGATTCCAGAGATTCCAGAATTCCAGAGATTCCAGGGATTCCAGAGATTCCAGAATTCCAGAGATTCCAGAATTCCGGAGATTCCAGAGATTCCAGAATTCCAGAGATTCCAGAGATTCCAGAGATTCCAGAGATTCCAGAGATTCCAGAGACGCCGGTGTTCGAAAGTTCTGAAATTTGGAATCTTGGAACCTGGAATCTTGATTTGTCGGAGCGGACGGAATCCCGAATAGTTCGAACTTGAAATCGTTGAGATTTGCGATAGAATTGTCGCATTCGGACGAATTCTATCGGCGGCGACCCGTGCCGTCAGCGCGCTCAAACCCTCGCCCGGATTACAACGGGGTCTCATTCCCCGCAAACACTCAGAACTAAAGGAGAATCAAATGAATACACTCGCACCGGTGTTATGTCTGTTCTTTCAGATATTCACACTCACATTTCTCGCGAATCCCGCGGGTTTCCAGGTAACGTTCAAGTCCCGTTCGACTGTCGTCGTCGATTTTTCGGGCGAGGGACGTTACGAAGTTTTTCCGAGCTCAAAATGGCAATTTTTCGGTCCGGTGAGATCGATCACACTTATCGAAGGACAGAAGATCGTTGCCACCGCAACCGCGGTCCTCGGAACCAACTCAGGGAAGACGCGGGCCGCGACCGCGCTGTGCCATCAGGCATCCGCCAACGGGCCGATCATTCCCTTCGTCGCAGACAATCACCTGAATGTGGACGTCGATGCGGTTCGACGGCCATATTCCGTTACCGGAACTGTTTCTTTACCCGCCGGAACCTATTCAATCGGCTACTGTCTTGTTAACTCCGGTTCGGAAGTGATCGGGAACAACAATTACGTCAACGGCTGGGCGATGACGACGGACTAGAAAGGTTTTGCCACGAAACTCACGAATAACACGAATCTGGTTTGGCCGCTTGGTTTGAGAGATCAAGTCGCGGCCGAGGCGCCGCTTAACGGCGACGTCGTAGCGGTGAACGAGTCAGTACCGCCTGCGTTAGCGGGCGGGTAACCTCGGCGAACAGACTTTCCGAGATCAATTCGCAATCTTGCCGAATGCGTGAAATTCGTGGCGAAATCCAATTAACAAGGAGAAATGAAATGCTCACAGAAAAAGTTCTTTATCCCGAACTTTCATATCGGATCGTCGGCCTTGCAATGCAGGTCCACCGGGAACTTGGCTATGGCTTTTTGGAAAAAGTCTACGAAAACTCGCTGATGGTATTATTGCGCCAAAACTCGATCGAGGCCGAGCAGTCGGTTGATATTAAGGTCAGATTTCAGGGCGTGATCGTCGGTGACTATGAGTCGGACATCATAGTTGACCGAAAGATCATCCTGGAGTTGAAGTCCGCGAAGTCGATTTCCGGCGCTCATCGGGCTCAAACCCTGAACTATTTGAAAGCGACCGGATTCCGGTTGGGAATCCTGTTGAACTTTGGACAAAACGGACTCGAATCCGAACGTCTAATTTTTTGAGGCTTGGATCGCCACGAATTTCACGAATTTCACGAATGCTTTTTTCCAAAAGGCCGAGCACTCAAACAGGAGCCGCCAACCTTAGAAAAAAAGAAAGAGAATTAGTGAAATTAGTGAAATTCGTGGCAAAACACCCCAAACGGACTCGACGCCACGAATTTCACGAAATGCTTTTTTCCAAAACGCCGAGCACTCAAACAGGAGCTGCCAACCTTGGAAAACAAGAAAAGAATTAGTGAAATTAGTGAAATTCGTGGCAAAACACCCCAAACGGACTCGACGCCACGAATTTCACGAAATGCTTTTTTCCAAAACGCCGAGCACTCAAACAGGAGCTGCCAACCTTGGAAAACAAGAAAAAGAATTAGTGAAATTAGTGAAATTCGTGGCAAAACACCCCAAACGGACTCGAGCCGGATTGCCTTGCATCGCCACGAATGTCACGAATTTCACGAAATGCTTTTTTCCAAAACGCCGAGCACTCAAACAGGAGCTGCCAACCTTGGAAAACAAGAAAAAGAATTAGTGAAATTAGTGAAATTCGTGGCAAAACACCCTTGAAATCGTCATCGTTTTTCCGTGGGATAACCCGCTTTGGTCCAAGCGTTGGTTCCGCCCTGAACGTTGAAGACTTGGGTAAACCCATTCCTTTCAAGCGTTTCGGAAGCTATTTGCGACCGTCTGCCGGTCTGGCAAATGATGTAAACAGGCTTCGATTTATCGAGATTCACAAGCTCGGTTTCGACCGTTTCAAGCGGGATGTTGACGGCTTTCGCCGCGTGTTCGGCGTTGAATTCCTCGGGCGAACGCACGTCGATGAACTGCGCTTTCTTCGCCTCGATCTCGGTCTTCGCGGTTTCAACCGATACCTGTTGGATCGCCGAAGGAAGCGGAACCTCGACGACCTTCGCCTCCTGGCATCCGACACTGAACGCGAAAACTATCGCGATCACAAAAACTCCAAGATACTTCATAATTCCTCCGGTTCGATCGGTGCGCCCGACTCCTTCCAGGCGGTCCAACCGCCGATCATCGAATGCACGTTAGTGTAACCCATCGTCTGAAGATTGTCGGCGGCCATCGCCGACCGGAATCCGCCACCGCAATACAATATCAACTCGATGCCTTTGTCCGGGAACGTTTGCACCGCGTCGCGTTCGATAATGCCGCGGCCCATATGCCGGGCGCCGCCGGCGTGCGCCGCGTCCCATTCGTTGTCTTCGCGGACATCGATCAAAACGGCACCGGCTTTCATACGTTCAATTGCCGCCTCGATCGTGATCTCGCTGACGCGCGATCTCGATTTTTCGACAAGTTCGAGAAACTCTTCGGAATGGATCATATTCCTATTTTACATTTGTGAATGGCGAGGAGGTAGTGGGCAGTGCAAAGTGGAGCAGTGCAAAGTGCAGAGTGCAAGTTGACTTCCAATCGTCATCCAACATACTTTCTGCACTCTGCACTCTGCACTCTGCACTCTGCACTCTGCACTCTGCACTCTGCACTCTGCACTCTGCACTCTGCACTCTGCACTCTGCACTCTGCACTCTGCACTCTGCACTCTGCACTCTGCACTCTGCACTCTGCACTCTGCACTCTGCACTCTGCACTCTGCACTCTGCACTCTGCACTCTGCACTATCCTCTCGCCTTCTCTTTTTCTTTCACGCCAAAACTTTTATACTTACTCGTTTGATTATACAGACAACAAGAGGATCTTTATGGCAGAACAATTTGACGTTGTAATTATCGGATCGGGACCGGGCGGATACGTCGCGGCGGTGCGCGGTTCGCAGATGGGGTTGAAGGTCGCGTTGATCGAAAAGGAAGCTGACGCGCGGCTCGGCGGAACCTGCGGACTTCGCGGATGCATCCCGACGAAAGCGCTTTTGAATGCGGCGCATCTTTATGAAAAGGCACAGCATTTTGAGAATTTCGGGCTCAAGGCCGAAGGCTTGAGCTACGACTTCGAAAAGGTCCAGGAATACAAATCGGGCGTCGTCGCCAAAAACTCGGCCGGTGTCACGTATTTGATGAAGAAGAACAAAGTCACTGTTTTCAATGGTTTCGGACGCATCGCCGGAAAAGGCAAGGTCGAGGTCGCGTACGCCGACGGCAAAAAGGAAACGGTTGATGCCAAGAACATCATCATCGCCACCGGCTCGGTCGTTCGCCCGATCCCCGGATTCGAGGTCGACGGCAAACAGGTCGTCAACTCCGATCAGATCCTCGAACTCAACCACGTTCCGAAATCGATGGTCGTTCTCGGCTCCGGCGCGGTTGGCGTCGAGTTCGCCAGCGTTTATTCCCGCTTCGGATGCGAAACGACGGTCGTCGAACTCCTCGACCGGATTGTTCCGCTCGAAGATGCGGATGTTTCGAAAGAACTTGAACGCGCTTTCAAAAAGCGCGGCATCAAGTGCATGACCGGCGTCAAGATGGATAAGATGACGAAGTCAAAGTCGGGCGTCAAGGTTTCGGGCAAGGATTCGAAGGGCAAACACGTCGAACTCGAAGCCGAAATGCTTCTCGTCGCCATCGGCCGGATGCCTTATCTCGAAAAACTCGGGCTCGAAAACACGAAGGTCGTCGTCAATCCGCGCGGCACGGTCAAGGTCAATGAGTATTGCGAGACGGACGAACCGAACGTCTATGCGATCGGCGACGTCATCGACACCGCGTGGCTCGCTCATCTCGCGTCGAAGGAAGGCTGTCTCGTCGTCGAACGGATCGCCGGCAAAAAGGTCGAGCCGATCAACCAGCGCCTGGTCCCGAACTGCACATATTGCGATCCGGAAGTCGCGAGCGTCGGACTGACCGAAGCCAAGGCGAAAGAAGCCGGATACGACGTCAAGGTCGGTAAATTCCCATTCTCGGCAAGCGGCAAGGCGCGAATCCTCGGCGAGACCGACGGATTTATCAAGATCGTCGCCGAGAAAAAATACGACGAAGTCCTCGGCGTCCACATCATCGGTCCGCACGCGACCGAACTTCTCGCCGAAGCCTGCGTCGCGATGAGCCTCGAAGCGACGGCCGAGTCGATCGCGAACACGATCCACGCGCACCCGACCGTTTCCGAATCAATGATGGAAGCCGCCGAAGGTGTCCACGATCTGACGATTCATATGTAGTCAGTGAGCGGTGAGCCGTGAGCGGTGAGCGGTGAGCGGCGATTGAGAAAAGCCCCGACGACGTCAAACTCGACCGGGGCAACTTTTTTGCGTATCGGTGGTTCCAATTTGTTGAGATGAAACTTCTAAATTGTCTCTTCCTGGTTGGGCTGACAGTCGTGGCAATTGATGCGCAAGTTGCGCGGCGATTGCCTGACTCGAGCCCGTTGGATGCGGTTTTCCACATTCTTTCGCAAAAGGAAGCGGACTCAAACGGAGACGAAAAAGCTTGCCTCGCCAGATCTATGGCGCGGTCCGGACGGTTTTCCGAAGTCGAACCGGCCGCGCAATTGTTGAAGCCGGGATCGTATCGAGACGAGTTGCTTGCGGTTGTAGAAGAGATGCTCGTCCTCAGTCGTGCTGATGAAGCGGGCAAGTTCGTGTCGTACCTTATCAAACGCGCAGGCGAAGATGACTTTCCGGAGAAATTGGTCCCGGTTTTGATCAGACTCGGACGCGATCGGGAAGCGCTCAATTTCCTCGAAAGTCTCGAACCCGACATCGACGACGCAATTCCCGCCATCGACGAATACCTCAAACTCGGCAAACCCGACAGCGCGTATGCTCTGCTTAAACGGTACGAAAAGTCCGTGACCGATTCCAAGTATCCTCGGGACAGATCAAAATATGCGGTTCGCGCGGCGCGTATCGGAAAGATCGACGATGCGAAACGCTTTGCCGAGCTCGCGCTGACCGAGGTCGATTGGTCAAAGGAACGCCTTGAATTCGAATATGCACGGATCGTCGAAGAGGCCGTCGAGGTGTTTGCGCTCGCGGGCGATTGGACTCGCGTTGATGAGTTGATCAAAAAGGCCGGAGAGGACGCTGATGTGGGTCGGACTTACGTCCTTGCTTCGATTGCGCTTCGAAGAAACGAGAAATCGAGGTTCGAAGAGTTCCGAAGGATAATCGAATCGACAAAAGACCCGACAGTTTACGACGACACATTCGAGCTCGACCAGTTGTTCGAACTGTATTTGGGAATGAATGATCTCGACCGTTCTGAAGCGATTGCGGCAAAACTCACCGGCAACGACCATCTTCAGCAGTCCGAGCTAATGATGCTTGCCGATCGACGCATAAAGATTGGCGATCATGCCCGTGCGTCGGAACTCCTGGAACTCGCTTTCGCAGCGACTTCCAGGATCGATACCAGCGAGGCCGAAAGCGGCCGGCTTTGGACCTCCGGGAAATGGCGGCAGGCGCAGTATCGGGCTCGGATCGCCGTCCGCTACATCGATATGCGTCGTGACAAACGCGTCCTCGAGATTATCCGAGGACTTTCGAAGCCGTATCTCAAGGCGCTTGCCTTAACAGAGTTCGTCGCCGTCAGTCGCGGCCGAAAACCGAATGCGGAGCTCCGAAAGCTGCTCGACGATGCGCACTCGCTCGTCAGAACCGGTCGGCGGCAGATTTTTGATTCGAACAGGTACGACGTATATGCGATTATCGCCCGACAATACGCACAGATCGGACTTCCGGCCAAGGCCAACGAGGTTTTCTCCGAAGTGTTGTCGTTGGATGATGAGATGTACGAGCGCGGGGGCGACGATTATCTTCTGATCGAGATGTGCAATATCGGAACCGAGTTTGAACGATCCGGCATTGTTGCAGACGGTAAGGTTCGACAATCCTTGCGAAGGATCATTGAGAAGTTTGATAAGGACGAGTATTAAACTGACCCTGATGCAGTTTAAGCTCGCAAGCCTCATCGCCGTGTCGATCCCTTCGTGTTGTCAAAGAAATTCTCGCTCCTGGTTTCCCATTTGTTTTTCCTCGCGTGTTCGATCTGTTTCGCGCGCAATTGAAGTTCTTCCTCGTGCAACCGTTTCCGCTCTTCGCCGGTAGGCGGCGGTGTTCCGCGCTCGCCCCAGTAATACTTGACCGTTATAAAAAATAGGGTTCCCGATCCGAGGAGCGTCAGGATCACGACCAGAAAAATCATCCATGCGAAATTCGACATCGAGTAAAATCTTATCGTCAAAACGCTCAAATCGAAAATATGTTTGCAGACAATCAATTGATCCGCGGAGAGCGCCCGATCGCACAGGTTGACGTCATTTAGCAAAGAAATTCCACATCGCTTTGTCCTTAGCATCCTTCGGGTCCTTTGAGGCGGCTGTTGGCGAGGTCGTGTATGATACTTTGTCAAAACTCAACCAAAACGTTTCCATGGTTTTCTCATGGAGCCTGCCAACGTTTATCGCCGAAATGTATGCTTTCTCCAGTTCAACACTCAAAAAGGGAGCCTCAGTACCCTTGACAAAAACGATGGTCGCTTTCTTTTCAGAACCCCCAGCTGCTTCGGAAAAAATACCGGGGCTCGAACTATCGTTGAATTTTGTACATGTAATGGTCGCCAAAGCATTTGATGTGCCCCTTTCCGGAGCGATTTGGCAGGACTGGAGCTCAATCCAGCCTTTATATTTGCCCGTCCCGGTACCTTCGATCCCTTCAAATTTCAAATAAATCGCCATGGATTCATCGCCTCCGAGAAAAGTTGGATTCCCGTGACTATACGCATCTCCGCGGTGGAAGTAAAGGAATTTGATTTCAAGACTGTTGACAGTAGAACATCTTCTTTTTGGCTCATAACTGATTCGACAGAAGTCGGGCTTGTACTCAAATTCCACAAGGCAATAGAGCACTTGGAAGCGTCAAAACTTGACCTGTTCCTCCAGAATTGGGAGTCAAATTGCAGAAACAGCGGGTAAGGGACGTTCCATACCGTGAGGCCCGCACCGACTCCTGGTTTACTTGTGATGATTTTCGATTGGAAGTTGTTCAGGGTTATCAGTCGCGAAAGTCAGGGAGTTTGTGCATCTTGCGGCCACGCTTCGGGTTTACTTTCGAAAGGTTTATAATTGTGCTAAAAAATGAAAGCCGAACCGACATCCTATCCGCGCAGCAAGGTCAAGGTCCTCCTGCTCGAAAACATCTCTGACGCCGCCGCCGACGAACTTCGTCTCAGCGGCTATGTCGATATCGCCCGGCACAAAGGCGCGCTCGGCGAGGACGAACTTGTCGAGGCGATCAAGGGCGTCCATATTCTCGGCATCCGCTCGAAGACCCACGTCACGAAACGGGTTCTCGAAGCGGCCGACAAACTCCTCGCAGTCGGATGTTTCTGCATCGGGACAAATCAGGTCGATATCAAATCGGCAATGAGCCGCGGAATCGCGGTCTTCAACGCGCCGCATGCCAACACGCGTTCGGTCGCTGAACTCGTCGTCGGCCTCTCGGTGATGCTTATTCGCAAAGTTTCCGACAAGAACATCGCGGCGCACCGGGGCGTTTGGCAAAAGGACGCGAAAGGCTGTTACGAACTACGCGGCAAGACGCTCGGGATCATCGGATACGGGAACATCGGCTCGCAGGTTTCGGTGCTCGCGGAGTCGCTCGGGATGCACGTTTTCTACTACGACGTCGTTACCAAGCTGCCCCACGGCAATGCCCGCCAACTTCGTGAATTAAAAGAACTTCTGGAGATCTCGGAGATCGTCACGCTGCACGTTCCCTCGGACAGGACGACGCGGAATCTGATCAACGACGACACGCTGAAATTGATGCGAAAGGGATCGATCCTCCTCAATTACTCGCGCGGTGACGTCGTCGATCTCGACGCGCTCCGCCGGTACATCGAAAACGGAAAGATCTCGGGCGCGGCGATCGATGTTTTTCCGCACGAGCCGGAAAAGAACGGCGACGCGTTCGAAAGCGTTTTGCAGAATCTTCCGAACGTAATCCTCACGCCGCACATCGGCGGATCGACTGAAGAAGCGCAGGCGAATATCGGATTCGACGTTTCTTCGAAGCTGATCAAATACATCGAGTTCGGCGCGTCCGAAGGCTCGCATACGGTCCCGCCCGTGAGTTTGCCATTGCAGGACAAAACGCACCGCATCCTGCATATCCACCAAAACATCCCGGGCGTGTTGTCCGAGATCAACTCGCGGCTTTCGGAGAAGGGAATCAACATCCTCGGGCAGTATCTGAAAACGAACGACGAGGTCGGATACGTCATCCTCGACGTCGATCAGGAGCTTTCGAAGGAGGCGCTCGAGGTCCTGAAAGGAGTCAAAGGAACCCTGCGCGCGAGGATCGTGTTTTAGGCGATTTGCGAATTTCGATTTGCGATTTGCGATTAGCGGGCACGCCAAGGCGGTGATCACGGGACGGTACCGCCTTTGTAAGCGTAAGGTCAACCTCGGCACAACAATTGCTCATTTCCTGCCTGGAGGCCGTTTCTTAAACGGATTTGACGAATGAAGATCGTAATTCCGGGCGGATCGGGTCAAGTCGGAAGAATAATTACACGCGCCTTTACGGCGGACGGGCACGAGGTTGTCGTACTCTCCCGCGGCTCGTCGGACGCAAACGGCGGACGCGTCGTTCAATGGGACGCGAAGACGCAAGGCGAATGGGTCCGCGAGATCGACGGTGCGGACGTTGTCGTCAATCTTGCAGGCCGCATCGTTAATTGTCGATACAATGCCGAAAATCGAAGAGAGATTATGGATTCGCGGGTCGATTCGACAAGGGCTGTCGGCGCGGCAATCGTCAATTCAAAGAATCCGCCAAGGGTTTGGCTTCAAGCGTCGACGGCGACTATTTATGCGCATCGGTTCGACGCAGCGAATGACGATCTGACGGGATCGATCGGCGGATCGGAGCCCGACGCACCCGATACGTGGAACTTCAGCATCGACGTCGCGCGCGCCTGGGAAGCCGCCGCAAACTCGTTCGAAGTTCCGAATACGCGGCTCGTGCTGATGCGATCCGCGGTGACGATGTCCCCCGATCGGGGCGGCATTTTCGATGTAATGCTGGACCTTGTCCGCAAAGGTCTCGGCGGAACCGCCGGCAATGGTCGCCAATTCATTTCTTGGATTCACGAGCGTGATTTCGTCGGTGCGTTGAAGTTCCTGATCGGACACGATTCAATTTCGGGCCCAGTCAATATCGCGTCACCCAACCCTTTGCCGAACAGGGAGTTTATGCGGATTTTCAGGGATTCGTGCGGAACGAAGATCGGGCTTCCCGCGTCGAAGCTGATGCTCGAGATCGGCGCGATCTTTATGCGCACCGAGACCGAGCTGATCCTCAAAAGCCGCCGCGTCGTTCCGCGCAGATTGCTCGATGCCGGATTCGAATTTGAATTCGCCGATTGGCGCGATGCGTGTCGGGATCTGTGCGAACGTTCCAGAGCGCGATCCAAGAGGTAAGCGATGACGTTAGTGTGACGGACGGACGCGCTCCAATCGCAAATCACAAATCACAAATCGCAAATCGCAAATCACAAATCACAAATCGCAAATCGCAAATCGAAATCACGCCGCCAGTCTTTCGCCGATCAGTTTGTAAACCTGGAAATTAAAGACGAGGCCGATGTGCGTACCTGTGACTTCGAAGTTGTTGGACGCGAAACGCGAGCGGCATTTCTGCCAATCGACAATGCCGTCGGATTTGGTGTAGATCGCCGTTTGACTGATATTCTTCGGGAAAAAACGATGCAGCGCGGTAACGGCGGCGCAGTGACAGTGCCCCGTGTAGCATTGCGGATAATCGCTCTTGTCACCTTTTCGGAAGATTCGAAGTCTGATCGTTTCGGCGAGCTTAATGACATGCGGGTGGGAACTGACACCGCGGAACGGCGAGCCGAGAGTGATCACGGATTCGACCATTTCCGGATGCTGCGTCGCGGCCGACCGCGAGAGCACGCCTCCGAGACTGTGTCCGATGACGTGAACCTTGCGGCCAGTTTCTTCGTGTGCGCGTTCAATTGTCTCGATCAGCCGATCGCTGAGGGTATTAAGGCATTCGGCATTCCAGCCGATGTTCGACAGGTAAGGTTTGTACCCGATCCGGGAGAGCCAAAGATAAAGTTCGTAAAGATAGACGTCAGCGCCGAGAAAGCCCGGAACAACAATGACGGCCGACCCGTCGCCTTTCGGAACCCCCCAACCGAAATAGACCGGCGACATATGGAGCAGCATCCAATCGACGCCGACCAACGACTCGAACCAGATCGGCAATGCATGCGACCGCATTTCCTTGTCGAATCCGGTAATTACCTCAAGTTCGCCGTCTAAAATGTCCATCAGTCAATCGGGGATCGGGGATTTGTGAATTCGGTTTGCCGCAAATTCCAAATCGAGCTGATCGCTCCCCTCAATTTCATTCTATCAGAATCCGAAATCACAAATCACAAATCCAAGCTCAAGTCGCCGTCGCAGCCTTCATTTCCATAGCCGCAGCGTAGTTTTTCAAATCCTCGAATACCTCGTCGAGGATTTCCTTGAACTTCTCGACGTCAGGCATCGCCTGCGCATCAGATGAGAGTCCGAAATAAAGAACTTGGTTGTAACTGAATATCGCGCAGCCGAGTCCGAGGCCGTAGCCGATCGGTACATACGGATACTGCGCGATGAGCTTGCGACCGGCCAGGTAAAGGGGGATTTGGGGGCCCGGTACGTTCGTCGCGACCATATTGAACGGCGGGAACGGAAGATCCGCGACCGCGCCGAGTATCGACTGAATCGGCGCCGGAAGAAGCGAGTACATCGCGCCGACCACGCCGAAGCCCTCGGCTAGATGTGCTTCTTTCATCAAACCGGTTTTGCGGTTCACCTCATCGAACCGCGCCTTGAGATCGTCGATGTCGAGCGGGATCTCGATCGGGACGAACGAGATCAGATTTCCAAGCGCACCGCGTTGATCCTTTTGGCGGAGACTGACGGGGACCATAAACCGCACGACCCGGCCGGCCGGCGACTGTCCGTGGTCTTTGACGTAACGCGCGACCGACTCGCTCAGGACCGTCAAGACGACGTCATTGACCGTTCCGCCGAGAACTCCGCGAATCGCGCGCGCGGCCGAAAACGAGAATTCGCTCCACGCGAGACGCCGCTCACCCGAGCATTTGCCATTGAACGGCAAGATCGGCGGCGGAGTTACGGCCGCCGGAAGCGCGGCCGACAGACTCGGCAGTTTCTCCAGTCCTTGCGGATTCAGCATCGACTGCGTCAGATGCAAAAGCCCGGCCTGCATCTCTGTAAATCGGTTCATTCCTTCCTGCATTGCACCGAGCAGGGAATCGAGAAAAACGCGCGTCGGATCAGGTTTCGGAACGACCGGCCGCGCCTCCGGTATCGGCGGCGGCGGCGACCCTTCGGGCGCGATATCGAAAATGACCTTGATCAGATCGACGCCCGAAATGCCGTCGACCATACAATGATGGACCTTGGCGATCATCGCCGATCCAGCGCCTTGGACGTTATGAACGAGATAAAGCTCCCAAAGTGGCTTCTTTCGGTCCATCACGACGCTGAGAATCCTTCCCGCGATTTCGATCAGTTCGTCTCGAGAGACCGATGATCCGGCGTTGACCTCAAAAATATGGTTGCGGATGTCGAAATTCTCGTCGTATTCCCAAGTCGGATGACCGAGGTTGAACGGGTCGGGTACGACCATTTGAAGGTAACGCGGTATCGCGTGAATGCGATCGCCGATGTGTTTGACGAGTTCTTCATAACCGAGGTCCCCATCGAAAAGGCTAGTCGACGCAATATGCATCGGGCATTCCTTTCGTTCAAGATAAAGGAAAGCCGCGTCAAGCGAACTCATTCGGCGGTTTTGCTCAGGTACAGGCATTTCGATTTTGGATTTGTGATTTGGGATTGCGGATTTGTCGCGCCAGTTGGATTAATCGGGCGGGCATGTCCGCACGAAATCCGAAATCAGAATTCCCAATTCCCAAATCATTCTTCCGTCAGTCCAGTCACATCATACGACATTATGATCAGGTCGTGCGTCCGGTCGTTACGGTCGATGACGCAATCGGCAAGCAATGCTTCGATCTTGAAACCGAGTTTCTCAAAAACCTGGATCGCGCCTTTTTGCGAAGCGGCCATCCGCGCCATTACTTTCCTCAGTTTCAACTCGCCCGCCCGGGCAAAGATCTCGCCTGCAAGAATGTTCCCGAGGCCTTTGCCGCGAACTTCCGGCGAAAGCAGCAAAATGATGCCGCCGAGATGCCGGGTCCAAACCTGCTCCTCGTGCAGGAGGCTTGCGTGGCCGACGAGTCTGCCGTTCATCTCGACAAGGATCGTTTGCAAATGGCCGTTCTGGATACGGCGGACCCAGTCGTCGACGGCCTCTTCCTGCGTGATGTCGACGGCGAGAAACAGCAGGTCCGATTCCGGAAGGCTGCGGCCGAAGTCGAGCATCGCGTCACGGTCAGCGGCGGTCATCAAACGCAAAGTGACGGTCGAACCGTCGATCTTCGTCGTCCACGGATACTTTCGTTTCGATGCGGAATGTTTTGGCATATTCTATTTGCGAACTTCGATTTGCAATTTGCGATTGATTTTCGAACTCGAGCCTTGAAACTTCGACCTTTAGGCTTCTGATTTACTGAGCCGGTTCGACATCACATATCTCTTTCGAAAACCGCTTTTGTCGATCAACGATCAACGATCATTTCTCCTTCGAAAAACCGCTAAAAAGCGGCATTTGGATCGCCATATCGAGCCAGCGTTTTTGGATTTCGACATAACTTGCCATCGTCGCCTGCGCGAAATCGGCAAGCGCGGTGGCGGGCGAAGAATCGTCGAGATTCAATCCGTCTTTCATCGCCTTCATCATTTGCGCGTTCTGCTGCGCGGCAAAATCGAGCCAGGCCATACGCATCTTCACGAGCGTCTGCATTCCCGAACCGGCAGTTTCCTGGATCGTTCCGAGCATATTCGCATCTGCGAGATTGCCGCCCGAACTGACAGCCTTCATAATCTGTTCGCCCTGCTGGATCGCGATCTCGGACCACTGTTTCTGCGCGGCAACAAAACCCTCGACGGCCTGCTTTGCCCAGCCGGCGAGCGCTTCGGAAGGCGCGTTTTCGGTCATCCCCATAACTTCCGAAACTGTCTTGAAAACCAAGGCGTTTTGCTGAGTGACGATCTCAAGCCACATCTTCTGCGCTTCGACCAGTTGGTTGACGATCGTTCGTGCCCAATCGGTCGGGAGTTCCGACGCCGCGGCCGCTTTCGGCGCTTCGGAATGCGCATCGGCCGTCTTGCGTGCCGACGTCTTGCGTGCGCTCTTTTTTGCTTCTGACATTGCTGCTCCTTAAATAAAAAACGGGCCGGACGGCCCCGGTTTCGGTCAAAATCCCTTTGGCTCTACAAATATAGAAAAGTCTGCGGTTGAAGGCAACCGCAGACTTTGCGCTGTAAAGATTTTATTTGGCTGCCGACTTCACCGGAGCGGCAATGTTGTCGATGGTCTTTTGGGCGCTTTCGACCATATTGCCGATGAAATCGGTCGCCTGCTTCTGGAAGGGAACTTCGATGTTGCCAACGGCCGTGATCGCCTTCTCACCGGTTTCCGAGAAAAGCTTCAGCCAGTCGTGGCGAAGTTCGGTCATCGCATCCCAGTAGTTCTTCGCAACCTTCAACGCTTCAACGTTTGTGTCGTAACCGACTTTGTAAAGTCCCTGCACGTAATGCTCGGTAACTTCAACCGTTTGAACCGCGCCCTTGAGCATCGTGTTCGCCGATTTCTGCGAAAGTTCCATCGCCGTGTTGATTCCTTCCTGAATCTGATTTGTAGCTTTCTTCGTCATTGTCTTGATCTCCTCACTAAATAATTCCGTTTGATACCGGGCAACTTCCGTTTGCCAATTACAAGATAGTCGAAGCCGAAACGAATGTCAAGCAAAAATCTCGCATCTGCGAGACAAATACATCAAACACGGGGTAAACATCTATGAATATGAGATGTTAGCCATATCGCAAAACACATATTTGCAGGAATGCCAGGCGCCTTTTGGTGGTTGGACCGATGTGTTTCGGCTTCTCGACGGTTAATTCGGCCGAAAAACTGTGGTAATCTTCCCGAACTATGCCGCGCAAGAAAAAAGCCGATGAAACCGCCGACGCACAACTCGTGATCAAACGTCACGGCAACCGGCGACTCTACAACACGGAAACCAAAGGCTACATCAGCTATGACGAACTTGCGGAACTCGTCAGGGACGGTCGCGATTTGAAAGTCGTCGATTCGACCACGAAAGAGGACGTGACGAAGGCAGTATTGATACAGGTCATACTCGAAGAGGAAAAGAACAAAAAGACGATTCTTCCGACCGAGTTTCTGTTTCAGATCCTCCGTTCGCGCGAGGATTCCGTGCAGGATTTCTTCAAGAATCACCTTGCTGCGAGTTTCAACGCTTATCTCAAGACAAAAGAAGAATTCGACAATCGTTTCCGGTCGATGCTCGAAATGGCGAGCGCCGCGCCGCAGATGTGGGAGAAACTGATCCCCGGCGCCGAAGTGATGCGTGAGATCCTTACCGGAAAGAAGAAGGAAGAAGACGAGTGATTTGCGATTTGCGAATTTCGATTTGCGATTTGTCAATGCCTGAATAGTGTTGACCGTTTTTTGAGTTTGCTAGAAAACATTTGTTTGCTTTTTCGTCAAAATATCGGATACCTTCGTTTCGGAGATCGAAACGGAAGTGAGCAATGCTGGAGAGCAACTCACCAGGGATAGACCTCCGGGTGACGAAGTAGTTTGTCGCGGAGCCGGGCATTTATTGTCCGGCTTTTCTTCAATTACTTTTGAACCCTCCATGCCTAAGAAAACTCGTTCCTGCTGCCTTTCGAATGCATCGGGGCTTAAGGAGTTCAATGCCGTATGCGGCTTGTAATTGTTGTACATATTGACCGCCTTTTCAGTCATCTGCCTTAGCTGGGATAAATTCTCCGGCCCGTAGAATCTGACGTAACTGTTTTTAATAGTTCCGTTTACGCGTTCGGCATTCGGATTCTCATAGACACTCGTGCCCATGCTGTTTTTCATATTACAGGCTTGGGTCAGTTTCACGAATTCCTTGCAGTAATACTGGCCGCCGCCGTCCGAATGAAATATCAGACCAGGTGCGGGCCGGCGACCCGCGATCGCCATCCGTATTGCCGGCAGCGTGGTGTGTTCGGTCATCAGGTTGTCCGAGACCGCATAGCCCACGATCCGTCTTGAGAAGAGGTCCATAATGAAGGTCAGGTAATAGAACCTTTCGCCTATTCTGTAGTAGGTTATGTCGCTGACCCAAACCTGGTTTACACCCGTCAACTCGAATCCGGCAATCAAATTGTCAAATCGCGTCACCCCGCGCGAATCCGTCGTGCGGTGATATGCCCTTTTCCGCTCGATCTTGAACCCGTGCGAAAAGCAAAACTGCTCGAACCGGTCTCTGCCAAACTGCATCGGCCTTATCATCCCGTACATGACGCGCGACGACATTTGCGGATGATCGCGCCGTATCTCGGCGATCACCGGCAGAAGCTGCTCCTGCTCTTCCAACATCCTGAGATGACGTTCCGTATGCTGGTGAAACGCCTGCTTGCTGATACCCATTGCCCGATACAGCTGATTCATTTTGTGCCCGTGCCTTTCCCGGTTCGACCAGAACCACCGGAGGGCTTTGAAGTACATTTTTTTTTAATATCAATGCCGTACTCTTCCTCCGCCAGATCGATCATCTTGTCAAAGAAATCGATCTGTATCTGCTTCTGCCCGACAGCCTGCTCCAGCTCTTTCACCTTTTCCTTCAACGCCTTGATCTTTCTCGTGTCGCTCAGACTCTCCAGCACAAGCCGCTCCTGTTTTTTCTCATACGTGAATACTGACGCATCCATGCATATATTGCAGACCGGGAAACCTGATATTCGCGGCTCACCTCACTGACCGACGTGACGCAACGCTCGATCTCACCCACTTTCTTTCGCCTGAACTCTTCACTGAAAGTCCTGTTGCGTCGTTCCTTGACCGTCAGCTTTTCATATTCACTTAAATTTGCCATAGTTGTTCGCTCCTTGAGTTGAAATTAAACTCAAAAAACGGTCAACCTATTTCAGGCAAGGACAATTTGGGGATTCCAGGGATTCCAGGATTCCAGGATTCCAGGGATTCCAGGGATTCCAGGGATTTCATCTGATTCAAGGGATTCCAGCGATTACATCGGATTCCAGGGATTCCAGGGATTCCAGGCCTGGAATTCTGGAATCCTGGAATCCTGGAATTCCTGGAATTCTGGAATCTTGAAATCCTGGAATTCTGGAATCCTGGAATTCCTGGAATCTTGAAATCCTGGAATCCTGGAATCCTGGAATCCTGGAATCCTGAAATCCTGGAATCCTGAAACCCCCAAAATCGCAAATCGCAAATCAAAAATCGCAAATACCTTATGTCCACAATCGCTGAAATTGAACACGCTAAAAAGGACTACAAGATCTGGCAGGTCATCGGCGCATCATCGGCCGGGACGGTCATCGAATGGTACGACTTCTATATTTTCGGCAGTCTGACGACGATCATCGCGCCGCTTTTTTATCCTCCGGGGAACGAGAATCTCGCCTACATTATGTGGCTGATGACGTTTGCGGTCGGATTTGTGGTGCGGCCGTTCGGTGCGCTGTTCTTTGGCCGAATCGGCGACGTCGTCGGGCGCAAATACGCCTTTATCGTGACCCTGCTCCTGATGGGCGGCGCGACGGCGGCGATCGGATTTCTGCCCACCTATAGCCAGATCGGAATCGCGGCGCCGATCGCTTTGATCGTCATCCGGGTGATGCAGGGACTCGCGCTCGGCGGCGAGTACGGCGGCGCGGCCGTTTACGTCGCCGAACATGTGCCGGACAGGTCTCGCGGATTTTACACCAGTTTCATACAGATAACGGCGTCGTTCGGCCTTCTGATATCGCTTGTCGTGGTTATCGGGCTGCAAACCTGGATGACGAAGGACGCATTCGGTGCAGACTCGTTCACGGCAGGGTGGCGCATTCCGTTTCTGATCTCGATCGTTCTTGTCGGAATGTCGCTGTTCATCCGGATGCGTATGAAAGAATCGCCCATCTTTCAACACATAAAGTCATCCGGAATGGCGTCGTCGAAACCGCTCGTCGATGCGTTCACGAACCGCGCCAACCTGAAACGCGTCCTTATTTCGCTCTTCGGCGCGACGGCCGGCCAGGGTGTCGTTTGGTACACCGGGCAGTTTTACGCGTTGTTCTATATGCAGACGATCCTCAAGATCGAGCGCGTCCAGGCAAGTTACATCATTGCCGCCGCGATCGTTCTGGCGATCCCTTTGTTCATTTTCTTCGGGTGGCTTTCGGACCGGATCGGGCGCAAAAAGATAATGATGGCGGGCTGCCTCCTCGCGGTTCTGAGTTACTATCCGATCTATCAGGGGATGGTGCATTTCGCCGGCAACAACGTTTCGGCGATCGAATCGACCGCCGACCCGATCACCAAAGAACCGAAACTCGCGCCGGTCACGCATACGATCGACGCCGCCGGACAGAAACTGACCGTGCCGGTAACTTCCGCGCCGAACGCCAACTCGGGGATGCTGGTCTTGCTGGTGTTCGTTCAGATGATCTGGGTCACGATGGTTTACGCGCCGATCGCGGCGTATCTTGTCGAAGCGTTTCCGGCGAAGGTCCGCTACACGTCTTTGTCTCTGCCCTACCATATCGGCAACGGCGTTTTCGGCGGATTGCTGCCAACGATCGGCCTGATACTGTGCGCTCAAACGGGGAACATTCTCGCGGGGCTTTGGTATCCGATGATCATCGCCGGAATCACTTTCGTTGTCGGGTCGTTTTTGCTGCCCGACACCCAAAACGTCAAGATCTGGGACGAACTCGAGGATCGCCGTGAACACGGGCTGCCGGAGCATCCCGAAGTCGAGGGACATCCCGAACTCGTGCCGGATATCGAAGGACCGGCCTGACGATTTTGGATTTTGGATTTGTGGGGTTGTCCGTCCGTTTGCACACCAAGCCATTCGCGGAGTTTCGGGTTTTTCTCGGGAAAACAAGCGATCGCAAATCGCAAATCGAAAATCGCAAATGCTAAAATACGCATATGTCTGATCAAGGAAACAACATCAAATCGGTACTGGTTGAATCGCGGGTTTTTCCGCCGCCGCCGGAGTTTTCAGTGAACGCGCATCTCAAGTCGTTCGAGGAATACGAAAGGCTTTACGCCGAGGCCGAAGCGGATCCCGAAGGATTTTGGGCGAATCAGGCCGAAAATCTCGACTGGTTTGAAAAGTGGGATACCGTTCTCGAATGGGAAGAGCCGCACGCGAAGTGGTTCGTCGGCGGAAAACTCAACCTTTCATACAACTGCATCGACCGCCATCTCAAATCGTGGCGCAAGAACAAGGCCGCGATCATTTGGGAAGGCGAACCGGGCGAGATCCGCACGCTGACTTATCTGCAACTATATCGGCAGGTCTGCAAATTCGCGAACGTCCTCAAGAAACTCGGAATCGTGAAAGGCGACCGCGTCGCGCTTTATATGCCGCTCGTGCCGGAACTCGCGATCGCGATGCTTGCCTGCGCCCGGATCGGAGCGACGCACACGGTCATCTTCGGCGGATTCTCGGCCGAAGCGATCCGCGACCGCGTCAACGACTGCGGGTGCAAGATGATCGTTACCGCCGACGGCGCCTTCCGACGCGGAACCGAGGTCCGGCTCAAGGACGCCGTCGACGAAGCCGTCGAGCATACGCCGTCGGTCCGGAGCGTCGTCGTTTACAAACGCACCGGCTCGGAGATTAAAATGCGCCCCGGGCGCGATCACTGGTGGCACGAGATGATGCAGATCGCCGACGATGAACTGGAACCGGCGAGCCTTGACAGCGAACATCCGCTCTTTATCCTTTACACGTCCGGAACGACGGGCAAACCGAAGGGTATTCTGCATACGACCGGCGGCTATCTGACGCACGCGGTCTATTCGACGAAACTCGTATTCGATCTCAAGGACGAAGACGTTTACTGGTGTACGGCCGATATCGGCTGGATCACGGGACACACTTACGTCGTATACGGTCCCCTCGCCAACGGCGCAACGGTTTTTATGTACGAGGGCGCACCGAATCATCCGGAACAGGATCGATTCTGGCATCTCATCGACCGCCACAAGGTCACCATCTTCTATACTGCTCCGACCGCGATCCGCGCTTTCATAAAATGGGGCGAACAGCATCCCTTCAAACACAACCTCGACAGTCTGCGTCTGCTCGGGACGGTCGGCGAGCCGATAAATCCCGAGGCTTGGATGTGGTATCACGAGATCATCGGCAAAGGCCGCTGCCCGATCGTCGACACTTGGTGGCAGACGGAAACCGGCGGAATTATGATCTCGCCCTTGCCGGGCGCAACGCCGACGGTTCCCGGAACGGCGACGCGGCCTTTGCCCGGGATCAGCGTCGATGTCGTGACAAAATCGGGAAAACCGGTGGCCGCCGGTGAAGGCGGCTATCTCGTCATCAAACATCCGTGGCCGTCGATGCTCCGCACGATCTGGGGCGACGACGAGCGTTACAAGCAGGCTTATTGGTCCGAAATTCCCGGCAATTATTTCGCCGGCGACGGCGCGCGGCGCGACGAGCACGGTTACTACTGGATAATGGGACGCGTCGACGACGTCATCAACGTTTCCGGCCATCGATTGGGCACGGCGGAAATCGAGTCCGCGCTCGTCTCGCACGAAACCGTCGCCGAGGCGGCGGTCGTCGGGCGGCCGGACGAACTCAAAGGACAGGCGATCGCGGCATTTGTGACGCTCGAAGGCGGCCGAACCGGAACGGACGAACTCAAACAGGAACTGCGCGATCACGTAACAAAGGAGATCGGCGCTCTGGCAAAACCGGATGACATCCGTTTCACGGATATGCTCCCGAAGACGCGTTCTGGCAAGATCATGCGCCGGCTCCTACGCGAGATCGCCGCCGGCAGCGCGATTGCGGGCGATGTTACGACGCTCGAGGATTTTTCCGTTTTGGAGAAATTAAGGGAAGACGAAGAGTGAGACTTTGATGCATCCGATCAAATTCTTGCCAGATTTCATCGATTAATTGTTCCCGTCCAAAGAATTATTTCGAGTCTTTTTCGGAAAAAGACGCCAGGCCAAGATAGGGATTCGTTGCAATTTGCGGTTGAGCGGAGGTCTTATTTGTTATGCCGCGAACAACATCAAAGGTGTTAGACGTCTGGATAATAGTTATATGATTATTCTTTCCTGTAATAACTGTGTTACCTACGGCATCTTCGCCGATTGTTACGTTTTGGGAAAAGTTCTCTTTTACGGCTTTCAGTTGATTATGTCCGCTATTTCCAAACTCTTTTTCAAAAAACTCAAAAATCTCTCTAAGCCGGTCTATTTCGAGGCTGCGAATTTCTTTGAGTATCCAGTTTTTATCGATGATTATTGAGATCGAGCAAATTGAGTTTACCCCTTGATCTTGTCCTTTCGGAGAGGATATTCAGTCTCTCTTCGATATAGTCGAAGTATTGAGAGCGTTTCATTCCAGCAAACTCTGGATTTTTTGCGAGGCCAATTATATCCTCCTTGAATATTTCGATGGCGGCATCGATTTCTGAGATCCTTCGATTTATTTCGAGGTGTTCCCGCTGCTTTTCTTCGGGTATCAAAAGGCCTTTACAGGTGATGTAAAATGAAGCCATGGTTCGAAAACTTTTTCTTGGTTTCGTTATAACTATCTTCGCTAACGCAGTTTTCTATGCCTTCCCGTTGGAACCTGCTCGGGTGCGGGGGTGGGTTTACGGGCCGGACGGCGCTGGGGTAAAAGGGGCGCGGATAGCCCTGGTCAATACCGATCTCGATGAGGTTATAAGAAAACGCCCGGTTTGGGTAAGCACCGGTGAAGATGGACGCTATGAGCTGGCCACTGAATTGCCGGGCGATTATGTCGTGATCGTTAACGAGGGTGGCTACCTCAGCCCGGATGAGCCCTATTTTCGACATTACTACACCGGGACAGATGCTCGCATCCCCGGCAAATCGCTGAAACTCGGACCCGGTGTGGAGATCAATAATATAGATATCCGCTTGAGTGAAATCTTCGAGGTTGTTACTGTTTCGGGGCGCGCACTTTATGCAGACGGCGAAAAGATAGGCGGTGGAATCCTTAATTATGGAAGCAGGCCTCCGGGTGAGATGCGGAGCGATGGGGGCGACTTGCAAATCGATGCCGAAGGCCGTTTCAGCCTGCGGGCCATCAAAGGGGCCGGGGTCTGGATTAGCCCGACGTATTTTTTGGCCTGCTGCCGGGTTAAGGAATGTGATCCGTCCTTTACGGATAAGGCGACTTTGACGAGAAGGCCGAGGTTTCTAACCAAGCGTGCGACCGCTTCGATCATCGCCGATCGAGATATAACCGGATGGGAATTGCGGATGCCTTTCAAAAATTGCGGAAAGAAATGATTATGTTCCAAAAGCTAGTATTCGCAATCTCCTTCCTGCTCTTCGCCCATAGCGTTTCCTACGCCTGTTCGTGCCTGCCGGCCCCGACTGTGGGCTCGGAGTTTGCATCATCGGATGTGGTGATGATCGTTCGTGCCGATTCGTTTACTTCTAACGGGAATCCGCAGGTGGATGGGGTGAATATGATTGTAGAGAAGGTTTATAAGGGCCATAACAGCAGGGCGAGCAATTATTTTTTCAGCAGGGGGCGGCGCCGATTGTGGTTACCATTTTGATGAGGCCGCGAAGGGTAAAAGAAAATTGGGTTGCTCGCCATTTTCGGAATTAAGCCTGCGCGTATTACTGAAGATTTTCCGCAACCGCTCGGACCGTGAACAGCAAGACGACGTGGCAAACGGGCCGCTTTGGCTGGTTCGATTCTGGGTTTGGGATTTGTGATTACGGATCTTGTTGAACCCCCGAGGCCGGGACATTTTCTGGAACGGACGCAAAGGTCGCCCGGATCAGTCGGACAATTTCGCCGCGAAGTCCTGGATGGCCTGAAGATACGCATCGCCGCCGTTTGCGGTCAAATCGTTGTGTCCGGCATTCTCGATCCAAAACGCGTATTTCGCCAAAAACGGAATAATGATAAGCGATGAAATGATGCGCCTCCAACTGAGTTTCGTAGGATGGTAACCTTCCAATGGCATTCAAGTGCGCCTGAGACCGTCCATTTCGCGACAACGGACAGATAATAAATGACAGATCATAATTAAGGCGCGCACCGTCACTTATTGACTCGCAACTATCGGAGATTTCCATTGCGGTTCCTGGAAGGGTCTCAGTCAAACAGCGACGGTGCGAGGCTCGCTTTGAGCAGCGAATCCAATCCGAAATGCTCGTATGCGAGGCGCGTTACGGTGCGGCCGCGCGGGGTTCGGTTGAGGAAACCCGTTTGGATCAGATAAGGCTCGATGATCTCTTCGATCGAGTCTTTTTCTTCGTGGATCGACGCCGAGAGAGTGCTCAGGCCTACCGGGCCACCGTCGAATTTTTCGATGATCGTCATCAACAATTTGCGGTCGATCTCGTCGAGTCCGTAGGTGTCGACCTCCATCCGGTTGAGCGCGTCTTTCGCGACCTCTTCCGTGATCCGCCCGTCGTAGTCCACTTCCGCGTAATCCCGCACGCGTCGAAGCAGTCGATTGGCGATGCGCGGCGTGCCGCGGGAGCGCCGGGCGATCTCGTTGCCGCCCGCGTGATCGATTTCGACGCCCAGAATCCTCGCCGAACGATCGACGATCGTGTGCAGATCCGGGATCGAATAAAAATCGAGATGAAAGATGATCCCGAAACGGCCGCGGAGAGGCGCCGTGATCAATCCGGGCCGCGTCGTCGCGCCGACCAGCGTGAATTTCGGCAGATCGAGTTTGATCGAACGCGCGGCGGTGCCCTGGCCGATCATCAGGTCGAGGTTGTAATCCTCCATCGCCGGATAGAGAACTTCCTCGATCGCCGGATTCAGACGATGGATTTCGTCGATGAACAGAACGTCGCCCTCTTCAAGGTTCGTCAGAAGCGCCGCGAGGTCACCCGCTTTTTCGATGATCGGGCCGGCCGTCGAGCGCAGCTGCGAGCCCATTTCATTTGAGATGATCGCGCTCAAGGTCGTTTTTCCGACGCCCGGAGGGCCTGTCAGAAGAACGTGATCGAGCGACTCGCGCCGCGTCAGGGCGGCCTTCATAAATACGCGCAGATTATCTTTGACCTTGCGCTGGCCGATGTATTCGGCGAGCTTCGTCGGCCGAAGCGACAATTCGATCTGCGCCTCGTCGTCGAGCGCATTCGGGTCGCGGGTGCTTAAGTTTTCGAGTTCTTCGGTCATTTCAAATCAACGAATTGTCTTCCCAAGCCATTCGATAACAAAGTCGGCAACCTCACGCCAACGTTGCTCAAGCATCATATCGTGGGCCATCTCCGTAAATATCTTGCAGTCCGCATTGTAAGCGCGGGCCGTTTTTTCGACCGCGCGGACCGCAACCAGGGCGTCGTTTTCGGCCCCAACCACAAGCATCGGCGCCGTGATCTTTCGCGTGTCCGGCAAATTATAGATCATTTCAAGATTCGCTCGGTACGACTCTTTTCCGAATCGCCCGACGTACCCGGCAATGCGTTCTTCGTCGGCGTCATCGGAAAAGAGAAACCGTTTTGCACGCTCGACGGTCGAGAACATTATCGAGTAGTCCTGTTTGAGGCCGATCTTCCAAAACAGGAGCGGGTGCTTCAGCGGAAGAAACATCGCCGAACGAAACATCCCTTCCGACGGCGACGGCGCGACAAGCACGGCGGCCGGCGCGCTATGAAGTTCAAGATACTTTTGAACCACCAACCCGCCCATCGAATGCCCGACGATGACCGGCGGAGACTCGAACGCGGACGCAACCTGTGCGACGTCGTTCACGTAGTCGGCGATCGATGTCCATTTCAGATTCTCGGCGCCTTCGCTCGTGCCGTGTCCGCGCAAGCTCAGCGCGTACGAATCGAAACCGTTTGTAGCGAAGTAAGGAAGAAAATTCTCGTCCCAGCACCAAGCCGAGTGACCGGTTCCGTGAACGAACAACAATGGGGCGTCGAAACGTTGGATATCAGGCTTGCGGTTGATTATCTCAAGCTTCATCGAATTCAGGCCGGTCAAACTGGTATCTGGACCAAGTTTCGGAAACAACAAGTTGACCACGCGTGAACGCGTGACTCGTACGACGTCACTTCGCCAGGATCTGAAGGCTGCGCCGCAACAGTTTCTGGACGCTGATATCGGTGCCTTCCTGCATCGCCTGTTTCAGTGCCTTTTCGGCCGCCGCGCGCTGGTAGCCGAGATTCACGAGCGCCGAGATAGAATCGTCGTAGATCGAATCGCCCGAAAGCCCGGCCGTGTCATCGGCCCTCGCTTCGTCGCTGCCGGCGGCCGACAATTTCGCGACCTTGTCACGCAATTCGATGACGATCCGCTCGGCGGTTTTCTTTCCGACCCCGGGGATCGAATTGAGGCGGACAAGATTGTTCGTCCGGATCGCGGCGATAATCTCGTCAGCGCTCATTCCCGACAACGCCGTGATCGCCATTTTCGGGCCGATGCCCGAAACGCCGATCAGATTCAAGAAAAGTTCGCGCTCACGAATGCTTTTGAAACCGAAAAGCTGCAGCGCGTCTTCGCGGACGTGCGTGTAGATGCGAAGCGAAACATCAGTGCCGACATCGCCGAGTTCGTAAAACGTCGAAAGCGGAATTACTACCTCGTACCCGACGCCGCCGACATCGACGATCACCGTATTCGCTTCCTTTTCCAACAATTTGCCCGCAAGATAAGCGATCATTGTTTCATCCTTGAAACACTATAGAGCAAGTGGGAAGGAACGGCAACTTAATAGTGCATAGTGGATAGTGCATAGTGCAAAGTGCGGAGTTATTCGCTTTTGCCCATTCACTACTTTGCACTTTGCACTGACCTAGTTAAACTTTTCACAATTTGTCGCTATAATTTCATATGCAAATGAAGGTTGAAAAGATCTCAGAATTAACCACGAATCGGCTGAGCATTTACCTTAGATGTCTCAACCAGCTTTCGGCGAACGGGGAGAAGACGGTTTCGTCTGAGGGCTCGCGAAGAAATTCCACTTGAACTCGGCTCAGATTCGCAAGGACCTCGCGTATTTCGGCGATTTCGGTATCCGCGGCGTAGGCTATAACATCGATGAACTTCGTGAACAACTGACGAAGATCCTCGGACTCGACCGGCCGCACGCCCTTGCGATTATCGGTGCAGGCAGGCTCGGCACGGCGCTCGCGGATTATTATCGGTTCGCGCAGTCGAATTTCGCGGTTGCGGCGCTGTTTGACTCGGATCCGGCGAAGATCGGTGAACGCATCGGCGAGGTCAGTGTTTTTGACATAAAAAACTTTCCGGAAATCTCGGAAGAGTTTAATATAGATGTGGCGGTGATTGCCGTGCCGGCGGAATTTGCGCAGACTGTTTTGCAACAAATTACGGTTTCAGGCATCAAAGCTATTATGAACTTCGCGCCGGTACCGTTGCAGGTTCCGGAAAATGTGAAACTTAAGACCGTTGATCTGACGATCTCGTTGGAAAGTCTATCGTATTTTCTTGCGCAGCCAATTTCGAACGGAAAGAAAAACTGAAACCTGCGGCGCGCCTGACGCGAATAATTGTTTGAGGGATTTTTTTTCAAGGGAGTTACAAATGGGTTTTGTTAAGAGATTTTTGCCGTTTTTCGTCGCCTTTGCCATCGGGCTTTTTGTTGCGAGTTTTTTTGTTTCAGTTGGTTTTTCTCGTTTCGAGCGTCACGGTTCGCATAAACGAAACCACTGCAAGAAGCGGATGAATGTTGAGAACGAGCAACTTCGCCGAGAGAATTTCGAACTTAGAAACCGCGTCGAACAACTGAAGCTCGACGTTCCGCCGGTCGAGACGATGCCGATGGATTCGGTTCCGCGCTCGCGTTCGAACCGTTAGACAATTCAGCCAACCGCGAAAAGACCGCGAAATCATACGAATGAAAATTCGTATGATTTAGCGTTTTTTTGCGTTCGAAAAGAGTCCGGCTAGTTTTCGATTGGGGGCGATTTCGGTTAAACTTCGAAAACGACCGATATGGAAGAATCAGCGGCCCGAAAGTTAATCATAGAAGTTGGTAAGTTGCTTTACGAAAGAAGTTACGTCGTATCGTCCGACGGCAACGTGAGCATTCGTCTCGATGAAGATCGTGTTCTTGCGACGCCGACAATGACCTCCAAGGGGCGTATGACGGAAGATTGTTTGGCGATCACCGATATCGACGGCAAAGCACTGAACGATCGAAAAGCTTCGTCGGAGTTGGCGATGCATCTTCTGATCTACAAGATGCGGCCAGATATCAAGGCCGTTTGCCACGCGCATCCGCCGCACGGAACCGCGTTCGCCGTCGCCGGACTCGCGATCGACGCGCCGATTCTCTCGGAAGTCATCCTGACGCTCGGCTGCGTGCCGCTGACCGACTACGGGACGCCGTCAACCGATGAACTGACCGATGCAATGAAGCCTTACGTCGAGCATCACAATGCGCTTTTGATGGCGAACCACGGCGCGGTCGCGTACGGCGCGGACCTCTGGCAAGCGTTCGACCGGCTCGAAACGCTCGAGCATACGGCAAAGATCGCGATTCTCGCCCGCGCTCTCGGCGGCGCCAACGATCTGCCGAAAGACGCGATATCGAAACTGATCAACATCCGCGAAAAGGCAGGTTATCTGACCGCGACGGCGCGTTGTCAGGCCTGCGGCTATCTCGAAGGATCCGGGATCTCGTGCGACGTTCACGCGGCCGACGGCGGGCGAAAGATCAGCCTGAGCCGCGAAGAACTGATCGAACTTTTGGCACAGGCGGCAAATGTAGGGTAGAATTTACATTCTTTTCGCAATTATTAGTCAGCAGGAGAAACTGAATGCAAGAAGCATTGGGAATGGTTGAAACAAAAGGGCTTGTCGCGACGATCGAGGCGGCCGACGCGATGGTCAAGGCGGCGAACGTCCAGCTTGTCGGATACGAGAAGATCGGCGCCGGATTCGTGACGGCGATCGTCCGTGGCGATGTCGCTGCGGTCAAAGCGGCAACCGATGCCGGAGCCGCCGCCGCGAGACGCGTTGGTGAACTGGTTTCGGTTCACGTCATCCCGCGCCCGCACTCGAGCGTCGACGAACGTTTGCCGGTAGTTCTTAAATAGTCAGCAGTGAGCAGTTATCAGCCAGCAGTCGGAATTGGCTGTTAACTGACCACTGATCGCTGACCACTGAAAAATGATCATCGCACGCATCTTAGGCACTGTCGTTTCGACCCATAAGGACGAACGTCTGCACGGCAAGAAACTGCTCATCGTCAAGCCGATCAATCTCGACGGTACGGACCAGAGCGGTTACATCGTCGCGGTCGATACGGTCGGCGCCGGATTTCACGAAAAAGTGATCGTCGTCGGCGGGTCGTCGGCGCGTATGGCCGAAGGCAACAAGGACTGCCCGGTCGATTCGGCGATAATCGGCGTGATCGACGAGATCGACGTCAGTTGATTTTGGATTTTGGATTTTAGATTTTGGATTGGGGCGCCGATAGAACGGCCGCCTCGTTCGAATCCAAAATCCAAAATCCGAAATCCATAATCAAGAAATGCAGCTCGCGCGCGTCATCGGAACCGTTGTCTCGACCGTGAAGAACGAATCGCTTCACGGTCGGAAGTTTTTGATCGTCCAGACGCTCGACGCGGATTTGGAGCCGAAAGGGAAGCCGATGGTCGCGCTCGATGCGGTCGGCGCCGGCGTCGGCGAACTGGTTTTTTGGTGCCGCGGAAAGGAGGCGAGTTTCCCGTTCAAACGCGACGAAACGCCGACCGATTGCACGATCGTCGGGATCGTCGATTCCGACGCACATGTGAACAATGTCGGGTAAAAGGGAAAAGCAAAAAGGGAAAAGTAAAAAGGCAAAAGTAAAAAGGCAAAAGTAAAAAGGCAAAAGTAAAAAGGCAAAAGTAAAAAGGCAAAAGTAAAAAGGCAAAAGTAAAAAGGCAAAAGTAAAAAGGCAAAAGTAAAAAGGCAAAAGTAAAAAGGGCAAAAGGGAAGCCTCAATGATTGGGAAGATCGGGTGGATTTGCACTTCCTGAATCCCAAATCGCAAATCGCAAATCGCAAATCGCAAATCGCAAATCGCAAATCGCAAATCGCAAATGTTACTGGCTCGTGTCATAGGAAACGTCGTCGCGACGCAAAAGAATCAGCGCTACGAAGGCACGCGGATTATGTTGTGCCGCCAGATCACCCCGGAAGGCGACGATATGGATTACACCTGCCTCGCGCTTGATTCGGTGAACTCGGGTGAGGGCGACATCGTCGTCATCGCTCAGGAAGGATGGTCGGCTTCGACGGCCGCAACGGGCAAAGCCGGTGCCGCGATCGATTCGGCAATTGTCGGGGTCGTCGATTATGTCGATCTTTTGCCGAATGAAGAAGTAAAACTGTCGCCGCCGCCGGTGGTTGGTTGATCGCCGACGTGGACAAGCAATTGAACGACAAAACTGCAAACAATCTCGCCGAACAGATCGCCGCGCTGCTGAAAGCCGAATCGCGCGCGGAGGGCGGCGATGATTTGCGCCTGACCATCGAAAAACTCAATCAGCGCCTCGACCGGCTCGAGTCGAAGCTGGAATCGTCGGATTCTCGTCCGCAGATCGAGAATCGAAAGTTGGAACATCCGGCACTGCAACGCTTCACGAGCCTTGGCGAAATTGCAGACGTCATCCTCGACCGCCTGAACAATCAAAAGGAATGCCCGTATGAGCCCGCCGGAAAGCCGTGCGACAACTGCTCGATGTGCAGCAGCAGAGGGTTTTAGATTTTGGATTTCTGATTTCTGATTTCTGATTTTGGATTTCTCCTCAACAAAAACGGCGTGATCTCGGAAAAATCCCGAAATCACGCCTTTTTATCGCATTCAGATCCGACTATTTATTGGTGTTGGCCGAGGGCGCCGTGTTGGCAGCCGGAGTTGTGTTGGCCGTGTTCGTCGCCGGCGCGGTATTCGTCTTCGGTTCGTCCTTCTTGCGCAACGATTCGGCGTCGATCTTCGGAACCGTCTTTGCGCCCTCGTCGGCCTTGAAGTACGGTTCTTCCTTAAAGCCCATCAAACTCGCGGTCAGGACGCTTGGGAACGAATTGCGCAAGGTATTGTAGTCCTCGACGGCTCTCGTATAATCGATGCGCGAAACGTTGATCCGGTTCTCGGTTCCGGCAAGCTCATCCTGAAGTTTTAAAAACGACTCGTTCGAAGTCAATTGCGGATAGTTTTCCTGCAACATGAGCAGTCGCCCGAGCGCGGAACTTAACCCGCTGTTCGCTTCGATGACCGCTTTGCGCTGTTCGGGCGACTTGTCTCCCTCGGTTCCGAGCGGCGTCGCGCCCTGCGCGCTGAGCAGAGTTGAGCGCGCGTCGGCGATCTTGCCGAAGACTTCCTGTTCCTGAATTCCCGCCATTTTTGCGGCTTCCACCAGATTCGGGATCAGATCGGCGCGGCGCTGAAGGCTGCTTTCAACGTTTGACCAACTGCTTTTCACCTTTTGCTGTTTGGCCGTCAGATCGTTGTAACTGCATCCGGAAAGCCCGAACGCGAAAAACAAGGCGATGGTTAGTAATACTGCTTTTTTCATTTGTCTCCTCATAAATAGTCAATTGTTAGCCGTTAATCGTTAACAAGTTAATCGAGCTTTCCTGAAAATCGGGGCTGAAAAACGATTAACCATTAACTATCAACAATTTACGAATCCCTCATCCGATCGACCGCGGCGATTGCCCGTTCGATCTGTTCCATATATTCGGCGAAAAGCTCGTTCGCCGAAACCTCCGTCAAATTCTTTTCGAAGTTATTTTCCCGAATATTGAAGATCTTTTCAAACGGTTTTCCGTCCAATTCGAGCTCGAGAACGGTCCGCGCGATGATCGAATGCTTGTCTGTCGGCGGTTCGATCTTCTTCAGCAAAAGCAGAGCCCGAAACAGCGCCGCAAAACTAGTCAGGCTTTCGGCCATCAGATTGACGAGTCCGTTGACCGATTGCGATGCCGGAATATAGCTTCGGCGAAGCTGTATCAGGCGGCTGCGCAACTCGTACTCGGTCTGGTGCCTCAGAAAATCGTCCGAGATCTTCAGGTCGGCCAGGACGTCGGTGCCATAAAGGACTCGTCGCGCGCGTTCCATCTGATGAAACTCGATCGGAAAAACGTCGGCCGCCGTTTTGAGTTCGTCAACGGTGAAATAGACCGGAACCGGATGGCCGAGCCGCGCCCATTCGCGCGTGCACGCGTTGGCGTTGCGAAGTTCGAGCGGCGTTATCTTTTCCAGTGCGACGAGCAGGTTGTAATCCGAAGCCCGCGGCACAAAATCCCCGGCCGCCGCCGAGCCGTAAAGCACGACCGACACCAGATTCCCGCCGTGCGTCGACTTCAAGTCATCGAGAAAGGCTCTGAGTTGATTGTCCATAATCGTAAATCGAATCTCGGAATTTCAAGGATTCCAGATTCCAAACATTTCAGATTCCACGGATTCCGGATTCCACGGATTCCAGATTCCACGGATTCCAGATTCCAGGAATTCCAGATTTCACGGATTCCAAATTCCACGGATTCCAGATTCCAGGAATTCCGGATTCCACGGATTCCAGATTCCACGGATTCCAGATTCCACGGATTCCAGATTCCAGGAATTCCAGATTTCACGGATTCCAGATTCCACGGATTCCAGATTCCACGGATTCCAGATTCCACGGATTCCAGATTCCACGGATTCCGGATTCCACGGATTCCAGATTCCACGGATTCCGGATTCCACGGATTCCAGATTCCACGGATTCCAGATTCCACGGATTCCAGATTCCACGGATTCCAGATTCCACGGATTCCAGATTCCACGGATTCCGGATTCCAGGAATTCCGGATTCCAGGAATTCCGGATTCCAGGAATTCCAGATTCCACGGATTCCAGATCCCAGGAATTCCAGATTCCAGAGATTCCGGATTCCAACATCTTCCAGATTCAATGGAATCTGGAATTTGGAATCTGGAATCTCTGAAATCCCAAATATCCCAAATCCCAAATCCGAAATCCCAAATCCCAAATATCCCAAATCCCAAATCCGAAATCCCAAATCCGAAATCACCAATCCCCTCCAGCGCCGCCGCCGCCGGCGTCACCGCCGCCGCCGAAGCCGCCCCAATCGCTCGAGCCGCCGCCGCCCCAGTCGCTTGACCCGCCCCAGCTCGAAGACGATGACGATCCGCCGCCGAAGCCTCCGCCGGGCAAGAAGATCCAGCCACCGCCTGAACTGCCGCCGCCGCCCCACCTGTCGCGGTCGTTGCGGTTCTTGCCGCCCGAACCCGATCTGCGGCTGAAGATTATGAACAAGATGATCGCGAGCACGACGAGACAACAGACGACAGATTTGAAAGAGACCCCCGCCACCTGCGATTTCTCTTTGCCCGGTTCCTGTTTTGGCGTGACCGTTCCCGTTTTTTGCTCGATCGTGCGCATAAACGCGTCGATCGTATCACTCACGCCTTTGTTGTAGTCGCCCTGCTTTAGCGCCGGAACGAGATATTGACGCTGCAGTTGGCCAGCGACGCCGTCGGGTAGTTCATCCTCAAGGTCGCGGCCGACCTGGGTAAAATAGCGCCGATCGTCGACGGCGATGAAAAGCAACGCGCCGGGATTGTCGTCGGTCATCGTGCCGATCTTCCATCCGCGGTAAACGGCGAGCGAGTATTCTTCGATCGGCCGCCCGCCCGTCGTCTTGACTATCGCGACGGCAAGAACGACCGGCGGATTGGTCTTCGCTTTGAATTCCTTGATCTTCTGATTCAACCGCTGCTTCGTCGCGTCATCGAGGACGCCCGCAAAATCGTTGACCGGCTCCGTCGGTTGCGGAAGCGGCGATTTGTCGAGCGACTGCGGTTCGTTCGTCTGCGCGAACGCAAACGAGACGCAGACGATCAAAAGGGCAAACGCCGCCAAATACCGGGAACCGCTGCGAACTATTTTCATCTGTACATTCATTTTGACAGAACCGAGAGAGAATACGAAGAACGCTTGACGAAGTTCGGGAAATCAGCCTTCGAGCAGCGAATGAAGCAGGAAATGCAATGCGAAAAAGATGGCGACGCCGGCGAAGACAGAAAGCGAAACGAGCGGCCGTTTTCCGGCGTGATGATTGACTTCAGGAATCAGATCGCTGGCCGCGACATAAAGCGTTACGCCGCACGCCAGGGGCAGCGCGTAGGCGAGCGAGAAGCCGACGTTCGTGCCGATGAAATAGAACGCAAGCAATCCGATGATGGTCGTCAGACCGACGAGCGACGTCGTGATCAGGACCTCGCGCAAGCCTTTGCCGGCAGCGAGCATCATCGAGCCGATCGTAAATCCTTCAGGGAATTTGTGAAGAAACACAGCGATGAAAACCAGAATTCCGACCTTGTAATCGAGCAGCGCGGCGGCCGAGATCGAAACGCCGTCGAAAAAGGTATGGATCATCAGGCCGCCGATCGCCGTGTACGCCGACGATGGCTTGATGTGTTCCGTTTGGTGAACTTCTTCGCCGAGGTGAAAATGCGGCGCGATCGTATGCTCGAAAAATTGCGTCAACAAGTAGCCGGCGAGCAATAACAACATCGGAACATACAGATCCTCGCCGGCAAGCGCGAGATTTTCCGGCGTCTGCCAAAGTTTGATGGTCTTCGGCAGGATCTCGAGAAACGTCAGGGCGAGCATAAAACCCGCGCTGAGCGCGAGTATGTATTTGAGGAACCGCTTGTAGTTTCGGTGGATGGTGGACGGAAACAGGATCAGGCCGCCGAGGACGTTCGCCCCGGCGACGATGATTCCGAAGAACAAAAGCTGTAAGAACGATGCGCTCATTGGATTCGCGAATTCTAAACTTTAGCGCAAATGGCGGAGTTTGCAAACAAAGCCGCGTCAGCGACCGCCCGAACGCGAGTCCTGAATTTTGGTCGAAACCACCATATTTTGTGCGATCATTAGCCGATTTGCGGATAGCTTGTATGTACAGGATCCGGTCGGTCTGAAGGCCGAAGTTTCTAAACCGAAAACCGTTTAAGATTTCGCAAAAAATTAAACACTTGATTAAAAATCCGCTTGACAGAAGTCAAAAATTAGAGCTAAACTCCTAACACTTAGTTGAAGAAGTCCAATAAAGAGCGTTGGACAGGTCAGTTTTCCACAAAACAGTGTCTTAAGCGATTAAGCACTACAAGCCAAAGAGAAAGGGGCTGCGCGGTAATGAAAAAGACGGACGGTCAATTGTACAAACTACCCTTAAAGCCGCGCAACTAGCGAACAAAACTAATTGGATTTTCCGGGAAGTCGGTTTTTGACTGAACAGTCGATTTGTGTCTCTAAAACGCTGAACGTTCTTTGAAGATGCCTTCGGGAGAAAACGAAAATCTGCACGTCTCGGTCCTGCTCGGCGAAACGCTTGAGTGGTTGGCGCCGCGGCCCGGCGAGACGATCGTCGACGCGACGCTCGGACTTGGCGGCCACACGCTGGCGATCCTTGAAACCGGCGACACCGTGCGGGTGATCGGGATCGATCAGGATCGTGCGGCGATCGCGATCGCGACCGCGCGGCTCGCGAAATACAAGGAGCGCCTGACGATCATTCACGCGAATTTCGCCGGGATCAAACAGGTCGTTCCGGAGAAAGTTGATGGGATCGTCGCCGATCTCGGGGTTTCGTCGCTGCAGTTCGACAGTCCGGAACGCGGCTTTAGTTTTCGCTTCGACGCGCCGCTCGATATGCGGATGGATCCGGACTCGGAAGACGAAACGGCGGCCGAACTGCTCGAACGGCTCAACGAGACCGAGATCGCGGACCTGATCTACCGGCTTGGCGAGGAACGCGCCTCGCGGAAGATCGCCCGGCGAATCGTCTGGAAGCGCGAGATCGGCGAACCGGTGAGAACGACCCGCGAACTCGCCGAAACGGTTGAAAAGGCGATCGGCAAAAGGCCGAAAGACAAGATCCATCCGGCGACGCGGACATTTCAGGCGCTGCGGATCGCGGTCAATGGGGAACTTGAAATACTTGAAGATTTTATCGCCGACGCGATCGATCTTTTGAAAACCGGAGGGCGATTGGCCGTGATCACGTTCCACTCGCTCGAAGACAGGATCGTCAAGCACTCTTTTCAGAAGTTTGCCGGACGATGTTCGTGCCCGCCGCGCCTTCCGCATTGTGTTTGCGGCGCCGAACGAAAAGTGGAGATTCTGACGCGGAAACCGATTGTTTCCGGTGAGATCGAAATAGCCGAGAATCCTCGCGCGCGGAGCGCCAAGCTTCGTGTTTGTAAGAAGTTGTAAGGAGTAAAAGAGCGTGAGAAAAAAAACCCAACCGAAAAAGTCATACCGCGAGAACGTTCGCCGCGAAAGCGATCCGCTCCCTTGGAAGTACTGTTTTGCGACGCTTGCGTGCGGCGTTGTCATCGTCGGCGGACTTTTCTGGGCCGCAAAGACACACTTCGCCTCGATCAATTACTGCATTCGGAACGCGGACCTTAAGAAACAGTTGAGCGAGCTTGAAGCCGAAAAGCGCCGCCTGATCTTCGCCAAGGAGATCGCGCTTGCGCCGGCCGAGATAAAAAAGGCAGCCCGCAAGCTCGGATTGGTCGAGATGACGGCCCTTAACATCCAGTCGACCGAAGACCCGGGAAGCCGGACCGTTTCCGAATCGAATCCGCTGGTGCTGAAGACGGTTGACGCGAGACCGGTCGAAAGGACGAAGCAGGCGAACGCGGCGGGGATGGGTGAAACTCGCGAGAGAAGGGTCGACAAGACGTCGAAAGAGTCCGTCGCATCGATCGATGCGCGCGAACGGAAGTTATCAAAAACCGGCAAATAAAAGGTGAGAAAGATGCCCAGACGTGGACAGCGAAAGAAGACTTCGAATCCGATGCAGACGATCGTCACCAGATTCCTGATCGTCGTCGGATTCTTCGGATTGTGGATCGGCGTGATCGGCGTCCGTCTTGTGCAGTTGCAGGTCAATCAGCACGAGGAACTGCTCGGACGCGCGACCGGACAACGTCGCGAAACGGTCAAGGAAAAACAACTCCGCGGAACCATCTACGACCGCACGAACCGCGCTTTGGCGATGACGGTTCCGGTCAAATCGCTATACGCCAATCCGGACGAAATAACGGATCTTGACGCCGCGTCGCGCGAGATCGCGAAGGCCCTCAAAACGAATCCGTCGGAGATCGCCAAGAAACTCAAGGATGCGCGCGGCAATAAACGCAAGTACGTCGTTCTCGCCCCGAAACTGGAAGACGAAGCATTTCAGCGCGTCAACCAGGTCTTGGAGAACAAAGAACTCCGCAAGTCCGACCTGCCGAAGTTCGAAGGTCTCCATTGGCAGGAAGATCAAAAGCGAAGTTATCCGTATAACACCCTTGCGGCGCAGGTTCTCGGTTTCAGCAACGCCGAGGATGTCGGCAGTGCGGGAATCGAGCAGTCGCAGGAGAGGGTTCTCCGCGGCGAGGTCATCAAGACCTCAAAGGACCGCGACCGGCTTGGGCGCGTTTACGGCGAGACCGAAACCGAACGACTCGAACCGCCGCGAGATGTCTATCTGACACTCAGCCACTCGATCCAGTACAAGGCGGAGCTCGCTCTTGAAAAGGGAGTCAGGAACGCCAATGCGAAATCCGGTATGGCGATCGTTCTCGACCCGCGCAACGGCGAGATCCTCGCGATGGCGAACTATCCGACGTTCGATCCGAACCGCTTCCGCGAATTCACCAACGAACAGTTCGTCAATCGCGCCGTTCACGATTCATATTCGCCGGGTTCGGTATTCAAGCTCGTGACCTATAGCGCCGGGATCAACGAGGGCGCGATAAACCCGGACGGCATTGTCGACTGCGGCAACGGCACACTCAAGATCCCGGGGCGCGAGATCGTCGACAAACACTGCGTTCAGCGGCTCAATTACGTTGACGCGATGGCCGTTTCAAGCAACATCGCCGCAATGAAAACGGCGACCGCGGTCGGCCGTGACAAGTTCCATTTTTACGCGCAGAGATTCGGCTTCGGAGTGCCGTCCGGAGTCGAACTTCCAGCCGAGACGGGCGGTATTCTCCGGGCTCCGAACACGTGGAACGGCGACAGTCTCGCATCGATGAGTATCGGCTATGAAATTGGGGTTTCGGTGTTGCAAATGGCAACGGCTTTTGCGACGATAGCAAACGACGGAATCAGGGTTCAGCCGCACATAATCAAGGAAATCAAACAGGCCGACGGCAGTGTTGTTCCGGCCGCCGAGGTGAGCAAAACGCAAGTGGTGACGCCGGAAACCGCGCGCGTGTTGAAGAAGATGCTGAGGCAGGTTGTATTGACCGGAACCGGAAAGCGCGCGCAACTCAGCGGATACACGTCTGCGGGCAAAACGGGAACCGCCTGGAAGTATGACGCGAAGCTGAAGAAGATAAATCAGGACAAATACGTTTCGTCGTTTATCGGTTTCGCACCCTTTGAAAACTCAGGCGTTGTCATTGCGGTCGTCCTCGACGAACCGCGGGTCGGCGCGCGCGACGGCGGACAGGTGGCGGCGCCGATCTTTCAGGAGATCGCCGAGCAGATTCTGCCCGAACTCAATGTCGCCCCGGACGCGAACATTCGTCCCGGAGTTTACACCGCAGCGGAGATCCCGTCGGAGATCGAACCGTCGACGAAGGATGGAAAGTCGCGCGATTCCAACGAAAAGACGGTTGCGGGCAAAAAGGAGGACACAGTAAAGGTCACAAAAACGGCGGCGCTCGCAACGGACGGGCGCAAGATCAAATCCTCGGACGACAAGCAAAAGAAAAAGACTTGAAACTCGAAAAAGCAGCAGAATTGATGGGCGCTGACGCCTCGACCCTTGATCCCGCCTTGCGCGGCGCGCGAGTTGACATTTTCGTCATCGACTCGCGCGAGGTGCAGGCGGGAGAAGTGTTTTTCGCGCTTTCGCAGCCCGAATACCGCGACAATTGCTTCAACGGCGAGTTCGAGGATTCGACGAAATACGTTGTTTCGGCGCTCGAACGCGGCGCGGTCGCGGCCGTCGTGCGCCGTGACCGATACGCCGAGCGCGAGGCGGAACTCGCTCCGTTCCGCGACCGCCTGCTCTTCGCGGATGACGTCATCATCGCTTTTCAGAACCTGGCGCATCACGTTTACCTCGAATGGGGAAAACCTGTGGTCGCGATCACGGGAAGCGCCGGAAAGACGACGGCGAAAGAATTGACCGCTCACGTCTTGAGCGCTTCGGGCCGCAAGGTCCTTCGCAACATAAAGAATTACAACAATGGTCTCGGATTGCCGATCACCGTGCTCAATCTTGTCAAGGATCCGAGTTACGACGTCGCCGTTCTCGAGATGGGAATGTCGACCCCGAATCGGGAGATCGCCCGGCTTTGCGAGATCACGCCGCCGACCGTCGCGATAAAACTCAATGTTTTGCCGGTCCATCTCGAGCATCTCGGATCGATCGAGAGGATCCAGCAGGCCAAGGCGGAGATCGTCGAGGGAATGAAGGAAGGCGGTACGGCGATCCTTAACGCCGACGACCACCGGGTGATCGCATCGCGTAAACTGAGCAAAGGCAATACGTTGACCTTCGGGATCGACAGCGAGGCAGACGTGATGGCCCGAAATATCCGGTTTGATCGCTTCGGCGAGACCGAGTTTACCCTGGTGACCCCGGCGGGAGCGGCCGAAGTCCTTTTTCCGCTCAACGGAAAGCACAATATAATGAATGCCCTCGCCGCCGCGGCCGCGGGCATCGTGTTCGGGATGAGCGCCGTTGAGATCGCGGCGAGTCTGGAAACCGTCGCGCCCCCGGCGCAACGCGGCGAAGTGCTCCATTTTGTCGAGGGTTTCACGGTCGTCAATGACACCTACAATTCGAATCCGGATGCATTGATTTCGATGATCCGGACGATCGTCGATGGCGGAACGGGCGCGATTCGAAAGATCGTCGTTGCCGGCGAAATGCGCGAGCTCGGCGGCGATTCAGAGGAGATTCATTTTGAAACCGGCGTCGAGATCGCGTCGCTCGGGATCGATGTCCTTGTCGGGGTCGAGGGCTTTGCCGCCGAACTGGTTCGGGGCGCCGAGAGCGCCGGACACAGCGAGATCGGGTTTTTCGAAAACTCGCACATCGCGGCGGAGAGTTTTGTGGAAATGGTCGCACCGGGCGATCTGATTCTCGTGAAGGGTTCGCGCGGTGTGCGAACGGAACGAATAATCGAGAAGTTGTTGGAGAAGTTTAACGTAAAGAACAAATGACCGGATCCGGAGTTGGTTGACGGTTGAGCCAAGATTCCGGAGTCCAAAGTCCAAATAGAAAAGTGTTTTATTACTTCTTATACCAACTGGTCTTCAAACAATACGGCGCCGCGAGCGAGTCGATCTTCTACAAGGGCCTCAACGTTTTCCAGTACATCACTTTCCGGACGACGTGGGCGACGATCACGGCGCTTGTAATCACGCTCGTCTTCGGCGGCCGCGTTATACGCAAACTGGAGGAACTCAAGATCGGTCAGGAGATCCGCGAAGAACTCTCGTTTGAACATCAGGCCAAAAAAGGAACGCCGACGATGGGCGGCGTGCTGATCCTCGGATCGGTCTTCCTCTCGACTATTCTCTGGGCGCGGCTCGATAGTCTCTATTTGTGGCTCGCACTCGGCGCAACGATGCTTTTCGGGATCATCGGATTTGCGGACGACTATATCAAGATCGTCAAGAAACGCAGTCTCGGATTGACCGAGCGCGAGAAACTCGCCGGCCAGTTGCTGACGGCGGGCGTTGTTTGGGGTTGCCTTTATCTCGTCGCGAATTATCCCTGGAACCTGGCGATACCGTTTTTCAAATCGACGGCGATCTCGGAGTACAGTCAGGCGATCACCTGGATCGGCCCGTGGGGCTATCTGCTCTTCATCGTTTTTGTGCTTCTCGGCTCTTCCAACGCGGTTAATCTGACGGACGGGATGGACGGTCTCGCGGCGAGTATGACGTTCATCGCAATGGCGGCGCTGACGGCACTGACCTATGTCACGAGCGACGGTCGCTGGGCCGCTTATCTCGATATCACGCATAAACCCGAAGCGGCCGAACTGACGGTCTTCTGCGGTTCGATGGTCGGCGCGAGCCTCGGATTCTTGTGGTACAACGCACCGCCGGCCGAAGTTTTTATGGGAGACGTCGGAAGTCTGGCGATCGGGGGCGCGCTCGGAACGGTCGCGATCCTGACGAAGCAGGAGTTTCTGCTGATCTTCATCGGCGGCGTTTTTATTATGGAAGCGCTCTCGGTAATGCTCCAGGTGGGCTATTTCAAGTTCACCCGAAAGACGACCGGAACCGGGAAACGAATTTTCCTGCAGGCGCCGCTGCATCACCATTTCCAACTCTCCGGGTTGAAGGAGCCGAAGATCGTTTTCCGTTTCGTCATCGCGGCGATCTTGTTCGCGTTGTTCAGTTTGTCGACGTTGAAACTCAGGTGATTAGGTTCGGAGTTCCGCCTTCAGGCGGCCTGCTCCGAGATTCGGTTCGTTGGTTAAAGTAGTGGCCGCCTGAACGCGGGACTCCAAACGGGACTCAAAACGTGGAACTAAGCGGTAAAAAAACTCTCGTTCTCGGCGCCGGAAAGTCCGGCATTGCGTCTGCGCGGTTTCTCGCCGCCCACGGCGCGACGGTCGCGCTTCACGATCGCAAGCCGCTGGCGGAATGGGCCGCGGAGGCCCGGTCGCTGAAGGAATCATCGGGCGTCGGATTGCTTGACGGGCAAATTCCGTCGTGGCTTCTCGACCAGATCGAGATGGTCGTCATCAGTCCTGGAATTCCGACAAACACGATCCCGGCGCGTTATGTCGAACGCAAGGACGGCGAGGTCATCGGCGAGGTCGAGCTCGCCTACAGATTTTTGAAGGGCCGGATCATCGGCATCACCGGTTCGAACGGCAAAACGACGACGACAACGCTGATCGGCGAGTTGCTCAAAAACGCCGGGTTCGAAACGCTCGTCGGGGGCAATATCGGGACCCCGTTGCTCGAATTGACGCAAAAGGCGATGGAGAACACCTGGTCGGTCGTCGAATTGTCGAGTTTTCAGCTCGAGACGATCCGCGACTTCCGTCCCGAGATCGCCGTCGCGACGAACGTCACGCCGAACCATATGGACCGCTATGATTTTTTTGCCGATTACGCGGCTGCCAAGCATCGTCTGTTTATGAACCAGACATCGGAAGACGTTGCGATTCTCAACGCCGACAACGAAACGACGGCGAGTTGGGCAAGCGGGCTGAAAGCGCATGTTTCGATGTTTTCGGTTCAGCGCGAACTCGACGAGGGCCTTTTTCTTCGCGGCCGCGATCTCGTTTGCCGCGCCGACGGCAAAGAAAAGGTGCTGACGACCCGCGACGAGATCTTTGTCCGCGGATTGCACAACGTCGAGAATGTCCTTGCGGCGTTTGCCGCCGGACTCGCGGCCGGTGCGTCCCCCGAGTCTATGCGTGAAACCGTTCGCGAATTCCGCGGCGTCGAACATCGAATCGAGTTCGTGGCCGAGATTGGCGGCGTCAAGTTTTACAACGATTCGAAAGCGACGAGCGTCGATGCTTCGCTCAAGGCCCTCGAAGCGCTCAGTGAGGAACCGGGAAAGACGATTCTGATCCTCGGCGGACGCGGAAAGAACGCTCCGTATGCGCCGCTCGTGCCGCTTATCAAAAAGATCGTCCGGGCGTTGGTGCTGATCGGCGAAGACGCCGACAATATCGAATCGCAACTGTCCGGGACGGTCGGGATCATCCGCGCGGGTTCGATGGCCGATGCCGTCCGAAAGGGTTTTGACGCCGCGGAATCTGGCGATTCGGTGTTGCTCGCTCCGGCCTGTGCGAGCTTTGATATGTTCGGAAGTTTTGAGGAAAGAGGGCGTGTCTTCAAGTCGGAAGTGTCCGGTTTGAGTCTCTGATCGGTTTAAGGACGCAAGATTGGAATGGCGAAAAAGCTGCGCATGGACTGGTCTTTGTTTGCGATTGCCGCATCGCTCGCGCTGTTCGGCGCGGTGATGGTCTATTCGGCGTCGGCGATGATCTCGCTCAAGGAAACGAGCGGCAATGCGGAAGGCCCGACGCAGTTTCAGTATTTCTTCAAACAGTTCACGTTCACCGTCGTTGGACTGATCGGTATGTGGATCGTCAGTCGGGTCGACTACAAGCTTTACCGAAACAAAAGCGTCATTGCCGCGGCTTTGATCGTCACCGCTCTGCTGCTTATTTCGGTTTTCTTTTTTCCGGCGATCAACGGCGCAAAGCGTTGGATCCGGCTTCCGGGAATGTCGTTCCAACCGTCGGAGATCGCAAAGATCGCGCTGCCGATCTTCTTCGCCTGGTTCTTGACGGAACGCGAAAAAACGGTCGGCGAATTGAAAACCACCGTTCTGCCGTGCCTCGCGGTGCTCGGGTTTTTCGGCGGACTGGTTGTGCTCGAGCCTGATCTCGGAACCGCGATCGTCTTGTGCGCGATCTTCACGACGGTTTATTTTGCGGCCGGCGCTCGAATCGTCCATCTCGCCAGCGTCGCTGCGATCCTTGTCACGATCGGCGTCGGAATGTTGGTTTTCGCGCCGTTTCGGGTTCGTCGCCTGATCGCGTTTCTCGATCCGTGCAGCGCGGAAAACGCGGCCAACGCCGGTTATCAGGTTTGCCAGTCGCTGCTTGCTATCGGCTCCGGCGGCGTGCTCGGCGAGGGTTTTGCAAAGGGACAGCAGAAACTGTTCTATCTGCCGTACCCGTATTCGGATTTTATCTTCGCCGTCGTCGGCGAGGAACTCGGATTGGTCGGGACGCTCGGCGTCGTCATCGCATTCGCGGTGCTTCTTTGGCGCGGGACCCGCGCGGCGCTGATGGCTCCGGACCGTTTCGGCAGGTTGCTCGGCATCGGGTTGATAACCGGACTGACCGTTCAGGCGTTGTTCAACATATCGGTCGTGATCTCGATGCTTCCGGCGAAGGGGATTCCGCTGCCGTTCATTTCGTACGGGGGAAGTTCGATCATCTTTACACTGATCGCCGTCGGTATTCTGTTGAATATTTCTCAATACGCGGGATTTGTGTCAGTTGATCGGACGGAAACTGCTAAGAGGAAAAGGAAATAGTTCTGCGTTCCGCCTTCGGGCGACGAACGACGGAGGAAAGCCGCTTGAAGGCGGAACTCCAAACATTATGCGTGTTTTGATTGCCGCCGGCGGGACCGGCGGACATATTTATCCGGGAATTGCGGTCGCAAACGAGATAGTGCGGCGCGACGAGTCGTCGAAGGTACTGTTCGTCGGCACCGCGCGCGGGCTCGAGACGAAGATCGTTCCCGAAAACGGTTTTCAGCTTTCTTTGATAAACAGCGCTGGACTCAAGAATGTGGGCTTCGCCGGAAAGCTCAAGGGGCTTCTGATCCTGCCGAAGAGTTTTCTCGAAGCGCGGACGATCATCCGCGAGTTCCGTCCCGACGTTGTCGTTGGCGCCGGCGGGTATGTTTCGGGACCGGTTCTTCTGATGGCAGCGCTTCAGCGTATTCCGACGCTTGTGATGGATTCGAACGCTTTGCCTGGATTTACGAACCGGCGGCTCGCGCCGTTCATCAGAAAAGCGGCGCTGACCTTTGACGAGGCCTTGCCGTATTTTGGCAAAAAGGGCGTCGTCACCGGCAATCCGGTGCGTCGCGAGTTTTTTGATATCGAGCCGAAAACCCGTGGCGAAAAGGTGAATGTACTGATCTTCGGCGGGTCTCAGGGCTCGCGCGCGATCAACAATGCGATGGTTGATGCGCTCGATTCGCTACCGCCGGACCGGCTCACGATCACCCATCAGACCGGAGAGACGGACTTCGAATCCGTCCGCCAGCGTTACGAAGGAACACCGTTCCCGGACGCCGACGTCCGGGCCTACATCACGAATATGGTCGATGAGTTCGCGAAAGCGGACGTTGTGATCTGCCGTGCCGGGGCGACGACATGCGCCGAACTGGCGGCCGCTGGCAAGGCGTCGATAATGATCCCGCTACCGACCGCCGCCGATGATCACCAGCGAAAGAACGCCGAAGCGCTGGTGCGTGCGGGCGCCGCGCGAATGGTCCTTCAATCCGAACTGACGGGCGAATCGCTGTCGAAAACGCTGCTTGATCTGATCGGCGACAGCGACGCGATCGGCGCGATGGAGGCCGCGGCCCGAAAACTCGGCCGCCGCGACGCCGCCGAAGCGGCCGTCGATCTGATGGAAGAGATGAGTAAGTAAGAAAGGGAAAAAGGGAAAAGGGAAAAGGGAAAAAGGAAAAAGGAAAAAGGAAAAGGGAAAAGGGAAAAAGGGAAAAGGGAAAAAGGAAAAAGGAAAAGGGAAAAGGAAAAAGGAAAAAGGGAAAAGGAAAAAGGAAAAAGGAAAAGGGAAAAGGGAAAAGGGAAAAGGGAAAAGGGAAAAAGGAAAGAGGAAAAAACGGAGAACTGACAGCGGAGAAGTCAAAACTCCAAACTCCAAATCCAAAATCCAAAATCCAAAATCGAACGATGTTTAGGCACGTAAAGAAAATTCATTTTATCGGAATCGGCGGCATCGGAATGTCCGGCATCGCCGAAGTTCTGTGCAACCTCGGATTTCACGTCACCGGTTCGGACCTGAGCAGGTCAAAGAACACCGAACGGCTTGAAAGGCTCGGCGCTGTCATTCACGAAGGCCATCGCGCCGAAAACGTCGGTGACGCCGAGGTCGTCGTCTATTCGTCGGCGGTCAAGGAAGACAACCCGGAGATCGTTCGGGCCCGCGAAACACAGGTTCCGATCATCCCGCGGGCCGAGATGCTCGCCGAACTGATGACGCTCAAACCGTATTCGATCGCGGTCGCCGGGACACACGGCAAAACATCGACGACGTCGATGGTCGCGACCATTCTCGGCGCAGCCGGAATCGAACCGACGACCGTCGTCGGCGGCGTCGTCGAGATCCTCGGTTCCAACGCGCGCGTCGGTTCCAGCGAGTGGTTCGTTACCGAAGCCGACGAATCGGACCGCTCGTTCCTGATGCTCAACCCGACCGTCGCGGTCGTGACCAACATCGACAAGGAGCATATGGAATCGTACAAGGGGATGGAGGACGTCGTGCAGTGCTTCACCGACTTCGTCAATAAAGTCCCGTTTTACGGCGCCTGCATCATTTGTCTCGACGATCCGAACGTGCAGCTCATAATTCCGAAGATCAAGCGTCGCCGCGTGACATACGGAATTACGGCGCAGGCCGATGTTTCGGCGCACGACATCTGGTATCACGACAGTTTCGGCTCGAGTTTCAGCGTCTGGCGCGGGAGCGAAGTGCTTGGGGAGATCAACCTGCCGGTTCCCGGTGAACATAATGTTTACAATGCTTTGGCGGCGACGGCAGTAGCGCTCGAACTCGGCATTCCGTTTGAGATGATCGCCGCCGGTTTCGCCGATTTCAAGAACGCGAACCGCAGATTTCAATTCAAGGGCGAAGCGAAGGGCGTGATGATCGTCGATGATTACGGCCATCATCCGACCGAGATCACGGCGACGCTTTCGGCCGCCAAGGCCGGCGGCAACGGACGTCGGACGGTCGTCGTTTTCCAGCCGCACCGTTATTCGCGGACGCACGAACTGATGAACGAATTCGCTTTGTGTTTCAACAATGCCGACGTGCTTTTCGTGACCGACATCTACGCCGCGAGCGAGAATCCGATCGAGGGCGTAACCGCCGAGATCCTGACCGAAAACATCAAGCAATACGGCCACAAGAACGCCGTTTACATCGGCGACGTCGCCGACGCGGCCGACAAAGTAATCCCGTTTCTTCAGGAGAACGATCTCGTGATCACACTTGGTGCCGGAAGCATAACGCGGCTTTCGGATGAACTTGTCGAACGATTGTCCAGTTAAGGCGATTTTCAGAATATGGCAAAACGAACACGACGAACGACCGTCCGCACGACGAACAAATCCGCTCCGAAAAGGCGAACGACGCGGCGCGCGGCAAAATCAAACGGTAACCTCGTGAATTTTCTGGTTCCGTTGGTCTTTATCGTCGCCATCATCGGTTGTCTCGGTTTTCTGGCGTTTATGGGGTACCGCACGGTGACGGCATCGGAATTCTTTGAGGTCCGGAAGATCGACGTCCGCGGCGCGGCGCGAGTGCCGAAAGAAAGCGTCGAGGGAATCGTCAGAAATTTGACCGAGCGCTCCGGAGTCTGGAACGCCGATCTGACGGCGATCCGCGAACGCGTCGAATCTCTCAGCTTCGTCAAATCCGCGGCGGTTTCACGCGTTCTCCCGGACGGCGTCCGTGTGCAATTGACGGAGCGTGTGCCGAAGGCGGCAGTTCGCATCGACGGCTCGGAATTTTGGGTCGACGACGAGGCGAATGTCGTCGCGCCGGTCGCAAAGAACGAGCAGCATCCGCCGTTGTTGACCGGTTGGGACCAGAACCGGAATGAAAAGGCTCAGAAGGAGAACGTGGCCCGAGTCAAGATCTATCAGAAAATGGTCGACGAATGGAAAACCTTCGACCTCATCAAACGGGTCAAGACCGTGAACCTCTCTGACCTCGACGAACCGCGCGTCATCATTGAAGATTCGGGCACCGACGTTTTCATCGAACTCGGAAAGGACGAGTTCGGCAAGCATCTGCAGCGCGGGATCGAGGGCATTGCCAACAAAGGCGGAACATACGAGGGCATCAAACTCGTCGGACAAAATTTGCGTTTGATTCCGCGGCAGGTCGCGGGCAACGGTAAGGAAAAATGATCAATCGTCAGATACAAGCGGTCGGTTTGGACATCGGAACCAGCAAGGTCCGGTGCGTGATCGGCGAACCATCGGAAAATGGCGTAATGAACGTCGTCGGTATAGGCGAGTCCGAATCCCGCGGACTGCGACGTGGAATCGTTTCGACGACGGACGCCGTCGCGGAGTCGATTAAACGCGCGGTCGAAGACGCCGAGCAGGTCAGCGGGCTCGAGGTCCAGATGGCGACGGTCAATCTTTCGGGCGAGCATCTTCAAGGTGAGAACAAGGGCGGCGTCGTGGCGGTTGCCGGAGCGGGCCGCGAGATCACCGAGGACGATGTCGAACGCGCGATCGAGTCGGCGAGCGCGATGCCGCTGCCGGCCGGTTGGGAGATAATCGACCGGTTGCCCCAGGAATTCATCATCGACGGCCAGGACGGGATCACTGAGCCGGTCGGAATGCGCGGTGCGCGGCTCGAAAGCCGCGTCCACGTGATCATTAGTCCGAGTGCCGGCAAGCAGAACATCGAAAAAGCTGTCAACCGCGCCGGGCTCGAGGTCGAGGGAATGGTTCTCGAACCGCTCGCGGCCGCGACGAGCACGCTCACCGACGACGACAAGGAGTACGGCTGCGCGCTGATAAACATCGGCGCTGAACTGACAAGCCTGACGATCTTCGGCCGCGGAGCGGTGCAGCACACGCGCGTTTTCCCATTCGGCGGAATGCACTTCACGAAAGATATCGCGCTTGGATTGCGCGTGTCGATTCCCGAAGCAAACGCGATCAAGCGCGACTACGGCTGCGTCGCGCCATTTCTCTTCCGCGACGGCGAGGCACAGGAGGTGATCGAGATCAACCCTGTCGGGCGCAGCGAAACTCGCGGTCTTTCGAAAGAGATCCTGTGCGACATTCTGGCGCCGCGCGCGATCGAACTGCTCCAACACCTGGCTCACGAGGTGAACCGGACCGGCGCACAGAATTCGAGCGGCGTCGTTCTGACCGGTGGCGGATCGCAGGTGCGGGGGATGGTCGAGATCGCGGAACAGGTGTTCGACGCTCCGACCAGACTCGGATTCGTCAATCGCGAACTTTTCGGCGGACTCGTTGCCGAAGTTCAGAAACCCGAATGGGCGACCGCGTGCGGATTGGCGCTGATTTCGATGCGTCGGCAGATCCGCGAACAGATGCTCGGGCCGACGACGGCGACGCAAAAAGTCGCCGCCTGGTTCGAAAGTTTTCGTGGCAAATTCAAGTAAATGTAACTTCAGGACTGGATTTTTAATCACAAATCGTTGTATGCTTCTTGCCCGAAGGCACAATATATAGTTGAGCAGCACAAAGGTCAGCCTCTGAAGTTTTTCATCACGAGCACGGCAATTAGTTAGTTTTTTAAGGAAGCAATCATAATGACTGACGGACTTCAATCGAAAATCAGCGGAATCAGGATCTTGATCGACGAACCTCCGATCACTGGTGCGAAGATCAAGGTCATCGGTGTCGGCGGCGGAGGCGGAAATGCGGTCAACCGGATGATCGAGGCCGGTGTCAAAGGCGTCGAGTTCATCGTCGCGAACACCGACCTCCAAGCTCTCAACGATTCGAAAGCGCCGCTCAAGATCCAGCTCGGCAGCCGCCTCACACGCGGGCTCGGAGCCGGTTCGGATCCGGACGTCGGCCGCAACGCCGCGCTCGAAGATCACGAGAAGCTGATGGATGTGCTCGAAGGTTCCGATATGGTCTTCGTCACGACCGGACTTGGCGGCGGAACCGGAACGGGCGCCGCGCCGGTCGTCGCGTCGCTGGCGATGGAGCTTGGAATTCTGACGGTTGCGGTCGTCACCAAGCCGTTCAGCGTCGAAGGCAAAAAACGCACCGCACAGGCCGAACGCGGACTCGCCGAACTTCGCGGCTGCGTCGATACGATCATCACCATCCCGAATTCGAAGCTCAAGGACGTTGAAGAAAAGATCTCGATCATGGACGCTTTCCGACGTGCCGACGACATCTTGCTGCAAGCGGTCCAGGGTATCAGCGACCTGATCACGACATCGGGCGTCATCAATCTTGATTTCGCTGACGTTAGGGCCGTGATGCGCGGGCGCGGCGTTGCGTTGATGGGTATCGGCGAGGCGCGCGGCGAAGGGGCGGCGGTGGCGGCGATGAAGGCGGCGATCGATTCGCGTCTGCTCGAAGAGAATTCGATCAAAGGGGCGAGGGGCGCACTTATCAATATCACGAGTTCAATGAGTACGCCGCTCAATGAGGTCGAGGCCGCGATCGCGCTCATCGAAGCCGAAGCGCACGACGATGCCGACATCATCTGGGGAACGGTGTTCAGCGACGAAGACGACGACGCCGTCAGGATCACGGTCATCGCGACCGGCTTTGACAGCGTCAGCTATGCCGCCGTTTCGTCGACGGCGGGTCATACCGAAACAATTGCCGTCGGAATCAGCCATCAACGCGCGGGCAGCGGCAGACCTGAAGATGACGAAGACCTGAGTGTTCCGACGTTCATCCGCCGTCAGGCCGACTAGAGTCCTGAGTCGAATCAGGAGGTCAGAAATATGCAAAACTATTCTCGTCCGAAAGGTGACTTTCCCGATAACCGTGATCGAAGCGTGCAGGTCGATACTAATGCCGAGATCTTTTACTATCGGAAGCAGATCAACTCGCGCACGTTGATGGTTGTCGTTTTGACGGACGGCGAAGAGATCGAAGGAACGATCGAATGGCACGACCGCGAAGCGTTGAAGATAAATCGGACCGACGATCCGAATCTTCTGGTGCTTAAACATAACATCAAGTATATGTACAAGGCCGAGGACCGGAAACCACCCGTGAAAGCCAAGAAATAGTCTGTCCGACCGCGAATTCGTTTTTGATCGGCTCCTTAACCGCCGTTGCCCCGAAGTGTTATCCTCGTTTGAGTGGCCAACGAATCCGATACCAAACAACTGAGTTTGCCGCGCATCGCGATCACGATGGGCGATGCTGCGGGCATCGGTCCGGAGATCGTCCTGAAAGCGCTTGCGGATCGATCGATTTTCGAGATCTGCAGACCGCTGGTCATCGGCGATGCGCGTGTTCTTCGTGACAATGCCGAGGCTCTCGGACTGTTCCCCGCGCTTGATGTCGCCGCCGGCGATATTCACGGATCTTTCGGGAACGTTCCAGTGTGCGATCTCGCCAACATCGGACTGCCTTTTGAAATCGGCAAGGACGGTGCCGTTACGGGACGCGCTTCGGCCGAGTATATTGAGAAAGCGGTTGAGCTTTGGAGTCGCGGAAAGGTCGATGCGATCGCAACTGCTCCGATCAGCAAAGCCGCGATCCAACTCGGCGGATACGACTTTCCCGGTCACACGGAATTTCTTGCCTTTTTGACTGATACGAAACGTTTCGCGATGTCGTTCTTTGCCGACAAACTGCGCGTCGTGCTGCTTTCAACGCACGTTTCGCTGCGCGACGCGATCGGGCTCGTCAAACGCGAAAAGCTGGTCGATCTGATCGGGTTCACGGACCTGGAGATCGCCGGCTTGCTCAAGAAAAAGCCGCGCATCGCCGTCGCCGGACTCAATCCGCACGCATCCGAAGGCGGAATGTTCGGACAGGAGGAAGGACTTGAGATCACGCCCGCGATCGATGAATGCCGCAAACTGGGAATCGACGTCCACGGTCCGTTCCCGCCGGATACGATTTTTCTCCGGGCATATCGCGGCGAGTTCGACGTCGTCGTCGCCTGTTATCACGATCAGGCGACGATCCCGGTCAAGTGTCTTTCGTTCGGAGCGTCTGTCAACGTCACGCTCGGACTGCCGTTGATACGTACGTCGGTCGATCACGGGACGGCGTACGATATCGCCGGCCTCGGACGGGCGGACGAATCGAGTCTGGTCGCCGCGGTCAAATTGGCCGCCACGCTCGCCGAAATTAGAAAAACGGACAAACTTTGCTAGAATGAATCCTTGCTCGACCCGTTCGGCAAACTAATACAATGACTGAAGTATCGAGCTCAGAGCCGGAACAGATCTTGATCGCCGACGACGATCCGGCGATCCTGCGCCTTGTCAAGGCGATCGTTGAAAAGGAAGGTTACGCGGTCGTCACCGCGCGCGACGGAAAGGAAGCGTACAAGATCCTGCAGACCGGCGAAAAGTTCGTGGCGGCGATCTTTGACGTCGTGATGCCGTACATTCAGGGAACGGAATTGGTTCGATATATGCAATCGGAAAAACGGCATATGACCATCCCGGTGATTATGATGACCGCCGAACAAAGCGCGCGCCTGTCGTCGGATAGTTTTGCGGCCGGAGCCGTGGCGTTTTTGCCGAAACCGTTCACTAATGCGCAGCTTCAAACGATGCTTCGTATGTTCATCCAGAAAAAATAGCGTTCAAAAAGGGAGACGAATTCTGATGTCACAACACAAACTGCTTTTGGCGGATGATTCCGTAACCGTTCAAAAGGTCGTCAATCTCACGTTTGCCGACGAAGGAATCGAAGTGATGACGGTCGGCGACGGTGATTCCGCGATGGAAAAGGTCGCGGAATTCAAGCCGGATCTCGTAATGGCCGACGTCAATATGCCGGGCCTCAGCGGCTATGAGGTTTGCGAGCGGATCAAGTCAAATCCGGAAACGAGCAAGCTGCCGGTCATCTTGCTGGTCGGATCGTTCGAGCCGTTTGACGAGGCGGAAGCGAGACGTGTCGGCGCCGACGACTATATGACGAAGCCGTTTCAGTCGATTCGGCAATTGGTCAACAAAGTTACTGATCTGCTCGGAGCCGGGCAGGCGACGGAGGACGAGGCCGAGCCGCCCGTTGAGTTTGCCGAGGTTCCGGAGCCGGAAGGCCAGGAGTTTGTAGATACGTTGGAGCCGGAGCCGTCGCCCGAGCCGTTTGGAGCGCTGCCGTCAAGTGACGTCGCGGAACCGTTCGAACATCTCGGCGATACCGGAGCCAGAACGCTGGAAATGGAAACACCGCCCGAGCCGGCTTACAATTACGGCGACGCCGGAATGGATGACGAAATGATCGAAGCGAGCAGCGCCGTCGATTATTCGTCAGCGGAATCTGACGAAGACGATCTGGCGAAGACGCAGCCGCTTGACCACCAAGAACTGAAGGAATTTGCGTTTGTCGGCGGCGACGCCGAGGCGATTTCAAATGAGCCGGCGGCGGCCGTGGAAAGCGTTCCGGAGGTTTCACCGGCAAGCATTCCGGCCCCGTCGTTCGTTCCGGAAGCACCGGTCCGGCTCGACGACGTCAATCCGCTTGATCTTCCGCCACTTGTCGAAGAAACAGGAATTCGACCGGCGTTTGAAACGTTTGAACCTGAGACGATCAGCGAACCTGTCGCCCCGGCTGCGCCGGTCGTGACCGAGGAGATGATCGCCGACATAACGGCCCGCGTCGCCGACAAACTGGCCGAGCGGATCGCGCGTGCGCTCGACGCCGACGTTGTGCGCGAAGTAACGCGGGATGTTCTCAGTGAACTCGGCGAGGCGAAAGAGCAGAGTTGAACGCGATTACTCAAGTTTTTGATCTGGCCGGCTTTCGCAAAAAAGGAAAACCGGCCTTTGTTAATTATTGTTGGTTGATCGTAGAGAGTTGATCGGCAGTACGCGCGCGTCCAATCGACGCGTTGCCGTTCCGATTGGAAGAATTCAATAACTAAAAGAAATGATAGAGATCGACAAAGCCTACAATCCAAAGGAAGCTGAGAACTCGCATTATGAACGCTGGGAGAAGAGCGGGTTTTTTGCGCCGGAGATCAATCAGGATCCGAATGCGATCAAGTATTCGATCGTCATTCCGCCTCCGAACGTCACAGGCAGCCTTCATATGGGCCACGCGCTTCAGCACACGTTGATGGACGTCCTGATCCGTCGGAAGCGGATGCAGGGCTTCCGTACGCTGTGGCTGCCGGGAACGGATCACGCCGGTATCTCCGTGCAGCGCAAGGTCGTCGAACAACTTAGAAGGGACGAAAACAAATCGCCGCTCGACATCGGCCGCGAGGAGTTCATCCGCCGCGCTTGGCGTTGGAAAGAAGAGTACGGCAACACTATCGTCGAGCAGATGCGTCGCGAGGGAGCGTCGGTCGACTGGACCCGACATCGCTTCACGATGGACGAAAGCCTTTCGAAGGCTGTGCGCGAGGTTTTCTGCACGCTTTACGAAGAGGGCTGGATCTATCGCGGGTTGCGCATCGTCAACTGGTGTCCGAAGGACAAGACCGTGCTTTCCGATCTCGAGGTCAAGGAAGAATCGCGCAAGGACGGCAAACTCTTCTATTTGCAGTATCCGGTGAAAGGCACCGACCGGCGCGTGACGGTCGCGACGACGCGGCCTGAAACGATGCTCGGCGATACGGCAGTCGCGGTCAATCCCAAGGACGCGCGGTATTCCGAACTTGTCGGCCAAATCATCGAATTGCCGCTCACCGGCCGCGAAATTCCGATCATCGCCGACGAATACGTCGATGCCGAGTTCGGGACCGGCGCGGTGAAGATCACGCCGGCGCACGATCCGAACGATTACCAGATCGGTCAGCGCCACGACCTTCCGCGACTGCTCGTAATGAACGACGACGCGACGATGAACGCTGCCGCCGGCGCCGAATTTCAAGGGCTGGACCGTTTCAAGGCGCGCGAGAAAGTGATCGAGCAGTTCGAGGAACTCGGTCTGCTTGAAAAGATCGACGATTACGAGATAAGTTTGCCGATCTGCGAACGCTGCAAAACCATCGTCGAACCGATCCTGTCCGAGCAGTGGTTCGTAAAAATGGACGAAATGCGCGATCTCGCACTGGAACTTATGCGAACCGAGGGCGTCCCGCATTTTTCGCCGCAAGTGCCGCACGAAAGGGTTTACACGACGTGGCTCGAAAACCTCAAAGACTGGACGATCTCGCGGCAGCTTTGGTGGGGACACCAGATACCGGCCTGGTACAACCAGTTTGGCGATATCTTCGTTGCGCGAACATTCGACGAAGCCTGCGAACTGGCGGGGACAAATGATCTGGCGCAGGACAGCGACGTTCTCGACACCTGGTTTTCATCGGCGCTCTGGGCATTCTCGACGTTCGGATGGAACGGGGAGGTGACCGAAACCGAGGATTTGAATGCCTTTTGTCCGACCGATGTTCTCGTCACCGGTCGCGACATCATCTTCCTGTGGATCTCGAGAATGATGATGACGACCAAGAAGTTCGTCGACAGGACGGCGTTCAATGACGTCATCGTGACCGGCACCGTGCTCGGGAAGGACGGCAAGCCGATGTCCAAATCACGCGGCAACGGAGTCGATCCGATCGATCTTTTCGACAAATTCGGCGTTGACGCGACGCGTGTCTATCTCGCCTCGATCGCGACCGGCGCGGACATTCGCTGGAACGACGCGCTGATCGAAACGTACCGCAACTTCGCCAACAAGATCTGGAACGCGACGCGTTTTTGTCTGATGAATTCGGAAGGCGCGAAGGTCGACCATTCGTGTTTGGAGTTCCGTCTTCAGGCGGCAGAAACCCCGAGCATCGTCGACAGATGGATCCTCTCGCGCCTCAACCGCACCGCGCTTGACGTCAACAAAGCCCTCGACAAGTACTTTTTTCACGAAGCCGTCTCGCTGCTCTATCACTTTTTCTGGGATGATTTCTGTGACTGGTATATCGAATTGGTAAAGGACGAGATCAGCGATTACGGGAACGAAGATCAAAGATCCAAGACCGAAGCCCGAACTCGTATTCTGACGATTCTCGAGATCGCGCTTCGAATGCTCCATCCGTTTATGCCTTATTTGACGGAAGAACTGTGGCAGAAACTGCCCGGAACATCGAACTCGCTTCATCACGCGGCGTATGGCTCGGCGGATGCGACGATTATGCTTGCGTCGTTTCCGCCGGGCGACGTCCGTGCGATCGACGAACGAGCCGAATTCGAAATGCAGTCGGTCATCGATCTGATCGGCAAAGTCCGCAACATTCGCGCCGAAATGCAGATCAAGCCATCCGATCGGATAGCGATCCACGTGGCCGCGAGCGCGGAAGCAAACCGGGTCTTTGCCGAAAACGAGGCGCAGATCCTGAAACTCGCGCGGGCCGACAAATTGGTGCTCGACGAGAAACTCGACGTTCCGAAGGCTTCGGCGAAGGCGGTTACGAACGTCGCGGAGATCGCCGTGCCGCTCGAGGGATTGATCGATTTTGAAAAAGAGATCGCGCGGCTCGAAGGCCATCTCGCCAAGCTCGAGACCGAGAATGAACGTCTCAACGGCCAGCTTTCGAATGCGAATTTCGTCGACCGCGCGCCGGTCGAAAAGGTGCAGGGAATCCGCGACCGCGTCGCCGAGATCGAGACGCAGGTTTCGGCGCTGCGTTTGAATCTTGAAGCTCTGAAATAAATCACTTTGCGCGACGAACAACACAAATGGCGCAAAGATTCGAACGATCCGCGATATTCGCGGCGGAAGGTCTGCGTTGCGTTTGCCGCGTAATTCACAGATAATCGTCAAACTTTATGAATCTTTTCGAAACAGGCAATGTTCTCGCAAGCATCAGCGAGTTCTTGAGCGAAGACATCGGCCGTGGCGACATCACGACGCAATCGACGGTTTCGCCGGACGTTCGCGGATTTGGCAGGTTCCTTGCAAAAGAAGATCTCGTGATCTGCGGGTTGACGGTCGCCGAAGCCGTCTTTCTTTCGCTCGATGATGAAAATCCGGAGATCGAAACGACTTTCATCGAGGGCGACGAAGTCCCGGCCGGAACGGTGCTGGCAACACTCAAAGGCTACGCCGACGTTCTCTTGACGGGTGAACGGGTCGCGCTCAATCTTCTCCAGCGGATGTCGGGAATCGCGACGCTGACTCGCCAGTACGTGAAAGCGGTCGACGGAACCGGCGCGCAGATCGTTGATACGCGCAAGACGACGCCCGGACTTCGGATGCTCGAAAAATACGCCGTCACCGTCGGCGGCGGCAAGAATCATCGGCTCGGTCTCGACGACGGCGTACTCATCAAAGACAATCACATCGCGCTCGCCGGCGGCGTCACCGAAGCAGTGACGATGGCGAAGATCAAATGCGGGCATTTGCACAAGATCGAGGTCGAGATCTCGAACTGGGCGCAACTCCGCGAGGCGATCGAAGCCGGTGCGGATATCGTGATGCTCGACAACCAGACGCCGGAAGAGGCGCGGAAACTGGTCGAGATGACACATTCGCTTAACCCGAACGTCCTGATCGAAGCCTCAGGCGGAATGGACCTTGACCGCGTCCGCGCGTTTGCCGACGCCGGCGTCGATCTGATCTCCGTCGGGCGTCTGACCCATTCCGCCCGAGCGGTCGACATTTCGTTCAAGATACAGGCGGTTTGATTTGGGATTTGGGATTTCGGATTTGGGATTCCAGGAATTCCACGGATTCCACGGATTCCAGATTCCACGGATTTAAGATTCCAGGAATTCCAGATTCCAGATTCCAGGATTTCAGATTCCAGATTCCAGGAATTCCAGATTCCAGGGATTCTAGGGATTTCAGATTCCAGATATTCCAGATTCCAGATTCTGGACCCGAAATCTCCTGAACTTGGAATTTCCGGAACATGGAATTCTTGGAATCTGGAATCCTGGAATCTTCGAATCCTGGAATCCTGGAATCTGGAATCCTGGAATCCTTGGAATCCTTGGAATCCTGGAATCCTGGAATTCTGGAATTCTGGAATCCTGGAATCCTGGAATCTGGAATCTGGAATCCTGGAATCCTGGAATCCTGGAATCCTGGAATTCTGGAATTCTGGAATCCTGGAATCCTGGAATCCTGGAATCCCGAACCTTGGAATCTGGAATCTGGAATCCGGTATCCCTGGAATCTTAAATCTTCCAGTGGTGTAAATAATGAAAAAGAAGTTGCTGATAATCGTGGCAATCGTGCTTGTGCCACTGGTCGCGATCTTGATCATCGCTCGTGTTTTCTATCCCGACAACGTGGCGGAAACATCGCCGGACGGCGGTCCGAAGCACCTTGTGACGCGTTATTACCGCGCCGATCCTGACTCGGCAGAACGGGCAGTGCGCGAAGTGATCCCGACGCTTTCGACTTACGGTTCGAACTGGAAACTGGCGGACGCCGGGGCGAGACAGGAAAACCAGATCGTCATCAAGGCGGAAGTCCCGGTCGTCGTTTTCACCGATGACCTGCAGGTAACCATCAACTATGCGGGCGATTCGGCCCGCGTCAATGTGCGTTCGGCGTCGCGTGTCGGCAAAAGCGACTTCGGCGAAAACCGGCGCCACGTGGCGAAATTTCTCGACGCCCTCGACAAAAAGCTCCAGCCTAATCCGCGGCCGGCGTCGTGAATTCGAGCATCTCCCGGGTTGGTTTCAGAAATGGCGCAAACGCGATGACGGCGGTCGAAACAAGCAATGCAACGGTACACGCAACGCCGCCCTCGACACCGTAGTTTCCGCCCGAAAGCCATTCAGGGCCGTAAACCGTTGCCCGCATCAACGGATCCGGCGCGAGCGTCTCCAGTCCGCTGACCGTGATTCCGAGCACAGACCCTTGGACCCAATTCCAGGCCAGGTGAATTCCGAACGGAAACCATAGGTTGCGGGTTTTCGCATAGGCGACCGCGAGCCAGATCCCGGCCAGAAACGTGTTGAACCACGACAACGGATTGGCTCCCGGATTGGCGTTGTGCGTCGTCGCGAAGAAAAGCGAGGTCAGGACAATTCCGAATGCCGCGTATCGCGCACGAAAAAGAGTTTGCAACGCGTAACCGCGAAAGAAAGCCTCTTCGAAAAGCGCACCGAAAATGAACACGATCAGTGTGTTCAAGAGCGTTTGAGTGACCGCTTGGCCAGCGCTCTCGCGGTTGAGCCCGATTGAAAGCCCGCCGAACGCGGCGACAATTCCGGCCGCCAGGCCGATCGAAGCGGCGCCGATGACGAGTCCCCAGATCAAATCCCTGAACCATCCGCCCGTGAACCACGCGCCGAGCGCGCGAAACGGCAGATCTTCGAACAATCTGCCCCAGAGCCAGCCGAAAAACAGTGCGGCCGTCGCTGAGATCAGGAATTGGATGACAAGAACCGAGGTCGAGCTTTGCGTCATCCGGATTTCGAGCAACGCAAACAACGGTGAGCCGGCAACCAGCGCGGCAAGCGTCGCAAAAAAGCATGAAACGAGAAAAACCGCCACGCGCCACCCACTCCGAACGCGACTCGAATCGTCGATAAATATGCTGCTCAGTTTCATTGAAACTAAGACTAACCAGTCCGGCCGAAACTCTCAAGAACGGCGACTCGCTTTTCGCATTGTGTTAGAATTTTCCCGATGGCCGAAAAGGATCAAAAGCGTGTCCGGCGAGTCTCTCCGTGGCTTCTCGGGGCGATCGTGCTCGTGCTGATGACGTTTCTGGTTCTGCTTCAGTCGTCTAACCTTTGGAAAAAACTCTCGGTCGAATCCGCCAACGACACACTGCTGCTTTACGCGCTTTCGTCGCTGAATTTCTTTGCCTTCGTAATTTTCGGTTTCATCTTTCTGCGGAGTCTCTTGAAACTCTCGCGCGAGCGGCGCGCTTTCGTGCTCGGGTCGAAGTTCAAGACCCGGCTCTGGCTTTATTTCTTTCTTATCAGTGTTTTACCGATCATTGCGATGGCCGGGTTCTCGTATCTCTTTATGAACCGAGCGCTCGAGCGATGGTTCACGCAGATTCCCGAAGACGTCGTCCGGCGCTCGCAGGAGATCAAGAACAAGGCGATAGGGTTGCAGGCCGAAAAGTTCCGCGAAACCGCCGAGATGCTCGCCGTGACGCTTGACGAGCATCAGATCGGAAATGGCGAACTTGCGCGCGTAGCTGAAGCCGGCGGGTTGTCTCACGTCGAAGTTCTTTCGCGTGACGGCAAAACGGTTGAATCGGCAACACGTGAAAGCGCCCAAAACGAGGAGTTTCGGGCGACCATCGCGATGGCGCGATCGGGAGGTCTCGACGATCCGAAACTCAGCGACGGCAAAGGCTTCGACGCGGCGGTGGCAACGCTCCGCGACGGGCGTCGATTGCTCGTTGTTTCGAGTCTTTTTGCGGAAGAAAGCGCGAGCCAGTTCGTCGATCAATCGCTGATCGAGTTCGATCGTCTCAAGGGGGAGCAAACGACGGTTCGGCAGATCGGACTTTCGACTCTCGGACTGCTGACGTTCCTTCTGATCTTCGCGTCGAGTTGGATGGCCGTTTACATTGCCCGTGGTCTGACAGTACCGCTAAATGCGCTCGCCGAAGGCGCGGACGAGATCGCGCGCGGCAAACTCGGTCATCAGGTCGATGTTTTTGCCGAGGATGAACTTGCGCTTCTGGTCCGTTCGTTCAATCAAATGTCGGCGAAGCTCGGTGAGAACTCGGCCGAACTCGAGGAAAGGCGTCGCTACACCGAAACCGTCTTGCTTTCGCTTTCGACCGGCGTCATCTCGTTCGACGCGGGTAATCGCGTGACTACCATCAACAGCGCCGCAATACAGATTTTGCGGCTCGAGGACGCGGATTTCACCGGATTCCGGCTCGAACAGTTGTTCAAAGAAGAGAATCGCGTCGTCATCGAACGGCTTTTGGGCCGTGCACGGCGTGTCGGACAGGCGAGTGAGCAAACGGTTCTGCAGCGCGAGAATGTCGCCGGCGGCACGGACAGCGTCGGAAGTTTGCCGGTGGCGATCTCGGCGACGGCGCTGCCTCAGGGGCTCGCCGAGGCGAGCGGCATCGTGCTCGTCATTGAAGATCTTTCCGAGTTGATCGCAGCGCAGCGAGCTTCCGCGTGGGCTGAGGTCGCAAGGCGAATGGCGCACGAGATCAAGAATCCGTTGACGCCGATTCAACTTTCAGCCGAGCGCATCGCGAAACGTTGTGCGCTGGGCGGAAATCCGGAACAGGCCGCGGGCGTGGTCAAGGACGGCACGGAAACCATCCTGCGCGAGGTCAACAGTTTGAAAGCTCTGGTCGACGAATTCTCGAGGTTCGCGCGGCTGCCGAACGTAAAACTCGAAAGCGGCTCCGTGAACGAGACGATCGCCCAAGCGGCGGCGCTCTATGAAGACCGAGGAGTCGCCCTCGAACAGAATCTTGCCGCCGACCTGCCCGAGGCAATGATCGACGACGAGCAGTTGAAACGGGTCTTCGTCAATCTTATCGAGAACGCGATCGAGGCGTTCGATCCAACTCAGGCGGACAAACGCATATCGTTGAAGTCCTTTCTGGACTCCGGTCGCGATCTGATCGTTGCCGAGGTTTCGGATAACGGCGCAGGGATTTCTCCGGCGGATTTTCAGAAGCTTTTTCAGCCGTATTTTTCGACCAAGGGCCGCGGAACGGGACTCGGGCTGGCCATCGTCCAGCGAATCGTGTCGGAACATCGCGGCAAGATCAAGGCCGTCAACAATTCGGGCGGCGGAGCGAAGTTCATCGTTGAACTTCCGACGGGAAGTGAAAAGTGAGAGCTGAGAAGTGGGAAGTGAGAACTGGGAGCTGAGAAGTGAGAACTGAGAACTGAGAAGGGAGAAGTGGGCGTGGGAAGTGGGAAGTGGGAAGTGAGAAGTGGGAACTGAGAGCTGAGAAGGGAGAAGTGAGAACCGGGAGCTGAGAAGTGAGAGGTGAGAAGTGAGAACTGGGAACTGAGAGATGGGAACTGAAAACCAAGTTTTTTCCGATATGGTGTGGATTTCGAGGACTTTCAGCTAACAACTTTCAATTTTCAGCTATTCCGAAGGGACGAAATATTATTTCGAAAGTTCGAGAATCTCGATAGGTATTTAATAGGGAGGTCTTATGAAAAGTACCATCAAATGTTTGTTCATTCTGTTTTCGGCGGCGTCGGCGCTATTTGCGCAGACCGACAAACGAATCGACGCGATTCGCGACGTTGCGCGGCAGGTCGATAAAATGGTTGCCGAATGCGAGTCCGACGGAGAAACATCATCAACATTTCTGACCGAACTCGTTGCCAACAAAAACAACGGTTCGTATCCTGCGGTTGGGATCTATAATACCCGCGTGAAGTTCTACTATACGTACGGCGACCGCGAGAAGAACCCGTATCCCGATCGTTTGCTGAAGATCGTGATCGAGACGAAACGCTCGGCGATGACCGAATCGGCGGAGTATCTCTTCGATGAAAGCCGCCGTTTGATTTTCTTCTTCGGCAAGGATTCCGAAAAAGAGACGCGGATCTATTTCGCCGCCGGCAAAATGTTCAAGACTATGGATGGTGAGCGGGCGGTTGTCGGAAACGCGGCGAACACCGCGTCCAACAAGGCGTTGGCTGAATCCCGGCGCTTGGTCGCGATGTTTCAGGAGTCGTTGAGATTCTGAGCGGTGATTCGAAGAGTTGATCGCCCGTGACGTATGATTGTGATTTGACCGAAAAATGAACACGGTACTGATAGTTGATGACGAGCGCGGAATCCGCGACACGCTGAGCAGCGTGCTTGAGGACGAAGGTTTCGAGGTCGAGACCGTCGCCACCGGCGAAGACTGCCTGGCGGCCGTCGAAACAACGCATTTTGCGTGCATTTTGCTCGACATCTGGCTGGGGCCGGGAATCGACGGGCTTGAGACGCTTGAGCGCTTGCGTGAGAACGGGTCGGATTCGGCGGTCGTGATGATCTCGGGACACGGCAATATCGAAACGGCCGTGAATGCGACAAAACTCGGCGCGTTCGATTTCATCGAAAAGCCACTGAGCCTTGAAAAGACCGTTCTCACCGTTCGGAATGCGATCAAACAGCGAGAACTCGAACGCGTCAACGCTCAGTTCGCGGAACAACTCTCGGAAGAATACGCGATGATCGGCGAATCGGTCGCGATGCGCGCGCTGCGAAAACAGATCGCGATCGTTGCGCCGACCGACGGCCGCGTGTTGATTTCGGGCGAATCGGGAACCGGAAAAGAACTTGTCGCGCGCGCGATCCACGCCCAATCGCGGCGTCGGAACGCGCCTTTCGTCGAAATCAATTCGGCGGCGATTCCTGAGGAACTTGTCGAATCAGAGCTTTTCGGTCACGCGAAAGGAGCTTTTTCGGGCGCGACTGCAGCCAAAAAAGGGAAGTTCGAGATCGCCGACGGAGCAACACTTTTTCTCGATGAGATCGGCGATATGTCGCCGCGCGTTCAGGCCAAAATGCTGCGCGTCCTGGAAGAGCAGCGTTTCGAACCGGTCGGTTCGAACACGCCTATCAAGGTCGACGTCCGGGTTATTTCGGCAACCAACAAACCACTCGGCGATCTGATTGATGACGGACATTTTCGTGTCGATCTCTTTTACCGGTTGAATGTGATCCCGTTTCAGATTCCGCCCCTGCGCGACCGGATCGAGGATGTCCCGATGCTCGTCGAGCATTTCAATCAGCGGTTTTCGGGAGCTTACGGCAAGAAACCAAAAGAATTCAGCGCTAACGCGATCGATGCGCTGCGGAACTATGCGTGGCTCGGCAATGTCCGCGAACTCAAGAACACGATCGAGCGCGTCGTCATCATGACCCAGAAACACAGGATCGACGCCGACGATCTGCCGCGGTTCAATATCACTGACGAGCCGCCCGCGTCGAGTTTCCGGTTTCCGTCGTTCAAGGATGCGACCGATGCCTACCAACGCGAGTTCATCCTCCACAAACTCGCCGAATTCGAAGGCAACGTCTCAAAGGCCGCCGACTCGATGGGCGTCGACCGCAGCCATCTTTATCGAAGGATGAAGGGGTTGGGGCTTCAGTTCAAGGAACGATAAGAGCGCTTCCGCCAATGGGATGGTTCCACATCATCGGAAGGCCGGCGACGGTTGTCCGCGTGTCACCGGCGCGCCTGGATGACCAGTTCGTCGGTGTCCTTCAACAGATCGCTGCCGTTGAAATCGCCATCGATGCGGATATCTTTGAAGCCGGCCGCCGACAACAATGCACGGACGTCCCTCGGATACAAATAAGCCAGTTTGAGCCGTTGCATCCACGAACCGATCAGCGTCCCGTCGGGGCCGTACTCGTCATATCTGTGATTTGAATGGACAATCTGATTCAGCGTATCGTAACGATTCGACTCCGATCGCATAACGAACCCGCCGTCCGGCCGATCGAACGTCGCGACCCAACGCCAAACCCCTTGGAGCGGTCCAGCGTGATAAGACATATACTCCAGCGAGGGATGAAAAATGTTGAAAGCGAAGAGCCCGCCCGGAACAAGATGCCGGCGCACGCAGTCGAGACACGCGCGCTGCTGGCTTTCATCGAGGTTATGAAGGAACGCCCGGAACGGTGCGATAACGAGGGCAAATTGCGCCCCAAGATCGAAGTCGCGCATATTGCCGGGCACGACGGTTACAAGCTCGCGAATTCGCGCCGGCCGATCTTCGAGCCTGGTCCGAAGCCCATCGAGCATCCCGGCGTCGGCGTCGAGCGCGTGGATCGGAATGCCGGCTTCGGCGATCGGAATCGTCACGCGGCCGGTTCCGGCCCCGAGTTCAAGAACGGGCCCGCCCGTCTGAAGCGCTTTCGCGCAATACCATTCGACATCGCCCCCCAGACTCGCGGACGTTACCTCATCGTAGATTTTTGGTCTGTAGTTCATGGATTCGGTTCGGCGGAATCGAGCGAAACCGATCGCTCATTTGTGTAGCTGCGGATCTGCAAAAGAAGAAATCGACGCCGCAATCTCTGATGACTTGCGGCGCCGATCGACAATGAACTGCACGCTGAAGCGTGAACTCCTGACTAGATTCCCAAAACGTCGATCAGTTCCTGGACCGAACCGGCACTCTTCTGGAGCGCGGCGCGCTCGTCGTTTGTGAGTGAGATCTCGATGATCTGCTCGACGCCGTTCTTGCCGAGTTTTACGGGGACGCCGACGAACAGGTTGTTGATGCCGTATTCGCCTTCGAGATAGACCGCGCACGGCAGGATCTTCTTCTTGTCCTTCAGAATCGCTTCGGCCATCTCGACGGCCGCCAGCGACGGGGCGTAGAATGCCGAACCGGTCTTGAGCAGTCCGACGATCTCGGCGCCGCCGTTCGCGGTGCGGGCGACGATCGCGTCGAGGCGGTCTTTCGGGATCAGTTCCGTGATCGGGATTCCGGCGACCGTCGAATAACGCGGCAACGGAACCATCGTGTCGCCGTGTCCGCCGAGGACGAAACAGGTGACGTTCTCGACCGAAACATTGAGTTCTTCGGCGACGAAGCAGCGCATACGCGCCGAGTCGAGTATTCCAGCCATTCCCATAACGCGGTTCTTGGGGAATCCGGAACGCACGTAGGCGACCTGCGTCATCGCGTCGAGCGGGTTTGAAACGACGATGATGAACGCGTTTGGCGAGTATTTCGCAACTTGATCGGTGACCGTTCCGACGATGTCCGAATTGATCTTCAAAAGATCGTCGCGGCTCATTCCGGGTTTGCGCGGAAGTCCGGCGGTGATGATGACGATATCCGAGTTCGCGGTTTCCTCATACGAGTTTGTGCCGACGAGTTTGACATCGAATCCGTCGATCGGCGCGGCCTGCGCGAGATCGAGCGATTTGCCCTGCGGCGTGCCTTCGACGATGTCAACCAAAACGACGTCCGCGAGTTCCTTCGAAGCGATCCAATGCGCGGCCGTCGCACCGACGTTTCCGGCTCCGACAACCGTGATCTTATTTCTTCCTGCTGCCATGATGTTATTTATCCTCTCTGATTTAATAAGTGTTTGAAAAAAAACCGATGCTAACCATTCTATTTTGACTTCGGCGACTTTTCAATCGGCGCTTTGTTTTCACATAGAAACCGATCGTCGCCACAAATCGCACGGGTTTCACGAATGGTGCCGCTTTGGTCGTTCGGAGTTCGATTTCTTCTCACCCGATTCGTAAGATCCGGGCAATTCGTGGCAAAAACCCTCTATGAAAATGAGATTTGTCGCGATTCTTGTCGCTTCTTGTTTCGATCGGCGCTTGTTTTCACGAATCGCACGGGTTTCACGAATGGTATCGGATGAAAATGCTTTGGATTCTTCGGTGTGTCTTCTCGTCATACCTGATTCGTGAAATCTGCACGATTCGTGGCAAAAACCGTCTATGAAAATGAGATTTGTCGCGATTCTTTTCGCTTCTTGTTTCGATCGGCGCTTGTTTTCACGAATCGCACGAGTTTCACGAATGGTATCGGATGAGAATGCCTTGGATTCTTCGGTGTGTCTTTTCGTCATCCCTGATTCGTGAAATCTGCACGATTCGTGGCAAAAACCGTCTATGAAAATGAGATTTGTCGCGATTCTTTTCGCTTCTTGTTTCGATCGGCGCTTGTTTCCACGAATCGCACGGGTTTCACGAATGGTATCGGATGAAAATGCTTTGGATTCTTCGGCGTGTCTTCTCGTCATACCTGATTCGAGAAATTTGCACGATTCGTGGCAAAAACCCTCTATGAAAATGAGATTTGTCGCGATTCTTGTCGCTTCTTGTTTCGATCGGCGCTTTGTTTTCACGAATCGCACGGGTTTCACGAATGGTATCGAATGAAAATGCTTTGGATTCTTCGGTGTGTCTTCTCGCCATACCTGATTCGTGAAATTTGCACGATTCGTGGCAAAAACCCTCTATGAAAATGAGATTTGTCGCGATTCTTGTCGCTTCTTGTTTCGATCGGCGCTGTCGCCACGAATCGCACGGGTTTCACGAATGGTATCGAATGAAAATGCTTTGGATTCTTCGGGGTGTCTTCTCGTCATACCTGATTCGTGAAATTTGCAGGATTCGTGGCAAAAACCCTCTATGAAAATGAGATTTGTCGCGATTCTTGTCGCTTCTTGTTTCGATCGGCGCTTTGTTTTCACAAATCGCACGGGTTTCACGAATGGTATCGGATGCGAATGCTTTGGATTCTTCGGTGTGTCTTCTCGTCATACCTGATTCGTGAAATTTGCACGATTCGTGGCAAAAACCCTCTATGAAAATGAGATCTGTCGCGATTCTTGTCGCTTCTTGTTTCGATCGGCGCTTGTTTTCACGAATCGCACGGGTTTCACGAATGGTATCGGATGAAAATGCTTTGGATTCTTCGGTGTGTCTTTTCGTCATACCTGATTCGAGAAATTTGCACGATTCGTGGCAAAAACCCTCTATGAAAATGAGATTTGTCGCGATTCTTGTCGCTTCTTGTTTCGATCGGCGCTTGTTTTCACGAATCGCACGGGTTTCACGAATGGTATCGGATGAGAATGCTTTGGATTCTTGGGTGTGTCTTCTCGTCATACCTGATTCGTGAAATTTGCACGATTCGTGGCAAAAACCCTCTATGAAAATGAGATCTGTCGCGATTCTTGTCGCTTCTTGTTTCGATCGGCGCTTGTTTTCACGAATCGCACGGGTTTCACGAATGGTATCGGATGAGAATGCTTTGGATTCTTCGGTGTGTCTTCTCGTCATACCTGATTCGTGAAATTTGCACGATTCGTGGCAAAAACCCTCTATGAAAATGAGATCTGTCGCGATTCTTGTCGCTTCTTGTTTCGATCGGCGCTTGTTTTCACGAATCGCACGGGTTTCACGAATGGTATCGGATGAAAATGCTTTGGATTCTTCGGTGTGTCTTCTCGTCATACCTGATTCGTGAAATTTGCACGATTCGTGGCAAAAACCGTTCGATTTCTTCTCGCCCGATTCGTAAGATCCGGGCAATTCGTGGCAAAATCCGTCTATGAAAATGAGATTTGTCGCGATTCTTGTCGCTATTTGTTTGATCGCTCCGCTGGTCGCGTTAGGTCAAAAGACGATCGTCAGCGGGACGCGTTACGGACGCCTCGTGATCCGCAACGCGATGGTCGTTGACGGTAGCGGCAAACCGGCTTCCGGACCGTTCGACATCGTCGTTGAAAATGACCTGATCAAAGAGATCGTAAGTTTCGATCCGGTCGCGGCCAAAGAAGGCAAGGCGCGCCGTCCGGCCGCCGGCGAGGTCGAGATCGATGCGACCGGCAAATACGTTCTGCCGGGCCTGATCAATCTGCACGGCCACACACAGGACGAGCGCGGCGGCGTTTCGCAGCCCGTCGAATATTGCACCAAGCTCTGGCTCGCGTGCGGGATCACGACCGTTCGCGACGCCTGGGCGAACAAGAAAGTCCTCGGCTATCGCGATCAGATAAATGCCGGTAAACTCGTCGGTCCGCGGATATTCCCCTACGGTGGCTATTTCGACGCGCCGACGCCGACGAACGCCGAGCAGGCGCGCCAGCGTGTTCGCGATCTCAAATCGGCCGGTTACGACGGCATCAAGCTCTATACCATCGACCGCGACCTGATGGCGGCGATGATGGACGAGTCGCGCAAACTGGGAATGCGGGTGATGCATCACGTCGGGGTTGAGGAAACCAATGCGTGGGACGACATCAAATTCGGAACGACGAGCATCGAACATTGGTACGGAATTCCGGATGCGGCGATCGATTCGGGGCGACAGAATTTTCCTCCCTCTTACAATTACAACAACGAGGTCGATCGGTTTCGTTACGCAGGCCGTCTTTGGCGCGAGGCGAATCCCGAAAAGCTGATGAAGGTCCTCGACGGAATGGTCGCCGCGGGCGTCGCCTGGGATCCGACGCTCGTCATTTATGAAGCGTCGCGGGATCTGCAGCGTGCGCAGAACAATCCGGCGTTCGCCGAATATCTGCATCCGGTGCTCGCGGAGTATTTCAAGCCGAATCCGGCGAATCACGGCTCATATTTTATCGGATGGTCGTCGACCGACGAGACTTTTTGGAAAGAGAATTACCGGATCTGGATGAACGCCGTTTACGAATTCGAACGCCGCGGCGGACTCATCGGGACCGGCGAAGATTCTGGGTTCATTTATCAGTTGTACGGATTCGGCTTGCTGCGCGAACTCGAACTACATCAGGAAGCGGGATTTCATCCGCTCAAGGTGATTCAGCACGCAACATCGAACGGCGCGAAGATCCTTGGAAAGGAAGAGACGCTCGGACGCGTTCGAGTCGGTTACAAAGCCGACCTGATCGTCGTCAACGGCAACCCATTGGAAAATCTGAAGGTCCTGTCGCCGCTCGGCGTCGAGGAGATCCGCGAAGGCAAGGTATACAAAACGGGCGGAATCGAATGGACGATCAAGGACGGCATCCCGTTCCACGCCCCGACGCTCGCCAAAGAGGTAAGGGAAATGGTTGCAAAAGCCAGGTGATTTGCGATTTTCGATTTGCGATTTTCGATTTGGGATTCCAGGAATTCCGAATTTCGGATTCCAGATTCCAAGATTTCTGAAGACTTGCCTAGCCCAGATTAGGCGACAGAGCTTTTGACCGCGAAATGGCGCTAAATGACGCGAAACGCGACTCGGAATTTCTGGAATCTGGAATCTGGAATCCCAAATCCCAAATCGGGAGCTTTGAAGAACCGACAAGGAAGCAAATCGCGTTTCCTCCACGGATGAACACAGATTGGCTGGATGGGACGGATTTGTTTCAATCGATAGAGAAACGTTGGTTTCGAACTATCCTCTTGCATCCGATCTATCTGTGTCCATCTGTGTCAGAAACGGTACCGAGACCGCCGTAGAGTAGGTTTTTCAAAGCTCCCGAATCTGGAATCCTTGGAATCCCAAATCCCAAATCCCAAATCCCAAATCGCAAATCGCAAATCGCAAATCGCAAATCGAAAAGCCCGCCGTGCTCTCCCCTTCACGACGGGCTTTTTTACTTGGCCATTGGTTTCAACGACCAAATTTTCAATAATCTCTTACCGGCAGAACGACTTCTTTCGCAAGAACGATCTCAAAAATCTCACCGGTCTTGATGCGGACGTTCTTGCCTTTGCGGGCCAGTGCGACTCCCGTTCCGGCGCCGGCTCCTATTCCGGCTCCGATCAACGCTCCGCTTCCGGATTTCGTCACCGCCCCGATCAACGCGCCGATCGCCGTCCCACCGATGATCGAAAGTACCGAGGCTTTTTGCGAAGATTCAGCCTTGAGTTCTCGCAGAGCCTCGATCGTGCGGCTTTCGCCTCCTTCGAGAAGGATCTTTTCAAACCGCAGGATCAGCTTGCCGCCCCTTCCACCCGACTGGGCCGCGCTCGAATCGACAATCCGTCCTTCGATGAGCGTTCCCACCGGTACGAGGATCGTCTCGCCGTTCCGGACAGGTTGATCGGTCTTGACGATGAACGTATCGTTCTTCGCTCCGACTTCGGAATTGACCTCGACATCCATTTTGACCCGGATCTTCGTTCCGGCTTCGAGCCTGTAGATCGAACTCTGCGCGTCCGAAATTGCAAAGAACAAGAAGATAATTGCGAAGACTTTGGCAGTCTGACGAAGAATGATCATATCTGACCTCCATCTTCGCGGATTAATCAAACGACATCCGCGAAGGCTATTGCAACGATTGTGCCAGTTCAGAAACGGCAAGGTTCTGCCGCATTTTACAGTCTAAGCGAATGGAAAGTCCAACAATATCGGATACGAGGTGCACGATATGGTTCGTTTGGAGTTCGTACTACTGAAGAATCGGATGGCTTCCGCCTTTGCTATGGTCGGCGGTTTCCTGATAGCGTTTTCGGTCGTTATGGAACAGGACGATATGCTCGCCCTCGTAACGAACAACATCCGAAACGCGGTTAAAGTCCTTCGTATGCTCGCCGATCATAAAAGCGCACGGCTGAAACGCGACGACGATCCCGGCGGCATATATGTAACCGCCTTTGTCGTACTCAGTCCCCGCATATTGCTTCGCCGCGACGGCCAGATCAGGCGAGTAGTTGCCCAGATAGTCCTTTTGCCGGTCGGGCTTGGCGATGAAGATCGTGTAGTCGCTGAACTTCAAACGCTTCTTGTATCTGTTTTTCTTCGCCACCGCGAACAGATCGCCGAGGCCTTTGTCGATCGCCTTGAGCATCTCGTCCGTCGGTTTTGTAACGCCGTAGACGACCGCGCCCTTGGCGGACTTTACAACATACGCGAACTTGTCTTTGCTGATTTGCTCCGCCTCGTCGATCACCATTTGCGGTGCGGCTTTTTGCGCGAACGCTGCCGCGGCGGTTGCAAGAATCAGGAAGGTTATCTGAATCGTGTTCTTCATATGAACGTAACGGAGCAATACTCGTGCCCCGGATCGAGCCGCGTACGCCAGCGATCTGTTCGGCGTCGGGCGGGGCCGCAAAATAAACGGTCCGGCAGGTTTCTGGGTCGCCGACGGGAAGTCGGGATTCCGAGCGTCTCAAGTCCATCGCACGTTCGCAGATCACAAGAGCCTCCACCGCAAAACAGGCGGCGTGCCGACAAAAACGCGAACGCCCCGCAAATACGAGGCGTTCAAGAAAACTGGTGCTTAGGGCGGGAATCGAACCCGCACGACCCTAAGGTCGCAGGATTTTAAGTCCTGTGCGTCTACCTATTCCGCCACCCAAGCGAAGTCTCTAGAGATTAGCACGATTGCCTCGAATTGCCAACGAATCGTCGGTTTTTGTGCTATCATTCGGGCGTAAACTTCTTCAAACGACGATGGAACAATTAGCCTGGATATTTTGGTTGGTACTCGGAATCGGACTCATCATCGCCGAGATCTTCACGTTTGGATTCGTGCTTTTTTGGTTCGGGATCGGCGCGATCGCGGCGGCGGCGCTTGGATTTCTAGGTTTCGGTTTGGGTGTCCAGTTTTTGGTTTTCGCCGGTGTTTCGATGGTTCTCACCGTGATGTCGCGGACGATCTTCGTCAGATATCTTTCGCACGGCGACGAAAACGATATGAAGATGGGAATGGACTCGCTGCCGGGACAGGTCGGCACCGTCTTGTCGGAGAGCAAAGGAGCCCTCAACGAAGGCGCGGTGAAGGTGTTCGGTTCAACCTGGACCGCCTACCCCGAAGACGATTCAAAACCGCTCATCGAAGGCGAAAAGGTCGAAGTGGTTCGGGTTCAGGGAAATTCGATCTGGGTTCGCCCGGTGAACACGTCGCGCGAACTTCCGGAATGGCGGAAAGGGAAAGAAAGCTCGGGGGGATGAGACTCTCGTCAGAGGCGACCGGAGGCCGATTTTCCCCGCGAAACGAAATACACGAAGCGTTTTGGCGTGATGTTTCGCGGGAAAGAAAGTTTTCTACTGCGTGGACGCGGCGTTCACTGCGAGTGAGTGATTCCGACCAGAAAGACAAAAGGCGCGATGAACGACCGGTTCAATTCGCGCCTTTTGCTTTTTCAGAAACTACCGTGGACATCCAACGTCCATCTATCAAAGAATTTCCGCCGTGTCCTGATCTTGCGTGTCGTGTATGTCGCCGAGGTTCAGAAGTTCGAGCCTGACTTCGTCACTGTCGTCTTCGGGCAGTTCGGGGCCGGTGATCTTCGCCAGGATCACCGTGATGTTGTCCTCGCCGCCATTTTCATTCGCCAAACGGACGAGGTCGGCGCAGGCCATTTCGAGCCGTTCGCGATTTTCAAGCACGATCCTTTGCATCTCGATTCCGGAAACCTTGTTCGAAAGCCCATCGCTGCAAACCAGCAGAATGTCGTCCTTTCGCGGGATAAGGCGGGCCGAGACCGGAAAGATCTCGGGCTGGGCACCGAGTGCCTGCAGAATCACGTTCTTGAGTGCGTGGCTTTCGGCTTCTTCGGCGGAGATCTGGTTCGCATCGATCAATTGCTGAACAAGCGATTGATCCTTTGTGATCTGATAAATATTCGTGTTGCGGACGAGATACGCGCGGCTGTCGCCGACCTGGATCAGATCGACGGCCTCAGGCGTGATGCCGATACCGGTGAATGTCGCTCCCATTCCCTGAAACTGGGGGTCGCGGCCCTGCTGATGGATCAGATAATTCGCGTAGAGCGTTGCCTCATAAAGTTTTCCGACGAGCGAGTCGTTCTCCGAAACCGGTACGATCGTCTTGTCGGGATCATCGTCAAGAAACGTTTTGCTGACGGTTTCCACCGCCATTTTGCTCGCGACTTCGCCGGCGAGCGCGCCGCCCATTCCGTCCGAAACCGCGAGGACTATACCTTCGGAGTCGATCTGGAACCGCTGCGACTCGATCACGAACTCGTCAGGATCTTGCGAGCTGGTCCAGGCCTTTGCATCGGAAATGTCCAGCAAAAGGTAGTTGTCTTCGTTGCCCTTGCGGACACGTCCGATATGCGAAGTTGCGTGTGTTTCGACGATCAACATAATTAACGAAGTTTTGAGTTCCGGAGCCGGGAGCCGCTGGCCAATGATCGCGCGATTGACCCAAAAAACCCAAGACTCACGACCCTTTTACTAACTCAGCGCCTGGTCCAGGTCTTCAATGATATCCTCGACATCCTCGATTCCAACCGAAATTCGAACCAAACCGTCCGTGATACCCAATTGTTGACGTTTTTCAGCCGGGACGGAAGCGTGTGTCATCGTTGCCGGATGCGAAATCAACGATTCAACGCCGCCGAGACTTTCACCCAAGATACAAAGCTTGACGCTCTCCAGGACGTTTTTTGCATTATCCAGTGAACCCGTTTCAAATGCAACCATTCCGCCAAAGCCTTTTTGCTGGCGCGCTGCCAGTTCGTGCTGCGGATGCGATGCCAATCCGGGATAATAAACCTTCTGAACTTTCGGATGTTCGGCAAGGAAATTGGCAACCTGCCGCCCATTGCGATCGTGTGCCTGCATTCGAACCGCAAGCGTTTTCGTGCCCCTCAGAACAAGAAACGAATCGAACGGCGAAAGGATCGCCCCGACCGAGTTTTGAATGAACTGGATCCATTCGGCGTCTTCCGCATCGTTCAGCGCGACAAACCCGCCGACCGAGTCCGAATGTCCGTTAAGATACTTGGTCGTCGAATGAACCACGATATCGACTCCAAACTCAAGCGGACGTTGAAGATATGGCGACATAAACGTATTGTCGCAAACGACCTTCGCGCCCTGCGCGTGAGCGACGTCCGAAACGGCCTGGAGGTCGGTAACGCTCATCACCGGATTCGTCGGGGTTTCGACAAAGACCATCTTGGTGTTCGGCTTGAAGGCGCGTTCGACAGCCGAAATGTCGGTCGTGTCGACAAGATCGAATTCGACGCCGTAGTTCGACAAAACTCGATTAAATAGCCTGAATGTTCCGCCGTAGGTGTTGTCACCGAGTATCACATGTTCGCCGGCCTTGACCAGTTTGAGCACGGCGTCGGTCGCGGACATTCCGGAGGCGAAGGCGTAGCCGAACTCGGCGCCTTCAAGCGCGGCGATGTTCCGCTCAAGCGCGGCGCGCGTCGGATTCTGTGTTCTCGCGTATTCGTAGCCTTTGTGTTTTCCGAGTCCGTCCTGCGCATAGGTCGAGGTCTGATAGATCGGGACACTGACTGCGCCGGTGGCGGTGTCGGGTTCGTTTCCGGCGTGAATTGCAATTGTTGAAAAGCCCATAGACGATGAAGGAAAGAAGTTCTTTCGGAAAAACTCCCTTATTTTATAGCTTTTGATGGAATTTAACTACTGGGGCAGGCAAATTCGCGAAAATTATCGTATCTTTCGCGGTCGACGGCTGTCAAACCCAAGAACCGGAGCTGTTTAGGAGGCTTGGGCGAAGTTCTTCCAGACGGGCCGCGTCGCCTCGAACCGATCGATAGAGCTTGCGTTCTGAAGCGTCAGGGCGATGTCGTCGAGTCCGTTCAGCAAGCAGTAGCGCCGGAATTCGTCGATCTCAAACCGTGCATCGAATCCGTGCTCGTCACGGACGGCAAGAGTCTCAAGATCGACCGAGATCGTGTAATCTTCGATCGAGTTCGCGCGCTCGACTAGTTCGGCAACGAGCGATTCGTCGAGGCGCACCGGCAAGAGACCGTTCTTGAGAGAATTGTTGTAAAAGATGTCGGCGAACGACGGCGCGATGACCGCGTGGAATCCAAACTGCGCGAGTGCCCACGGGGCGTGTTCACGCGAACTGCCGCAGCCGAAATTCGCGCCGGCGATGAGGATCGAGGCATTTTTGAATTTGGGATCGTTGAGAACGAATGCCGTGTCGGGTGAACCGTCCGTACGAAAACGCCAGTCGAAAAACAAAAAATCGCCGTAGCCGGTTCGCTCGATGCGTTTCAGAAACTGCTTCGGAATGATCTGATCGGTGTCGATGTTCGGTCGGTAAAGTGCCACCGGCTGGCCTGTGTGTTTCTTCATAAGATCGAGTTTGGAGTTCCGCCTTCAGGCGGCCTCGACGTTGAACTTGAATGTGTCTTAGAACCGGGGCCACCTAAAGGCGGAACTCCGAACCAAAGCTCCAGTTTCTGACGTCGACGAAATGTCCCGCGATCGCGGCGGCGGCGGCCATCGGCGGCGAGACGAGATGTGTCCGTCCGCCGCGACCCTGGCGTCCTTCGAAGTTTCGATTGCTCGTCGAGGCGCATCGCTGTCCTTCGCTCAAAATGTCTTCGTTCATTCCGAGACACATCGAGCAGCCTGCATCGCGCCATTCGAAACCGGCATCGATGAAGATCCGCGCCAGTCCTTCGTCTTCCGCCTGCTTCTTGATCAGCATCGACCCCGGAACGACCATAGCGCTGACGCCTTTTGAAACCTTGCGGCCTTTCGCGACGCGCGCGGCTTCGCGAAGATCCTCGATACGCGAATTCGTGCAGCTTCCGATAAACACGCGGTCGATCGCGACTTCGTTCATCGGCGTGCCCGGTTCGAGTCCCATATACTCATAGGCCCGTTCGTAGGACTTCCGTTCGTTTTCGTCTTTCGCGGCCGAAAGCTCGGGGACTTGTCCGGTGATGGTCGTGCTCATTCCGGGCGAAGTTCCCCAGGTCACGAACGGCTCAAGCTCCGAGGCGTCGATCGTCACCGTCCGGTCGAACGTCGCGCCCCGGTCGGTGGCCAGCGTCCGCCAATATTCGACCGCGCGATCCCAATTTTCGTTCTTCGGCGCGAACGGTTTGCCGCGCAGGTAATCGAACGTCTTTTCGTCGGGCGCGATCAATCCGGCACGCGCGCCCGCTTCGATCGACATATTGCAGACCGTCATCCGGCCTTCCATCGAAAGTCCGCGGACCGCGCTGCCGGCATACTCGATGACGCAACCGGTCGCGCCGTCGGTGCCGATCCGGTTGATTATTCCGAGGATCAGATCCTTTGAGGTGACGCCGAACGGCAATTCGCCGGCGACTTCGATCAGCAGATTCTTCGACTTGCTTTGCGGCAGGCACTGTGTCGCGAGCACGTGCTCGACCTCGGACGTGCCGATGCCGAACGCGAGCGCGCCGAAAGCGCCGTGCGTCGCGGTGTGCGAATCGCCGCAGACGATCGTCTGACCGGGATGCGTCAATCCTTGTTCTGGACCGAAGACGTGAATGATTCCCTGTTCGATGCGATCGAGATCGTATAGTTTGATCCCGAATTCCCTGACATTGGCGCGAAGCGTTTCGACCTGTTGCGCGGCGATCGGATCGTTGAACGGCAAGTTCCGGCCGATCGTCGGGATCGAATGATCAAGCGTTGCGAACGTCAGGTCCGGCCGGCGAACCTTGCGGCCGGCGAGGCGCAGCCCTTCGAACGCCTGCGGTGTCGTCACTTCGTGGATCAGGTGCAGGTCGATGTAGATCAGCGCGGGCTTTCCGGCTTCCTGCCGGACGACGTGCGTCTCCCAGATCTTGTCGTAGAGCGTTTTCATTCAATACTTTTTACCACGAAGACAGACGAATACGAATTTTCGTGAGTCGTTGCGTAATCTGCTGGCGGAATCCTATGCGGCGCCGAGCGCACTGTCGGACGCGGCGAATCCGGCGGCGTATTCTGCGACGAGATCGCCGATCGCTCCGGTTCCGGTGGCGTTCGATTTGTCGGTCGTCAAATCCGCGGTTCGAAAACCTTCGGCAAGGACCCGGTCAATTGCGTCCTCGATGGCGCGTGCGGCGGTTTCGTTTTTCGCCGTGTGCCGGAGCATCATCGCGACCGATGCGATCGCGCCGAGCGGATTTGCGATGTCCTTGCCGGCGATGTCTGGCGCCGAACCGTGAACGGGTTCATAAAGATCGACGGCGCCGCCGACAGTCGCAGAAGCGAGCATTCCGAGACTTCCGGTGAGCACCGCTGCTTCGTCCGAAAGAATGTCGCCGAACAGATTCTCGGTCAGGATGACGTCAAAACGGGTCGGGGCCGTAACGAGATGCATCGCGCAGGCATCGACGAAAAGATGCTCGACCTCGACGTCGGGATAATCTCTCGCAACGCGATCGACGGTTTCGCGCCACAGACGCGATGTCTCAAGAACGTTCGCCTTGTCCACCGACGTCACTTTCTTCTTTCGGAGACGCGCCGATTCAAAGGCGACGCGCGCAACTCGCTCAACTTCTGCGACCGAGTATCGCATCGTATTGTAAGCCTCCGTCGCGCCGATCGCCCGCGGCTGTCCGAAGTAGAGTCCGCCGAGAAGCTCGCGGACGATCAGGAGGTCGGTCCCCTCAAATATCTCACGGCGGAGCGGCGACGAATCGATCAGCGCCGGGAACGCCTTTGCCGGACGCAGGTTCGCAAATCCGCCGAGAACCTGGCGCAACTGCAGGAGTCCGATCTCCGGACGCTCTTCGGGCAACAGTTGATCAAATTCGGGCGCGCCGACGGCGCCGAGCAAGACGGCGTCGGCCGCCGCGCAGCTTGCACGCGTCGCCTCCGGGAGCGGCATTCCGGCCTCGCGAATTGCCGCGCCGCCGATAAGATGTTCTTCGGTTTCGACGTTCAAGCCGCAAACGCCGGCAACTGCGCGCAACACTTTAACTGCCTCGCGCGTGACCTCAATGCCAATTCCGTCGCCTGGTAAAACAGTGATTTTCATTTTGGATTTCGGATTTTGGATTTTCGGATCACCGGGATCGATCGGTTCGCAGCTCACGATCAATCCAAAATCCAAAATCCAAAATCGATCTACGCCGCCATTGCCGTCGGGTATTGATTCGGCAAAAGCGCCAGCAGGTCCTGATCGTAAATGTTCTTTTTCTTGTCGGCCAGCGCCGTGAATTTCTGATAGACCTCGCCGATTTCCTCGTGATCGAGTTCGTAGCCGAGGTCATTGAAGCGCGCGGCAAGCGCGTGTCGTCCCGAGTGTTTTCCGAGAACGATGTCGTTATGCGGCACGCCGACCGATTCCGGCGTCATAATTTCATAACACAGAGGATTGCTCAAAACGCCGTGCTGATGAATTCCGGCCTCGTGCGCGAAGGCGTTGCGGCCGACGATCGCTTTGTTCGGTTGAACTCCGAAACTGATGATCGAAGACAGAAGCTGACTCGTCGGGTAGAGCTGCGAAGTCTCGATTCCCATAAAGAACGGCATCCGATCGGCACGCACGACGCACGCCATCACGATCTCTTCGAGCGAGGCGTTTCCGGCGCGTTCGCCGATGCCGTTGACGGTGCATTCGACCTGGCGCGCTCCGGCAACGACCGCCGACAGACTGTTGGCGACAGCGAGTCCGAGATCGTTATGGCAGTGAACGCTGATGATGACGTCGCGTTCGCCGACGACCTCTTCTTTCACCTTTCGGATCAACGTCGCATACTCGTTCGGCATCGTGTAACCGACCGTGTCGGGTACGTTCAACACTCGCGCGCCCTCATCAACCGCCGCGCGGAATACTTCGCAGACGAAATCCGGATCGCTGCGCGTCGCGTCCTCGGCCGAGAACTCGACGTCGTCGACGTATCCGCGCGCCATCCGGACGGCGTTGCGCGTCATTTCCAAAACTTCCGCCCGGGTCTTCTTGAGTTTGTATTCGAGATGAATGTCGGATGTCGCGACAAATGTGTGGATGCGTGGCCGTCGGGCCTTCTCGAGCGCCTGCGCGGCGCGGACGATGTCGATCTCCGTCGTCCGGCAAAGAGCCGCGACGCGGGCATCGCGGCATTCTTCCGAGATCGCCCGGACAGATTGATAATCGCCCTCCGAGGCGATCGGAAAACCGGCCTCGATGATGTCGACGCCGAGAAATTCAAGCTGGCGCGCCATTCGGATCTTTTCGTTCAGGTTCATCGAACAACCCGGCGACTGTTCGCCGTCACGAAGAGTTGTGTCAAAAATATCGATTTTCTCAGGGTTCATCTTTGCTCCAATCCAATGTTTTTCGGTTCCAAACGACTTGAAGCAAGATGCTAACGAACTCGGCGGCCAAAAGTCAAGCTTATTAAAGTCATTTATACATAACAAAAAGTGATACGATAAGATGCGCTGATCAACTTTTATTCTCGGCGAATACCAAACCCAGATTACTCATTGGGAAGTTCGTCCGCGAAAGACGGCGCGTCCGCCGCAACGATGACGATCGAAAACGCTCCCGGCGAGGCCAAGAAGGAATTTGATGCGGGCAATTCGGTCGTCGTCGAGACGCGCGGCGGTAACAGTAAGCAAAAGTTGCCGGAAGCACCGTCAAGTCCGGAAGGAGAAATTTTATGATCGGATTCGAATTAAGTGCACGAGGAAGCAACGGTTTCAAATTCAACAGCAGTGCCTGGACGGAAGGCGACATCTGGATCGCCAATGCACTCAAGGCCGTACCGAAAAGTCCATTGAAGCAGGCGCAGGGCGCCATCGTCGACGGCATCGAGTCTCAGTTCAAAAAGCTCGGCCAGAATATGTTCTGGAACTACGTCGTCAATTTCGGAATGGATCTGCACCTGACCGTCAAAGGCGATTTCAACTTCATGTACCAGTTCAAGGCGAGCAAGTCTTCTGACCAGATTGCTCGTGAACTGCTGAAATTGATCAGCGAACAGGACGAGGATATGGGCGATCAAGTGACGATCCATTTCGCCAACTGCTTCAAGAACTTCCAACTGCACGTCGTCACGGGAGACACAAGCAACCTGAAACTTGTTATCGACATCGACTTGTAATGGCTCGGCCCAACGCCTGAACCCGACTCGCTCGACCGGCCCGGTTCAAATCCGCGACGTCAGCGGGCCGAATACGACGTTTACGCGATCGTCGGGCAGCGTCCTTCACCTGGGAGACCAAACAGGTCGCCCTGACCGCCGCCCAACGCGCTGATCCTAAGAACCAAATGATTGATGCAGGCCGACTGTCGTCGGTCGGCATATACTTCGGCTTCGAAAAACCGGTCAACGGAAATCCGCGGGAGTGATCACAGACCCCGGAAAGTGGGGCTGCTTCGATGTCCGGGAACCGCATCGTTCCGACGTCCGGATTTTTCCCGCAAAACACGCGGAAGACGCTAAAAGCAGGATTGAGGTCCATTCTAAGTGTCTTTGGCGTGATGCGGGAAAGAAGTCTCTATTGCATAATCCCGGATAAAAGATTTGATTATGTCGGACGCATTTTGATAAATTTGAGCAACAACAGCAAAGACAGATAACTAGCCCGGCATCGGACGCGAAGCGCCTATGGACATCAATCAGTTGGAGGTTTTGGTCGCCGTCGCGCAGGAAAAGAGTTTTTCCCGCGCCGCGGAAGTTCTCAATCGAACTCAGCCGGCGGTTAGTCAGGCCATCCGACGGCTCGAGCAGGAGATCGGAGAAAGACTCTTCGACCGCTCATCCAAGGACGGAACCTTGACCCTCGGCGGCGAGATTCTCCTCGATTACGCGCGCCAGATGCTGAATTTGCGGCAGACCGCGCAGAACGCGATCAAGGAGATGCGCGATCTGCATCACGGCAAGGTCACGATCAGCGCGAACGAGCATACGGTTTTTTACCTTTTGCCGGTGATCCGTGAGTTTCGGAAACTATATCCGATGATCAAGATCGAGGTTCAGCGGGGAGTCGCAAGCCGCATTCCGAAAGAGATCACCGCGCGCGAGGTCGAACTGGGAGTCGTTTCGTTCAAACCGACCGACAGTTCGATCGTCGCCGTTCCAGTGATGACCGACGAACTCGCGCTGATCGTCGCGCCGGGCCATCCGCTTGCGCCGCGCACGAGCGTTTCGGTCAAAGAACTCGGCGTCGAGACATTCATCGCGCACAACGCCGTTTCGCCATATCGCCAAAAGGTCATCGAGACGTTCGAAAAGAACAAGACACGGCTGAACATTTCGGTCGAACTGCCGTCGCTTGAGGCGATCAAGCGACTCGTCGAAACCGGCGCAGGCGTCGCGCTCGTTCCGAAGCTTTCGGCCCAGAGCGAGTTGGCGAGCGGCCACCTCAAGGCGCTTTCGGTCACCGAAATGAAGCTCGAACGCAAACTCAACATCGTATACCGCCGGAATTCGGAACTGTCGCACGCGGCGAAGGTCTTTTTGAAACTGGCGAAGGATATGAGTTCGGCCTGAAAATCCGTTTGTTCGATTTTGCCGCGAATCGCACAAATTGCACGGATGACGAAGATCGGGTCCCTGTTGCGTTCTTGCGAAACTCGCAATGTCTAGACATTTTCGAGTTATTGGCGCGATTCGTGGCAAAGCTGAACAAACCGTTCGTCGCACACTGCAATTTATCGCGCTTTCCGTTGAAATACTCTAGAATGTCAGAGAAGTTTGCCTTTTGGCGGATTTGAAGTCAGAATCCCAATAACTCTGGAACCAATCTAATATGAACGAAAAAGACTTTTCAGAAGCCCTTTCACCGTCTGAAAGACGCGGTTCGGACCGTAAGAAGCTGATCGTCGATGTCAACTTCAACGGCGGCGACGCAACCGGAATCGCGAACACTCGCGATATCGGAATCGGCGGACTTTATATGACGACAAACGCCCGGCTCGACACCGGAACGCTGATCTTCTTGCGGATGATCGTCGGCGGCAAGGAACTGGCGATCAGCGGCGTCGTCGTTTATACCGATCCGGGGCACGGGGTCGGCGTCCGTTTCCACAATCTGACCGATGAAGCGGCGGGACTCTTGAAGAGCGAACTCGAACTCGAATAGTCCATCATCAATGGCCGGCGCAATCTTGAAACAAATTAGGAGATTCTATGTTTGATCAGTTTACATTGGGTATTGAAGAAGAATTTCAGATCGTCGATCCCGTGACCCGCGAACTGAAATCCCACGTATCGGAGATCCTCGACGAAGGCAAACTCCTTTTGGGCGAGAAAGTTAAGCCTGAAATGATCCAGTCGATGATCGAGGTCGGAACGGGCGTTTGCGCGAATATCCAGGAAGCGCGCGAGGATATTTCAAAGCTTCGATGCATCATTTCGGCGCTCGCGAAACGAAAAGGACTCGAGATCGTCGCCGCATCGACGCATCCGTTTTCAAAATGGTCCGAACAGGAGATCTTCGAACACGACCGCTACAAACTGCTCGTCGATGAACTCCAGATGGTCGCGCGCAGTCTGCTGATCTTCGGCGTTCACGTTCACGTCGGCATCGCGGATCTCGACCGCCGGATCCACATTATGAACGCGGCGCGCTACTTTTTGCCGCACGTTCTGGCGTTGACGACGTCGTCGCCGTTCTGGCTCGGATTCAACACCGGACTCAAGTCTTACCGTTCCGAAGTCTTCAAGAAGTTTCCGCGCACGGACATTCCGGATCATTTCGAATCGTTCCAGCAGTACCAGAGCTACCTCGATCTGCTGGTCAAGATGAACTGCATTCAGGACGGCACCAAGATCTGGTGGGACGTCCGGCCGCATTGCAAGTTCCCGACGCTCGAATTTCGTATCTGCGACATCCCGACACGGGTCGACGACACAATTGCCGTCGCGGCGCTTTTCCAGGCGATCGTCGCGAAATTGACGGTTCTGATCGACAAGAATCTCGGTTTCCGGCTTTATCACCGGCGTCTGATCCAGGAGAACAAATGGCGAGCGATCCGCTACGGACTCGACGGCAAACTGCTCGACCTCGGAAAGCAAAAAGAGGTTCCGGTCAAAGATCTGATTCTCGAACTCCTTGATTTCATTGATGATGTTGTCGACGATCTCGGTTCGCGAAAAGAGATCGAGCACATCCACACTATCCTCGACCGCGGAACCTCGGCGGACGAACAATTGAAGGTCTACGAGGAATCCGGCCACGACTTCAACGCCGTCGTCGATATGCTCATCAAGAACACGTTGGAAAACGTTCCGCAAAAGTGCTTTGACTAGTCGATAGGTTGAGCGTTACTGCCCGAAGGGGATTTCCTGCGCGGAAATCCCCTTTTTTGCTCTCACGATGAATGTTCAACAAATATCAACAATTATTGACATAGTTGTACGTCACGTGTTAAAAGATTAAGAGGGTGAACGTGTGATTCATATGTCAAACTCTACAAACCAAAAGGGATTCTCTGTTATAGAGTTGATTGTCGTAATGATGGTGATCGCCGTTGCATCGGCGATTGCGATGTACTCATTTAACAACATTACGAAGACGGCGGCTGATGACCAGGCCCGCAAGATCATTGATGTTCTCGACGAAGCGCGACAAAAAGCCCTCAATCAGCGTACGACTTTCCGCGTCGAGATCAACAAAACAAAGAATCGGATCATTCTGATCGATGAAAATTCGATCGCCACGGCAAACGACGATGTAGTCATTAAGAGCGAGCCGTTGTCTTCGAGCGTTGTGATCGGCGCGAAACCGGACAACGTCACGACGACGCCAACCGCGACATCGCCGATACCGGTGCCGCAATATCTCGCCAGCAATTATGTGCTCAGTTCGGGCGATCAAAAAATAACGCTCCGTTTCCGGCGGAACGGTCAGGTCGTCGATGCGGGAACCGATGGAATCGGAACAGGGAGCCTGGTTTCGGGTGCTACGATCTATGTTCATTCAAACACGCCGTCGGTAACCAGTCCGAATCTTGTGCGCGCCGTTACCGTACTCGGTTCTACAGGCGATACTGCGCTGTTGAAATGCACCTTTGACACCTACGGACGTTGCGGCTCGTGGGTGAAGTGACAAACTCATACTTATGCACAAGCAGAACAAGCAATCAGGATTTTCACTTATCGAGACGATAGTCGCGATGGTTATTTTGCTGATCGGCGTCCTCGCAACGCTTTCAGCAATGACATTCGGAGTCGTTTCGATGCAGGAGTCTGAGAAGCGCACGTTGTCCAAAGAGACGGTGCGTTCGACGATGGAGACGATCTTCTCGATTCGCGATATGTTGGCATTCGACCCCGCGGCAACGGGCACGACATACAACTGGAACGCGCTTCAAATTCAAAGCGGCAACAACGGCGGGATCTTCCTCGATGGATGGAAACCCATCCGCGAGAGTCCCGGAGCGGATGGTATTTACGGAACCGCGGATGACTCTTGTGATCCGATCGCATCGTGTGTCGTCAATTCGACAACCAACAGCAGTGCGGTGATTCCGGGAGTCGAACGAAAGATCGAGGTAACGGATCTCATCGAAAACGGAGCCATCAGAAAGAGGATCTTCACGGTTCGCGTCAGATATTTCGTCGGAAAGATCCAGCGTGAGGAAACGCAGTCAACCATCCTTGCGAAACTGCCGGTTAACTAAGATTTTTGAACCTCGACAATTATGAACATCAATGTCCATCAGAAGTACAAGCCCGATGCTCAGGGATTCACATTGATTGAAATGGTCCTGTCAATGACGGTCTTCTTGATTGCGATTGCGGCCGTTTACGGAGTTGCCCGGCTTGCTTCTGTTCAGAAGAACACGGTGAACACCCGGATCGATCAAATGCGGAGCGCACGCATCGCGTTGGAGTATCTCCGCCGTGATGCGATCAACGCCGGACTTGGATACCATCGCACTGGAGGCAATGTTCCCGACAACGTTGGCAACGCGCTCTTCGGGATCAAAGCGGACGCAGATACCGAACGCGATTTGATGACCTCGATTATCGGCGGAGACAACATCACCGCGAATACGTTGAACTTCGGTGGAAAAACCGATGTTGCCGCCTTCATTAGCCGTGACATTGCATTCAACGGCGCTCTGCTGGTCAATTACACCGGAGCTGCAGCCAGCGGCAACAACGTCAACGTTACCACTACCGCCGGCGGCACAACGAACTGCCGTCCTTACGATCTTTATCTCTTTGAGTCCTCGACCGGAACTACCCAAGTCGTTGGGATTGCGACTTCAATTCCGAACGCCACGACGATCCAGCTTGGAAACGGCTCGATCGATCCTCTCGGCATCAATCAATCCGCGACCGGCACGGGTCAAGCGCTCAATATGTTGATTTCGACTGCGGGCGGCGGAACTATAAAGAAAGTGAATTTGATCAGCTACAGCGTCACCGAGGCAGGTGTTTTGGTAAGGAAGACCTACGGAAATCAAACCGGCAAACTGGCCAATGAACAAATCGAAACGCGTGAGTTGGTTTACAACGTCAGTGATTTTCAGATCAAGTACTTTATGGAAGACGGTACCAGCGGGGACGACCCGTCGGTCGGCAATTCCGGACGGACGAATCAAATCAAAATGAACAGTGTCGTCCAGATTCAGGTGTCGATCACTATCGCCGCCGACTCGAGCAATGGAGCGCAGTCTTCCGCGCCGATCGTGATCAAGGAGTTCATAAGTACGAAGAATCTCCGCTACGAAGCAAGCTAAAGTCTTGGAATAACCTTATGAGACAGTCAAAGTTGAAGACAATTCGGAATGATGCCGGTGCGGCTCTGGCGATCACGTTGATGGTGATGGTGATGTTGCTCGGGTTTGCCGCGTTGATCCTGACGCGCACGGTTTCCGAAACCGCGATTACCTCTAACGACACGGCGGAGAGTCGCGCGTTCAATGCCGGCGAGGCCGCGCTCGAAGACGCAACCCGCGATTTTGCGACTGTCGTCGAGAACAAGCTGATCCCGACCCCGCAGGATATTACGAACATTCAGAACAAACCTGTCCCGTTCTTTTCCACCAACGGCTATACTTTCACGAAGATAATAACCCAACTCCGGGCCGCCCAGGTCGTGACACAAACGAAAGGCCAGTATCAAGGCCTGATCAGCCTGCGCGACGAATGGCAGATCGATATCACGACGCGCCACGACGCTACCGGCGTGGAAACGCAGGTCCGGCGCCGTTTCTTTAATGATCGAATCCCGGTTTTTCAATTCGGCGCGTTCTACCAGGACGATCTCGAAGTCACCAACCCGCCGACGTTCCTGTTCAACGGTCGCGTCCATACGAACGGGAATTTCTTTGTGCATTCGAACGGCAACGACATTCGTTTCAAATCCAAGATCACCGTCGGTGGCGAGCTTGTCCGTGACATCTGGAAGAACGGTGCGGCGCAGACTTCGTCGGAACAAAGCGCGGCCGTTTACGCGCAGAACACTCTCAACGTCGATACGCAGTTGCCGAACAATAGGGGGAGCGTCTCTTGCTCGCAAGGATCCGGCGGGATTCTGAGAGACAATATGGGACGGAATTTCCCGTATCCAAACTGCGTGCGGAATCCGAACTGGGCATCGTTTTCTCAAAACTTCGAAGGGAACGTTGTCACCAGTGCGAAACAACTGACCCTGCCGCTCGACCGCCTTCCGGCTCCGCTGATAGAGATGGTCCGACGCGGAAAGAACTACGGCGATATGGAGAATGTCAGCGGTTCGGTGATCAACGTCACGACCGCGAGGGACGAGCGCGGTATCCTGGCTCGCGAACGCTACGCCAACAAGGAAGGAATTCGAATCAGCCTCGCAGACTCGCGGAGTCGGCTTCCGCAATGCGCCACGGTTTTATCCACGAACCCTTGCGGCGTTCGCCTTGACGGTACATACGGCTCGTCTCTCGGATACGTGCCGCGTCCGATGACCGATTATCAAGCGACTGCCGTCAATGGCAACCGTTTGGCGGTCAATGGCCGGGAAGTTTGGATCAAGATCGAACTTGTGACGTTTGATTACGACAATGAGAAGCCGATTTCTACTGACGTTACGGAAGATATCTTGAGTCTCGGAGTCACCGAACCCGTCATCAATTCATCAACCACAAGCCTGACCGTTCCCGGTTACACGACCGCGAACGATTCACGCTCAATCGTCAAGCTTCAACGCTTCGTTATTCCGGGGCCGGCGATTCCGAACTCGACAACGAGTTATGTTTCCAATTACACGGTGAACTCAAAATCACTGAATCTCGTGACCAGATTCAAAAATGTTGCGACATCGGTGACAAATCCGGCGACGCAATGTACCGGATCCGCTTGTACCGCGGACGATGCATTCACGGCTTCAATTTTGAATTCCGGCACATCGAGCACGACGACGAACGAGTCCGCTCATTACAAGATCGCTACGATCAACGGGACGGCGCAGGCCAATCGCTACGTGATCGTGCCGTTTCCGATTCAGATGCACGACACTCGTGAGGGTAATCGAGACGACGACGCTGCCGGATTATCGACCGGTAATGTGTATAAGAACGGAGTGATGAGCATCGTTGACATTGATGTCGCGAATTTGCGCGCGTTTCTAAATGGAACGCACGACGGAAAACTTCCGAACAATACGCCTTACGCAATCTCAAAAGGAAATGTTGGTCTCCGAAGCACCGATGTGCCGCAGAATCGAGGCTGGGTCGTTTATGTTTCCGACCGTCGCGGCGACTATAACTTCGACGGCCGATACAATATGGAAGACGTCAACCCGAATTCGAATTCGCTGATTGAGGAAGACCTCGATGGAAATGGTGCGGTTGATACCGACTACTCCAATGAGGCTCCGAACGCGGATTCAGAGGTCAACGCTGCTCAATCATCGGTTACCGATCACGCGTTCTACCGACGTTCGGTACGACTGATCAACGCCGTGACGCTTCCCGGTATTTACGATGCAACCGTTTCGACGAACACCCGGGGTTTCACGTTCGCATCCGAGAATTCCGTTTATACGCAAGGAAACTTCAACGCGACATCGGTCGCGGTTGCAGGTGGAACCAACGTGTCAACGTCGGACAAGTATGCGCCGTATAATTCTTCGCTGCATATTCCGGCATCGATCGCGAGCGACCTGGTAACCGTGCTTTCATCCGCCTGGAACGACGCGCAAAGTTTCGCTTCGCCGAACACGCCCGCCAACCGCGTTGCAAACGACACCCAGGTCCGCTTCGCGATGCTTGCCGGGGATCCGATAACCGGATATTCACCGAGCGCCGGTCTGACCGGAAATCAGAACGGCGGCCTGATCAATTTTCCGCGTTATCTGGAAACCTGGTCAAGCAAACGTTTCAACTATTCAGGTTCATTTATCAATCTCTACAATGCGTTCAACAGCAACGCACGTCACAAGTGCTGCAATGCGGTTTACTCGCCTCCGTCACGCGACTGGACGTTCGAAGAGTCATTCAAGGATCCCAGTCGGCTTCCACCCGGAACTCCTTACGTTTATCTGATTTCGTTCACGGGATTTGAACGGGTCAACGACTAATCAAGAAAACTGATCGCACAAATGAACGCCGGTCGAATCTTGGCCGGCGTCATTTTTAATCGTTCGAGTTCAGTTTGTCGATTCCGACTCATTTCGGATCAAGCGGCATTGCGCTCGACTCTTCAGGGCCAACCGTCACAGGTTCACCGAAAACCGTGTAAATATCCTGCGCGTCGGAATCGGCGATGTCGTTGCGGACGAGGAGCATCAGATCGACGCCCGGGCGCAACGGGAATTGTCCCGCGAATTTGTAGTGAACGGCATATTTCTCGATCACGTCCGACTCCTGATCGACCATTTTGGCGACGATGATCTCCGACGTGTTCGAATCGACCATCCGACCGTGGAAGTTGGCCTTTGAATAATCGTTCAAATACCAGGGCATCGGCCAATACTCGTTGGTCACGATCTCGATAGAGGTTTCCTTTCCGTTGCCGCTCTTGTCGGCGTAATACTCGATCTGTTTGATGAGATCGACAAAGCCCCGCTTGGTGTGCGCGTAAACGTACGGCATCGAGTCGTCGTCGTAGCGCTGGAAGTTGATGTCGTAGGTTTGAAAGGCGAGGATCACACTCGCGACCGCCGCCGCTGCGCCGCCGAGAACTTTCAGTCCGGTATTCTTCGACGCGATCAGTTCGTTGACCGCGTAACCGCCGGCGATGCACATCGGCAGCAGGAATGAAAGCGCAAGCCAGGGAGTCTTGTACGGGATGATGGTATACGCCGCGAAGAGCCCGAACGCCCAAAGTCCGGCAAAGAGAGCGAAACGATGGCGCGCGCGGACGAGCGCGTAAAGAAATCCGAGCGCCGACAGGATCAGCAGTGGCGATTCGAGCTTCATCCCCCATTTCAGATACGCGAAAAATCCGTTTTGCGTGTGATCCGTGTTGCCGGTCTTGGTCCAGATGGCATATGCCTTGAACGCGCCCTGAAGTCCTTCCGGATAAGTGAAGAAGGACGAAAAGAAAAGCGCTCCGACGTAAAAGAAAACAACGATCGCAGCGACGACCATCAGCGCCAGGTCGGCCGAAAACTTGGCCGGACGACGGAAACGGTAAAGGAACGCTGCCGTCAGCAGCATCGCGAGCGCGAAACCGAGGATCACATAATCGAAATTCGCGAATTCAAGTTTTCGCCAGGCCGCCATCGCGCCCCCGGCGGTCTTTGAACCGACAAGCATCTCGATCACGATGCGCACGAAGACCCAAACGACGAAGACGCTCAACGAACCGATCGCGCATTTGACGATCAGGATCTCCGAAAGATCCGCCGCGCGCAGTTTTTCGCGCAGCGTCTCGAAAGTCAGAACCGGCGGCTCGTCGATCTCCGAGTCCGAATCGGAGTTCGTCTTGATGCGCCGCAGAATTACGAACCAGATACCGGTTGCGATCGCGACCAAAGCGACGATCGAGTAGAAGACCAGCGTCTGTCCGCCGTCATTGAGCGTAAGGAACTCGTTCGAAAACCACGCGAAAAACTCTTTGATGCGGCCCGAAAGCCCGATCGCGGCGAGAATCGCGAGAACCGTCGGAATCGCGAAGATCCAAAATCGCGATTTCTGAAAGGCCTCCGACGCGGCAAGTTTCTGCCAGATCCAAACACACAAACAAGCGATCAGCATCGTCCCGACGGTGATGAAACCCGTTTCCTTGGTCGCGAAGAGCAACACGGCCGACGCCGACGCGAGCATCAAATAGATCGCGTGGCCCTCGTTCCAGGCAAGCAGCATCCGAACCACAAAAACGACGAGGACGGCCTCGATGATGAGAAACGCGATCCGGAAGGTCCAGAGAAGCGTCGCATTGTCACCGCCGATCTGGTTCGCGAGATTGAGCGTCGAGGGCAGGAAGCATATCAGCAGCAAGAGCGTCATCCAGCCGATCGCAAAGATCCCGGCGCGGCGTTTTTCGAGAAAAAAGACGACGGAGACGACGATCGCGAGACTGAAGAAGACAAAGAGGATCTCGTGTATGAAATATCTCGAAATGAAGACCATTCCCGGCGAAAGCGCCAGAAAGAGGCCGGCGAACAACGCACCTGTTTTGCCGATGTAACGCTTCAGGCAAAACGCGAGCACGACCGTCAAAACGCCGAACACGGCGACGCTCGAGCGGACGCTCAGAGTATTCAGTCCGAACACCTTGGTGAACGCGAGCGACAGGTAGTAAAGATCCGGACCGTGATAGTTCGCCGGGTCATACTGGTATTCTCCGTCGCGAAACAGCGTCGTCAGGAAATAACCGTTGACGCCTTCGTCGTGGTGGAGCGGTTTCAGTTCGAGCCAGAAAAAACGAAGGAACGCCGCGATCGCGGTGACGAGTCCGCAACTGAAAAGCCAAAGATAGTCGCGCTCCGACGCTTCTTTGTCCGGAAACGTTTGTTCCTCGATATCGATTTCTTTGTTATCCATTGTTTCGGCCGCGGAGCGAGAAGTCCGCGTTCGCTATTTTACTTTTACGACCTTGTATTCGCCAATCTGGGCGAGCGGCGGAAACCTGTCGAAGAATTCCTTGCTGACCGAGATGTTGGCGGTTTCCTCGGGCGAGATGATGACGTACTCGATGTTGTTCTTGCGCAACAGGCTTTCGGCGATCGACGAACCCTCGTAGATACGCTTGACCTCGCCCTCGCGCGGCGCGTAATCGATGCCGTACGAGCTGAGATGTCCCGAATAACGCATCAGCGAGCGGCGCCCGGAAAGGACGACCGCCGAATTGTAGGTCGGCGCATTCAGAAACAAGGCATTCGGCGGCGTCTTCGCCTTGATCTGCTGGGCGATCTTTACCGAATCCTGGCTGAAAACGTTGTAGCTGATCTGTCCCGAGATCGTCCGCCAAACGTCGAGCGCGCCCGAAAGCGTCAGGATCAGGATCGCGCCGACGGCCGCGGCCTTCAGCACAACCGATCTCTCCCACGCCCACGCCAGCACGTACGCGACAAACGGCAATGAACCGACGAACCAGTAGATCAGGACCTTGATATTGTCCCATTCCCACGGTGCGAGTTTGACGGTGTTTGAGACAAGAAAAAGAAACGCGAAGGGAATGTAGAACAAAATCAATCTATTGTCGGACGATTCGTGTTCGCCGGCTTTCGGGTGACGACGGCTGATCAGGTAAAGCCCGAGCGCCAGCAGGGGGATGAAAAGTCCGATGTTCTTGGCCCAGAAAAAAAGAATGTTATCGTCCTTCGAGTCCCATCCGAAATGCCAGCCGATGAACTCTTTGAGGTTGCTCGCGCTGCCCGTCAGCGACCAGATCAATTGCGGCAGCGCGATGACCGCGACGCCGATTCCGAACGCGAGCCATTCGCGCCAGCGGTCGAGCCGCATAAAGAAAAGAAACCCGCAAACGACGAAAAGCACGGCAAGGCTGTGGACGTGGATCAGCGGCAGCGTTCCGGCGAAAAGCCCGACCAAGAAAAGTGGAAACGTCGAAAACGGGAAAAGCGAAAAAATGCGGAAACCGTAATCCGCGGACTCGTCCGTTGTTTCACCTGCAAAGATCTCCCAGATCTTCGTCAGCGCGATCAGCGTCAAAGGCATTCCGAACAAAAGGCTCCGTTGCGTCATAAACAAAACGACTAGCGAATTGCCCCAACGGAATTTTTCGCCGATCGTGTAGTCCTTCGGCAGCTTCCAGAGAATCTCGAAAAATCCCTGCGCGCCCTGCCAGTAATCCTTCAGAAACCAGACGAATCCGAGTCCGCCGCTGAAGAGCAGAAGCAACACGGCGATCTTTCCGGTCTTTCGAATGCCGGTCAACTTCACGACGAACTTTTCGAGCAGAACGACCAGCGAGAAGCCGAGAAAGACATTCTGCACGAGCATCGCCTCGCGAACGCCCGCGCCGAGCTTGACGAAAAACGCCGTCAACATATCGGCGAAAAACGGATATGTGAACTTCGCGTCCGCATATGACGGATTCTGCGGCGGGAAATTGTTGCCCTCGGTGAACGAAAAGATCGCCCCGAGATGAAACGGCAGATCGCCGAGATTCTGCGACCCGCCCGTAAAGATGCCGCTCTCGGTCTCGATCATCGCGCGTTCGAAAAAGAACGCGAGCACGACGAGAATGAAGACGTAATAGCCGAAACGGATCGTTTTCTGGGTGGTCGCGCCTTGAGCTTTGCCTTTTGCCTTCGCCCAATCGTGACGCAATTCCTTGATCAGTTTGGGATTCGACAGCAACGCGAGCGGCGTCAGGGTCAGCACCAGCGCCGCAACGGCGGTTATCGATGAAAGACCGAAGACGCAGGCGAGCAGGAATCCGGCGGTCGCGAAGATCGCGAGACCGATCACGGTTCCGGCCGCGAGCCGCGCGAGCAGCGAATCGTGCTTTTCGTATAGATACGTCAGCGCGCCGCCGCCGGCGGTTATCAAGACGATGATCGCGAAGGTGATAATCATTGCATCATTTATAACAAACTTCTCGGATTTGGATAAGCCGCACGGGCGTCCAAACGGCGGCACGGTTTAGCGGCCGTATGATTCAAACTCGTCGTGCGTAATTTCTCACTTTGGAAGAGAAAAGGTAGAATAAGCGTTTTGAGTTCGCACGCCATTTAATAACTTATGCTGCAAGCAGGAATCGTCGGACTTCCGAACGTCGGAAAGTCAACTCTTTTTAACGCTTTGACCGCCCAGGAAGCGGCGCTCGCGGCGAATTATCCGTTCGCCACGATCGAACCGAACGTCGGCGTCGTCGCCGTTCCGGACGAGCGCCTCGCCGTGCTTGAAAAACTCAACAAGGCGCAAAAGGTCGTGCCCGCGACGGTCGAATTTCTCGACATCGCCGGACTCGTCAAAGGCGCGTCGGAAGGCGCCGGGCTCGGCAACCAGTTCCTCGCGAACATCCGCGAAACGCACGCCATCGTCCAGGTCGTGCGGTGTTTCGAGGATGATGACATCATTCACGTCGAGGGATCGGTCGATCCGGTCCGCGATATCGAGACGATCCAGATCGAACTCGCGCTTGCCGATCTCGCGTCGATCGAAAAACGCCGGGACAAAGCGATGCGCGCCGCGAAAGCGGGCGACAAGGACGCGAAACGCGATCTCGAGATCATCGACAAACTCCAGCCGGTGCTCGAGGATGGCCGCGCCGCGCGCACCGCCGATCTGACCGACGACGAACGCGCGGTCGTCAGAACCTGGTTCCTGCTCTCGTCAAAACCGACGATCTACGCCGCGAACGTCGATGAGGACACGTTGATGGACGAGGCGGCGAATCCGCACGTCGCCGTCGTCCGCGAGCACGCCGCGAAGGAAAACGCCGAAGTCGTGCTCATCTGCGCCAAACTCGAGGCGGAACTCGTCGCGCTCGAACCCGCCGAAAGAACCGAGTTTCTCGCCGACCTCGGGGTCACGTCGAGCGGCGTCGACAAACTCATCAAAGCCGCCTACAAGATGCTCGGACTTATGAGTTTTCTGACTGCGGGCGAGAAAGAAGTCCGAGCCTGGACGATTCCCGTCGGAACCAAGGCGCCGCAGGCCGCGGGCGAGATCCATTCCGATATCGAACGCGGTTTCATACGCGCCGAGATCGTCTCGTACGACGACCTTGTCGCCTGCGGTTCGCGCAAGGCGGCGAGCGAAAAAGGGCTCGCACGGCTCGAAGGGAAAGAGTACGTGATGCAGGACGGCGATGTCGTCGATTTTCGTTTCAATGTTTAGTTTTTGGTGGTAGAATCGCGGTGACTCAAATTAAGGCCAACAGGTGAAAGTATGCAGAACAGCGTCACCGAAATCTCAAACTCCGCGCCCGTCATCGCGCCCGTGAAACTCACTTACGATGATTTCCTTCGCCTTCACTCAGGTCGGCATATTGAATATGTTGACGGCGAAGTCCTTGCAAAAATGACAGTTACAAGAACTCACGATAATCTGACAGGTTTTCTGAATGCGATCTTGCGAGCTTACGTCGAGGCTCGCGACCTCGGTCGGGTCTACGGCGATGCGTTTCAGATGAAGTTGACGTTCGACGGAATCGTCAAAGGTCGCGAACCGGACGTCCTGTTCGTCGCGAAAGCGAACCTTGGGCGCGTATCCGAACGATTTCTCGACGGACCGGCCGATCTCGCGGTCGAAGTCGTCTCATCGGATAGTGTTACCCGCGATCGCGTGGAAAAGTTCGCGGAATACGAATCCGCCGGGGTTCGCGAGTATTGGATAATTGAACCTTCACAACGAATGGCAGAGTTCTTTGGGTTGGATCCGAGTGGCGTTTTCAATCGCCTTCCGATCTCGAAAGACGGCGTCTTTGAGAGCCGGGTGATCGACGGGCTGCAAATTGACTCCAATTGGTTGTGGCAAAATGAAATGCCGCATCTGATCGATGTTCTCAGGCATTGGGAACTGATTTGATTTCTTGTTTTTGAAATTGAGGCTGACGGAAGATGAATAACGCAGACTACGAAAAACTTGTCGAACAGATCACCGACCTCGTGCTCGCGAAGATCGGCGACGATGCGTATTGCCCGAGCTTCTGCCGCGCCGATGTCGAACGGATCGTCGATGCCGGCGCATCGCGCATCGGCATTGTTCTGGGATCGACGGCGACGGCGCACGATTGGGCGAGCCTCATCGATCACACGCTGCTCAGGCCGGATGCGACGGAATCGGACATCAAGAAACTCTGCAACGAGGCGATCGAGTTCGGGTTCGCGTCCGTTTGCGTCAATCCCGCGTGGGTCAAGAAGGCGGCCGAGTTTCTCGCCGGTTCTGATGTTCCGGTCTGCACGGTCATCGGGTTTCCGCTCGGCGCGACGTTGCCGGACGTGAAGGCGTTCGAAGCGCGGCGGGCAATCTTCAACGGCGCCCGCGAGGTCGATATGGTGATCAACATCGGCGCGCTGAAATCAGGGGACGACTGCGCCGTCGAGGACGACATCCGCGCGGTCGCGCAGGCCGCGCACGAGAACCACGTGCTGCTCAAGGTCATCATCGAAACGGCGCTTCTGACCGACGACGAAAAGGTCCGCGCGTGCCTAGCTTCGAAAAACGCCGGCGCCGATTTCGTCAAGACTTCGACCGGTTTTGCGAAGGGCGGCGCGACCGCTGATGACGTCGCCTTGATGCGGCACACCGTCGGCCACGCGCTCGGCGTAAAGGCTTCGGGCGGCGTGAAGGGAATCGACGACGCGCGCAAAATGTTCGAGGCCGGCGCGACGCGCATCGGCGCTTCGGTCGGCGTCAAGATCGCCCAGGAAGCGAGCGGCGTGAAATCGACGATCGTCGCCGGCGGATACTGATCGATTCTAGACTTTAGATTTTAGATTTTGGATTTTTGGATTTTTGGATTTTTGGATTTTTGGATTTTGGATTCCAGATTCCAGATTCCAGATTCCAGGATTCCAAGGGTTCCAGATCCCAAATTCCAAGGAAGGTTCGAGATTTCAAGATTCCAGAATTCCAAGGGTTCCAGACTGGGAATCCCGAATCGCGTTGCAATCGCGTCGAGTCGGTACCATCTGCGGTAGCGGATGGTTGGACGCGGCACTCCCGGACCGAAGTATTGATACCAACCGATCTTCAACCATCCGCTACCGCAGATGGTACTGACTCGTCCCGGCCCCGAATACAAAGAACCCGTGGGTTTTTCAAAGCTCCCGAATCTGGAATCTGGAATCCGGATTCTGGAATCTTGAAATCTCGAAATCTGGAATTTTTCTTGGAATCTGGAAATTGTTCTTGGAATCTGGAATTTGGAATTTGGCCAGACAAAATAGAAGAGGCTGTCTTAAAAGTCACCGAATTGAGTCTCCGAAGGAGACAGAGAACATAGCGTAGGGTGAAGCGAAGCGAAACCCTACGTGACGTTGCATTCCCGTCTTGGTCGCTGTAAGTGACCAACAATCGTCGATTTATGTTCGTCTCCTTCGGAGACGGAAGACGAATCCCGATTCTCACGTAGCGATTCTCGCTACGCTATGTTGTCCGTCACCTTCGGCGACATAAGGGACTTCTGAGCTATCCTCTTTCTTGTTGATTGCAACGTGAAAAATCAGCTCAGCTTGAAATTGTAAACTACCGTGCCGGTTGCTTTTACAGCTTTGCCTTCGACGGTCACCGGTTTGAATTTCGAACGCTTGGCGGCTTCCTCGCTCGCGCCGCGGAGGCCTTTCGGGCCGTTCGTCGCCTTTGCGGTGACCACCTTGCCTTCTTCATCGAGCGTCACCTGAACCGTCACAACTCCTTCGGTCCGGTTCTGACGTTCGATCTGCGGATACGTCGGAACTGCGAGTTTGAGAGCCAGCTCCCGAAGCGAGCCCGCCGAATACAACTCATTCGAAGAACCCGGCTGAACGATCTTCGGACGCTCTTCATTTGGTTGGGCCTTCGCGACTTCTTTGGTCGGAACGGGCTGGACGGGCTTCGGCATTTTGGCTTGCAGTCGTGTCAACGCGTTTCTTGCGGGTTCGTTCTCGGCGTCAAGTTCGACCGCCTTTTTCAGGTCGGCCAGGGACTTTTCGAAGTTTCCGACATTCTCGAGCGCGACGCCGCGGTTGAAATACGCCATCGATTCGGTCGGGTCGAGCTCGATCACCTTGTCGAAATCGGCGATCGCCGGGTTGAAGTTCTTTTTGTTGAAATGAGCCATTCCGCGCGAAAAGAACATCATCGGGTCCTTCCCGTTAAGCTCGATCGCCTTCGTGTAATCGTTGATCGCGGCGTCGAATTCACCCATCACGAAACTCGCGTTCGCGCGATTCTGAAAGTAAGTGGCGTCCTGAGGTTTAGGTGTCGCGACCGGCGCCGGCGTCGGTTCGGTCTTCGGTTGCGGCGTCGGATCGGCTTTGACGACCGGACTCTTCGCACGGATCGAGCCGATAAGCTGATCGTCGGCACCGGCCGTGCGGAGTTCTTTTTCAAGGTCCGGATTGAGCGCGAAGGTCACGCCGCGCTGCTTCACGCCGGCGGCGAGAATCTCGTTCTTTTCGGCGATCGTCGCCTTTTTTGAACGCAGGGCCGTGATGATATCGACGAGGCTCAACTGAGTTTGCTGGCCAAACGCGATCGGTGCCGAAATCAATACTGCGCAAGTCGCGAAAAATGAAAGCAATACGGGGGAAAGTCTCTTCATATCTGATACCTCGGTTCGTTAATTGTCCTTGAGAAGGTCGTCAAGGGTGACCGATTTCTTCTGTGGCTTGTCTGTTTTGGGTGTCGGCGTCGGCTGCTTTTTCGCCTGTTGCGGCGGAGTCTGGGTCGGTTTTGCCTTGATCGACGGATCGTCCGCCGGTGCGTCCGGCGTGGCCGCGGTCGCCGCGACCGGCTGCGGCTTGAAGTCCTCGGACGTGGTTACCACCGGACTATCGGCGACGGGATTCGCTTCGGGTTTCGGCAACGAAGCGGCCGGTGCTTCAACCTTCATCGGAACAGGCCCGGCTGGCGTTTCCGCCACGAATGTCCAGATTCCCCAACCGGACGCGCCGACGACCAGCAGGAGCGCAGCAGCGCCGGCTACCTTCGCCATCGAATGCCCGCCCGCCCGTTCGGCTTCTTCGATCATCCCGGCGAAAGGTTCCGCGGATTCAACCGTTGGAGCGTGCGGCGTTGCGAACGATTCGGGAACAGGCTCGGGAGCCGGCTCGTCGATGACCTCGACCGGGATGTCGGCAAGCTTGAAATCCACCGTGTCGCGTTCCAACAGTCGCTGTTCGGCATCGGCCGCGCGCCGTTCGGCTTCGAGTCGCCGGGCTTCGGCCTCGCGGAGCTGACGCTTGATGATCTCAATCTGCTGCGATTCACCGGAACGCATTCCCGGCGGGATCGGCGAAACAGGTTTCGGGGCCGGCGCCGGAATTGAGGCCGGAAGTTCGAGAACGGCGTCGTCGTCGCCAAAATCGTCGGAAGGCGAGGGGTTCGCGTCCGCCTTGATGCGGGCGAATGCGGCCCGAAGTACCTGGCGCATTATCGAAGCCGATCCGTAACGCTCCTCGCGCCTGATCTTCATCGCTCGCGTCAGTATGTCCGATACCTCCGACGGCACGGCAGGATTGAGTTTCGTCGCCGGGACCAGCGGATCGGGTTTGCCTTCGAGCAGATCGATCGAACGAGTCAAAGCATCCGCCGGGACGCGCCCCGTCAGCAAATGATAGATCGTCGCGCCGATCGAGTAGATATCGCTCTGAACGTCCAGGGGCAGTTCGAGAATCTCGGCGGATTGCTCGTCATAACCGCTGCGGATGACCTTGCGCGAACCGACATCGAGGCCGAGCCAGATCTGTTCGATCGGCAGGTAGCCGAGAATGGCGGCGTCGAATGACATCGTCTCGGTTTCGTCGGCGTGTTCGCCCGATGGCGAAACTCCAAAGACAAAGAGCTTGACGTTGCCGCCCGAGCTCAGCTTGATGTTTTGCGGCTTGATGTCGGAATGGATTATCGGCGGGACCTGAGTGTGCAGATGATGAAGCGCGTCCAGCAGACCGTCGGCCCAGAAAGAGACTTCCTTGACCGGAAATGCGTTCTTCGTCTTTTCAAGCAATTCGCCGAGGGTTTTTCCATCGGCGTGATCCATTACAAGATAGCGCCGGCCCGATTCGTTGAAGGAATCGGTCGCGCATAGAAGTGACTGATGCCGGACCGTTGCCGGAACCGCGCGTATTTCAGATGACGCTCCTTCGAGCTGAGATTCTTTGAGCATAACGTTTTTGCCGGCGGTATTGTCGAATGCTGCGTAACCGAGTCCGGCATCGATCTGGCCGAGTTGCGCGGTGATGCGATAGCGATTCCGAAGGATTTGATTGGTAGAAAGCATAGGGGGAAATGGCGAACGGGAGACTCGTCGCGTCTGAAACATTATAAACAATGCAAAACGATTATGAAAGAGTTTTTTGCTTTGTCGTTCGGGCGAAAATCGTTCTCGGGAGCGCCGAAGAAATGCCGGCCGATGTGATCGAGATCATCGAGGGCGACGAAGAGATCACGCCCAACCGGTAAGCGAAGCGGCAAAAGAGACTTCGTGTGATCTTCGTGTCGCTTCGTGGTTCAAGAAATGCGGTCTTTTCATCAAGGTTCAAACGAAAAAAAGGCCCGACCCGCGATCACGCCGAAGCGCAAAACGACCGTAAAAAAAGAACTTCGTGTGATCTTCGTGTCGCTTCGTGGTTCAAAAAATCAGATCGCGCGTCCACACGCAAATCCCGAGGACCACGCCCACTGGAAATTGTAACCGCCGAGCCAGCCCGTGACGTCGACGACTTCGCCGATGAAGAACAGGCCCGTAATCGTTTTCGATTCCAAGGTCTGCGAAGAAAGCTCGGCGGTCGAGATGCCGCCGGCGGTGACCTCCGCCTTCTGATAGCCTTCGGTCCGGTCGAATGCGACGCACCACGAATTGAGACTCTCGGCGACCTCCGCCTGTTCCTTCGGGTTCAACTGTGCGAGCGGTTTGTTCCATTTCGCGGACAGAACTTCCGCAGCGCTTTTCGGGAGATGCCCGGCGAGAAAATTCGCCAGCGTTTGTCTGGACGGGGCGTTCTCCCTGAGCAGCGACAGTGCGTCGCGGCCAGGAAGCAGGTCTATCGTCACCGGAGTTTCCGGTTTCCAATAGTTGGATATCTGCAGGATCGCCGGCCCGGAAAGTCCTTGATGGGTGAAGAGTATGTTCTCGCGAAAAGATATTCTGCCGACCGACGCGGTCGCATCGATCGATACGCCGGCGAGCTTTCCGAATTTCGAACCGCCCGCGAACGCGAGCGGCACGAGTGCCGGACGGGTCGGAACGATCTTGAGTCCGAACTGCCGCGCGACCCGGTAACCCAAATCGGTCGCGCCGACCTTCGGGAACGAAAGTCCGCCCGCGGCGATGACTAGCTTTTTGGCTTCGTATCTGCCGAGGCCGGTATCGATCACGAACCCCGAACCGCTTCGGCCGACCGACGCGACCGGGCAGTTCGTTAGGATCGTGACCTTCGCGCGCTCGCATTCGAGCAGCAGCATTTCGACGATCTGCCGCGCCGAATTACGGCAGAAGATCTGCCCTAGTTTCTTTTCGTAGAACTCGATTCGATGCTTGCGGACGAGTTCGACAAAATCGTGCGGCGTATAACCGGCGAGCGCCGACTTCGCAAAATGCGGGTTTTCCGAGATGAAATTCTCGGCCGTCGTGTTCAGATTCGTGAAATTGCATCGGCCGCCGCCCGAGATCAGGATCTTGCGGCCGGGCTGCACATTGTGTTCGACAACGAGGACGCGTTTCCCGCGCCTTCCGGCAGTTATGGCGCAGAAAAGTCCGGCGGCTCCGGCGCCGATGACGACGGCGTCGTAGGTCATCTTCCGAGATACCGTTCGAGCAGAATGTTGGTGTGATGGATCTCGTGTCCGGCAACGATATAGCCGAGCGCGCGGACGCTGATTTCGTGGTCGTTGGCGACGCCGCGGCGATCCCAGGCCGCTTCCGGAAACTGCCCGAACATCAGAATATGCGAGCGCCGCAGGAGCAGGAATTCGTCGATCAGATCCGGCCAGCAGCAGTCGTCGAAATAGGCGTTGAGAATATAGTCGTCCTGCTCCATTCCCGCCAGTTCATTCCCGTCGGCGCGTGCGAAGCGCAGTGCGCGGTACGCCATAATTCGTTCTGTATCAATAAGATGGCCGAGAAGCTCGCGAATGCTCCACTTCCCTTCGGCGTAACGGTAGAGCGACTGTTCATCCGAGATCGACGAATATAGTTCCTCGACGAAAGCGCAGCGTGACCGCAGTGTTTTCAGCAGATCGGCGCCTTCGACCTTCGAGACGTAACCGCCATAGTAAGCAAAATACTCATCTTCCGCGGGGCGCGAAATGACCGGAATTTTCATATTCCAATTCTAGCAAAAAAACGATAGAATCAGCTGATGAAATTTTTCACCAGATATATGCCGTTGTTGATGATCTTTTTGTCGTTTTCCGCGGCCGGCGTTTTTGCTCAGAAAGCGGAACCGATGCGGATCAAATTCGCGAAAGGGAAGTCGTCGGCCACGATCACCAACACGCTCTCGAACGATGAAGAGATGGACCTTGTTTTCAGCGCCAAAAAGGACCAATCCGTCTCGTTGAAGGTCTCTTCAAAACCGAAAGGCAACTTCTTTGATTTCACGCTCGGCGGAGACGGTTTCGACCTCGAGACCGAGATGGATTCGTATTCCGAATACGCGTTTCGCGCACCCGAAACCGGCGACTATCTGGTTACCGTCCGCAAACGGCCGACGGAAGCAACGCCGAAGGCAAGGTTCTATCTGGTTCTGACGATCCGCTGAGGCGCGGCGGCGCTTTCGCAAACAAATAGGAAACGCTGCTCCGAACCGGGCATCAGCTTCGACGTGAACCTCACGCCGTTTTTGACAAGTTCAGCCTCGATGTTCGGCCCGCCGAAGAGCCGCAAGGGTCGTCCTCGGGCCCAATGGATGAGTCGCGGGAGCTTTTGCGAAAATTTGTCGAGCGCGCGGCAGGTTACGAAGTCGACGTCGGGTACGGTAATCTCCTCGAATTGGCGATTTATTACCCTTGTCCGGTCTTCGATTCCGAGCGCTGCGACCGCGTCCCTTAAAAATCCGGATTTCTTGAGTTTCGCCTCGATAAGGACGCTCTTGAGGTCAGGTCGGACGATCAGACATGGAATCGACGGAAGACCCGCACCGGTTCCGACATCGGCGAAAGCGCAGCTTTCAGGCAGATACTCTAGCAGCGTCAGAGACTCAAGAATATGCCGGACGGCAAATTCTTCAACCGGCGCCGGCGCCACCAAATGGAGAATTGGATTGTTTTCCTGGACAAGGTCGTAAAAGTCGGCAAGTTTCTTGATCGCGGCATCTTCGATCCGCAAACCGAACGCCCCCTGATTCATTGAAATTGCTTCGGCAAATTGCATCGTGAACAAAGTTTAAGTTCAAGTGCAAATCAAATGCAAAATCGTTTCGTCAAAACGTTCTTCGTTCAGCTGTTTGGATATTCCGCCCGCGGATTCGAGGCTTGGTTGGTTAACAATCCTACCTCTGATCCCGAGGCCCAAACCAATTTGGAGGCTACTTTGTACAAATCTATTTCTACGTTGCACAAATTCACGGCGGTCAAAAGCGCGACCGCTTCGTTTATTGTTTTAGCGCTCGCGATCTTGACGTCCGGCGTATTGGTCAGGGCCCAGAGCGCGGGTGCGCCATCCGCGCCGGTGAGCAAGTCGAACGCGGTTTTCAAAGATGCTTGGTTTGAAGACGACGTCGTTCAGGACAAAGAAAACGGGGTGCGAATCCACGTTAAATTCACCGTTACGAATATGAAGAACGTCGATTCCGAACTCGCGATCCGTTTCTACAACGGCGACGAACCGTTGATGGATAGCGACGACAGTTTCTCCAATTCGTTGGGCCAGGTCGTCGTCACGCGGGAACTCAAACCGGGTTTCGAGACGACCGATTACAACGACCTGGACCTGTTCATTCCGTACAGCCAACTCGATCTCGAAGACGGCGAATACTCACTGAGGATGGACATCGATCTCAATCGTGAAAACGGCGAACTGATTCAGCATCTGGCGTGGAAGGATTTTCCGTATTCGCAAACGAAGAAAGAGGAAGTTGACGAATCCGGCACGAAAGTGAACCGCATTTGGGTCGATTACAACGTCAGCCGCGGCGGGAAAAAGGGAATGCTTGTTCACGTCAATTTCGAAGTCGCGGGAATGAAGGGCGTCGATGCACTGCTCGCGATTCGAATCCGAAAGGGTGGCGACACATACCTCGAAAGCGCGAGCGCGAGTTTTTCGAACGCCGACGGTGAGTTCGAAGTCACGTACGCGATCAAACCCGGTTACGACACAGCCGTTTACGAGGACGCGACGGTGTTCATTCCGTACAACGAGATCGTCATCACGCGAGGGACGTGGGATCTCGAATTGGACGCCGATCTGCGTTACGAAGACGGCGAACTCATCCGGCACCTCGACTTTTACGAGTTCGAATTCAAGCGACAGTAGCTGCGGAATCCCGGATTCCATAGAATTCCAGAGATTCCAGAGAATTCCAGGATTCCAGAGAATTCCAGGATTCCAGAGAATTCCAGAGATTCCAGAGAATTCCAGAGATTCCAGAGAATTCCAGGATTCCAGAGAATTCCAGAGAGTTCCAGAGATTCCAGAGAATTCCAGGATTCCAGAGAATTCCAGAGAATTCCAGGATTCCAGAGAATTCCAGGATTCCAGAGAATTCCAGAGATTCCAGAGAATTCCAGAGAGTTCCAGAGATTCCAGAGAATTCCAGGATTCCAGAGATTCCAGAGAATTCCAGGATTCCAGAGATTCCAGAGAATTCCAGGATTCAAGAGAATTCCCGAGATTCCAGGAATTCCCGAGATTCCAGGAATTCCAGAGATTTCCAGAGATTCGAGAGTTCGAGAGCATTGAAGATCATTGAAAAACCGAGATGAATGAGACAAATCGCGTTTTCTCCAGAACACAGATTGCCGGGATGGAGCGGATTTGTTTCACTCAATGGTGATCTCAAGCAACGCTGAGTTCGAAGCATCAGCTTGCATCCGATCTATCTGTGTTCTGTCAGAAACGGCCCCTGAACCGCCGCTAACTAGGTTTTTCTAACCTCGTGAATCTGGAACTCGAGTCTGGAATCTCTGGAATTTCTGGAATCCGGAATCTGGAAAATCTGGAATCTTTGGAATCTGGAATGTCTGGAATGTCTGGAATCTCTGGAATCTCTGGAATCTCTGGAATCCGGAATCCGGAAAATCTGGAATCTTTGGAATCTGGAATGTCTGGAATGTCTGGAATCTCTGGAATGTCTGGAATGTCTGGAATCTCTGGAATCCGAAATCTGGAAAATCTGGAATCTTTGGAATCTGGAATGTCTGGAATGTCTGGAATCTCTGGAATCCGGAATGTCTGGAATCTCTGGAATGTCCGGAATCTCTGGAATGTCTGGAATCTCTGGAATGTCTGGAATCCGGCATCTGGAAAATCTGGAATCTCTTGAACCCCGAATCAAAAAAGGGATGAAAGACACACATCTTTCATCCCTCAAGATCTTGGTGCGGACGAATGGAATCGAACCATCACGAGCTTAAGCTCACAGGCTTCTGAGACCTGCGCGTCTACCAGTTCCGCCACGTCCGCGTGAAAAGGCAAATGTCAATATACAATTTGTGCCGTGAAAGTTCAAACGGTCTTTTGTTATCATTAGACGATGTCTGAAACTCTCGCCGAACGAATCGCGGCCGTCGAAAGGTCGATCGCCGAAGCCGCCCGAAACGCTTGTCGCAAGACTTCGGAAGTCTCGTTAATTGCGGTCAGCAAAACGCATACGGCCGCGACGATACGCGAGGCGATCGGCTGCGGTTTGCGGGTTTTCGGCGAGAATAAAGTGCAGGAGGCAGAGTCGAAGATCGCGGAACTCGGACGGGATTCGGCCGAATGGCACCTGATCGGACATCTGCAGTCGAACAAAGCGCGCAAGGCCGTGCGTTTGTTTGATGTCATTGAATCGGTCGATTCGGTCGAACTCGCGGCGCGCCTTGAGCGTATCTGCGAAGAAGAGGGACGCAATGAACTGCAAGTCCTGATTCAGGTCGATCTCGCGCTCGAGGCGACAAAGAACGGTGCAACGGAGGCCGAATTGCCGTCGATCGTCGATTTCCTCGGCGGATGCAAACGGTTGAAACTTATAGGGTTAATGACTCTGCCGCCGTTTTTTGATGATCCCGAACTCGCGCGCCCCTTTTTCCGCAAACTTCGCAAACTTCGAGATAGTTTCGTTCCGGGCGGCGAACTTTCGATGGGGATGAGCCACGATTTTGCGGTCGCGATCGCCGAGGGCGCGACACTGGTTCGCGTCGGAACGGCGATCTTCGGCGAACGCGAATATCAACGATAATTATGCTGACAAAAGACGTTTATCCGTGGATCAGTCTGGTCGTCACGACCGTCTATCTGGTTTTCCTGGCGCTGCTCGTGCTGCGTTTGATCTTCAATTACGCCGATCCGAATCCGTTCGGCAAGATCGGACGGTTCTCGTACCATCTCAAGAAGCGTACCGACAGGTTCGTCTATCCGGCGGCCCGGTTCTTGGCGAATTTTCGGGTCGACACCAGGCTCGCCCCGATCGTGACGGCGCTCATCGCCGGAGTTCTTGTGTATTTCGCGCTTGGCATCGTCAGCAACACGATGTTCGTCATCGACGGTCTTTCGATCGGTATCGCATCGGGCAATGTGAAGTTCTTCATCGGCTTTGTGCTCTACGGATTGCTCAGTTTGCTGGTGCTTTTCATTTTCATACGATTCATTTCTTCGTGGTTCGTTTTCACGCGCAACACGTTTCTCGGATTCGTTCAAAGGGTCACCGATCCGATCTTGATTCCGTTCCAAAAACTTATTCCGCCGATCGGGATGATCGATCTTTCGGCGATGATTCTGCTGATCCTCATCGGGTTTCTGCAAACCCTCGTTATGCGGATCTTCGTTTACCCGTGATCGACATAACCGAAAAAGACGGCGCGGTGACATTTCGCGTGCGCGTGGTGCCGCGGGCGTCGAGAACGGAGATTGCCGGCGAACTGGACGGCGCTCTGAAGATCCGGATCGCGTCGCCGCCGGTCGACGGCGCGGCCAATGAGGAGTTGATCAAGTTTCTGGCGAAACAGCTTGGAGTTTCAAAGTCGGATGTCGAGATCGCCGGGGGAAAGAATTCGAAATCAAAATCGATAAGGGTCCGCAACGTGGCCTCGGATGCCGTCGCGAAAGCGATAAATTTGATTGACCCGAAAATCCCGTGATATAGTCTCTTTTTCAAAACAAAATCAAGAAACTCAAGGTAATCATCAACAATGTCCGGACATTCCAAATGGCATACAATCAAACATAAAAAGGGCGCGCTCGATGCCAAGCGCGGAAAGATATTTACCAAGCTCATCAAGGAGATCACCGTCGCCGCGCGGACTGGCGGTAGCGGCGATCCTGACTCGAACGCCCGTCTGCGGAAAGCCGTGAACGACGCGAAAGGGCAAAATATGCCGAACGAGACGATCGACCGTGCGATCAAGCGCGGCACGGGCGAACTCGAAGGGGTCAGCTACGATGAGATCACGTACGAAGGCTACGGCGTCGGCGGGGTCGCGATGCTGGTCGAAACGATGACCGACAACCGAAACCGTACGGTCGCGGAAATTCGCCATCTTTTTTCGAAAAACGGCGGCAACCTTGGCGAGGCCGGATCGGTCGCCTGGATGTTCGACAAAAAGGGGTTGATCATCGTCGACAAGGATTCAAGATCCGAAGACGAGCTTTTCGAACTCGTGATCGAGGCCGGCGCCGACGATCTGCAGGACGAAGGCGATGTTTTCGAGATCTACACCGCGCCCGAGAACTTTCACGCCGTCGATCAGGCGATCCGTGCCGCGGGCATCGAACCGCAGGTTTCGGAACTCTCGATGATCCCGCAGAACTACATCAAACTCGAAGGCGCGGACGCCAAGCAGATGCTCAAGCTTTACGATGCGATCGACGACAACGACGACGTCCAGAAGGTTTACGCGAACTTCGATATCGACGAAAGCGAAATGGAATGATTGGATTTGGGAATTGTGATTTGGGATTGCGGATTGGTCCGGGCCGGAATTCGGAATTCGGAATTGTGATTTAGGATTGCTGATTGTTCCGGAGCAATTCAGAAATCCAAAATCCAAAATCGAAATTTGGAATTGTGATTTGGGATTGCGGTTTGGTCCGGAGCCGTTCTCAAATCCCAAATCCCAAATCCGAAATCGAAATGCGTGTTCTTGGAATCGATCCCGGGAGCGAGACTCTCGGTTGGGGTATCATCGAGGGCGAAAAGCTGAAATACGGCCTCGTCGATTTTGGCACGGTCAAGACGTCGCCCAAAGAATCGTTTTCGAAGCGCGTGTTGAAGATCGGTGACGGTGTCGCCGCGGTGATCGAAAAATTCTGTCCCGACGTGCTGTCGATCGAAGAAGCGTTTTACGCCAACAACGTCAAGGTCGCACTCAAACTCGGACAGGTTCGCGGCGCGGTTTTGTACGTCGGCGAACGCGAGAAGCTCGAGATCGCGGAATACAGTCCGCGACTCGTGAAACAAACCGTTGTCGGTTACGGCAACGCTGAAAAACACCAGGTTCAGGAAATGGTCCGGCTGTTGCTCAGACTCAAGAGCATTCCCGAACCTCACGACGCGGCGGATGCGCTGGCGATAGCGATCTGCCATTTTCACCACGCGGGCGTCGCGGCGAGACTCAAACTCGCCAAGTAACTCACGAGCCCTTCACAGGTTCGACAATTCAACACTCAAGGAGAATCCCTATGCGAAAACCTCTCTTTTTCGTGCTTCTTTTTATTTTTTCAATCATCCCGACGGCTGCTCAGAAACCACGCAAACCGGCGCCGAGAAGCGTGCGTGCGGTCGTCGTCGACAACAGCCTTGCCGTCGTCCGAAATGCGCCCGGATACTTCGGCCAAACGGTACGACGGCTGCGCCGCGGCCGCGAGCTGACGGTTCTCGGTTCAAAGCCCGCCGACGGCGCGGTTTTTCTGCGCGTCTCGATCTCGCCCCGCACGAACGGCTGGATCCAGCGCGAAGCGGTCGTCGTGCGAACCGCGGCGGGAGACGACGAGCGTTTGCTGGGTCTCATACTATCGCTCAAGAATTTTGAGCAGATCGAAGCCGTCCGGATATTTCTGAACGAGTTTCCGGCGTCGCCCCAGCGTGCGCAGATGCTGCTCCTGTTCGGCGATCTGATCGAGGAGTCGGCGGAGAAACTCTCCGCGTTGGCGTCCAAGCGGCTCAACCGTGCCGCGATGGCCGCGGCGGGCGGGCCGGTTCACGGTTACCTGCTGAATTACTCGGGGCTTGACCGGTACCGGAAACTCGGCGTCGTTTTCTTTGTTAATGCGAGAACGCGGAAACTGCATTATGCCGGAACCGCCTGGCGCGAGATCTTGCAGAAATTCCCTGATTCAGCCGAAGCCGTTGAGGCCCGTAAGCGACTTGCCGCGCTCGACGAAAAGCTGAAAGCCGAACCGGTCTAAGCGCGCGCGAGTTCGACGGCGACCAGCGACGCAACGCGGGCGTTGTTGGCAAGCAGCGCGATGTTCGCCTTGAGCGTTCGTCCGACGCTCCGCGACGACATTTCGCCGAGAAGAAACGGCGTCATCTCTTTGCCGCGAACACCGCGTTCGTCGGCGAGTTTCAGCGCGTCCGCCAGAATCGATTCGAGTTCGGCGCGCGGGATCTCGAAATCCTCCGGCACCGGAACGGTCAGCAGTACCGCGCCCTCGGTTCCGAGAGCGTCGCGCGCGCGGATGATCGCGGATGCGTCGGCGGCGGTCTCGACGGACTCGTCAACTTCAAGTCCGCTCGACCGGCTGTAAAACGCCGGCAACTCGACGCATTGCCAGCCGAGCACCGTGACGCCGTTGGTTTCGAGCCATTCACGGGTCGCGGCAAGATCGAGGACGATCTTCGCGCCTGAGCAGACGACCGTGATCGGCGTGCGCGCGAGTTCGGGCAGATCGGCCGAAACGTCGGCTGCAAATCCGCGATGGACGCCGCCGATGCCGCCGGTCGCAAAAACCCTTATTCCGGCACGATGCGCGATGAACGCGGTCGTCGCGACGGTCGTCGCACAAGTCAGTCGGCGGCCGACGGCGATCGGCAGGTCGCGTCGAGAGATCTTTCGGATGTCGTTTCCGGTGGCTAGTCTCTCGATCTGCGCGGCATCGAGTCCGACGCAGAACTCGCCGCCAAAGACCGCGATCGTCGCCGGGACCGCGCCATTTTCGCGGACTGTGCTCTCAAGGAGGTTGGCGGTTTCGAGGTTTTGCGGGAACGGAAGACCGTGCGCGATGACGGTCGATTCGAGCGCGACGATCGGTCGGTTCGCGACCAACGCTTCGCGGACTTCCTGGTTGAAACGGATGTTCATTGCAAAAAGGAATCGGACGGCGGTGAACGACGCGAGATCGCAGGTCCACCGGGGAAGTCAGAACTATTTGATCATCTTGCCGATGCGGCTCAAACGCGGGTGGGTGACGCATCCGAGCATGCTGTCGCTGCTCGCCTTGCGGTCGCACGACCAATAAACGAACATCGCGCGGCCGATGACCAGGTCGCGGTTGACGAATCCCCAGAAGCGGCTGTCCTCGCTGTTGTTCCGGTTATCGCCCATCACGAAATACGAATCTTCGGGAACCTTCATTTCTTTGCCGGCGACCCCGAAATTCATTGTGGGAACGACGCCGGTGCCGCCTTTCGCGACCCTCGCGACCTCGTCGGCGTCATACATCACCGACCACTTGGCGTTCTCGTTGGTGTCGATGACTTTGGTCGGGACTTCCGTCGTGTCGGTCGCATCGTCCGCGACGAGTCGGTTTTCGGGGAGCAACTCGCCGTTGATATATACCTGATTCCCGCGAAACTCGACCGTTTCGCCGGGGAGTCCGATGACCCGCTTAACATAATTGACCTGATAGGCGGTGATCCCGTGGGCGCGGTCACCGGCCGGATTAACCTTGTTTCCGGGATACTTGAAAACGATGATGTCGCCGCGCTCGATCTCTTTTTGCGGCAGCAACGGAACCGGCTTTCCGCCGGGCGCGAAAACGAATTTGTTGACCAGAAGATAGTCGCCGATCAGGATCGTGTTTTGCATCGAACCGGTCGGAACCGTGACCGCCTGAATTACAAACGTCATCCCGAAAATCGCCATGATCAGCGTCACGACGAACGATTCCATATACTCGCGGAATGTCGACTTCGGAGGCGCTACTTTTTTCGATTTGACCGGTTCGTTCGATTCTTCACTCATAAAAATTCAATTGGACCAAGAGGATTTTTCAAAAACTAAAGGATAAAACAATTCACTTTTTTTGTCGTGCGCGCGGCGAATCTTTTCGTTCGAGCAGATCCAAAGCGGTTTTGGCGGCGTGCATTTCGGCCTGTTTGATCGAACTCCCGCTCGCACTCACGCTTCCGCCCTCCCACGTCGCTTCGACAAGAAACGTGCGCTCGTGCGGCGGGCCTTCGGTCTTGACAACCTTATACGCCGGCGCGGTCAATCTGTTTGCCTGAAGCGTCTCCTGAAGAAGAGTTTTGTAATCGAGCGCCGTCCGCGGCGACGAACTTCGAAGGTCTACTGCGAAGATGCGGGCGATGAAGGCGCGCGCCGCGATATAGCCCGCGTCGAAAAAGATCGCCGCGAGGATCGCTTCGAAGGTGTCTGCGAGCAGCGCCTGTTTGCGGCGCCCGCCGGTCTTCTCTTCGCCGCGGCCGACGCGCATAAAGTCTCCGAGTTTAAGATCGGCCGCAAGCCGCGCAAGCGTTTCGGTGCTGACGAGTTGATGCTTCATCAGCGTCAGATCCCCCTCGCTGGCCTTCGGGTGTTTGAGAAACAGTTGCTCGGCGACGGCCAGCCCGAGAACCGAATCTCCGACAAATTCGAACGATTCGTTTTGAAGGTCGCGCACATTGTCCCCGGATCCGTCCGGCAGACTCTCGTGCGCCCAGGAGCGATGCGTCAGCGCCCGCTCAAGGAGTTCGAGTTTTTGAAACCTGTGTCCGAGGGATTGTTCTAGTTTTGCGAGTTTCTTCGACATCTGAAAGCCGGAAACGGAAAAAGCCGGATGCCTTCGTTGTAGCGCATCCGGCCTTTTAATTCAAGACTTAACTTGTTTTTGGATTAACGGGTACCTTTCTTCTTCGGCGCCGGCTTCTTTACCGCGGCAGCGGGTTTGACGGTCGTCGCGGTCGGCGTCGTTGCCTTAACGACAGGTTTGGTCGTCGTCGCAACGGTCGTCGTCTTGGACACCGTCACGACCGGCGTTTCGGGCACGGTCGAGGTCGTCTCTTCGAGGATCACCGGTGCCGGAGCGGACGCCGGGTCCGGCATCGGCTTGGCGATCGCTTCGGAAACGTACTTGTCCATTCCATCGACCTTGCCGTTAAAGCGGATCTTGTAAACTTCGGTCAACGTCTCGGTGATCTCGGTCCTCAGCTTCGCGTCCTTTGCCAGGCTCTGGGCGCGGCCAAAGGCGTCGACTGCTCTTTCCGCATAGGCGCGGGCAAGCGCGAGTTTCGCTTTCGCTTCGTCGGTCACCGTTTTGTTGTTTGCCTCAAAGATCTTCTTCGACTCGTCCAAGAATTCGGCGGCCTTCGCCGTGTACCAGAAACCGATCTCCTGGAAAACTGCCGGGTCCGTCTTCTTTTCACCTGACCGACTGGCCTTGTAAAAGTACTTGATACCTTCGTCTTTACTCGAAAGCCGATAGTAATTGATGAAACCGATCGTGTAGTTCAACCACGAAAGCGCATTCTCCTTGCTGCCGAACGGATCGTAAGTTCCCCACTTGAGATTCTTCGACATCACGCCCGACTCGATCTTCTGGATCGCCGTCTTCGCGTACATCACGGTTTCGTTGTTGTATTTGTCGCTCTTCTCGACGATTCGGTCGTAACCGATCGAAACATGCGTCAGCATAATATCGAGCCCCAAACTCGGATCCGTCTTCGGATCGTTCATTATTTCCTTGCTGACCGAAAGGAAGTCGTCCCACCGCTTGGCTTTGAAATTATCGTTGTATGCGGCGATGCGCTTGCACGGCGGTTCGTCCTCGTTCTTGAGTTTGGCCGCGCGCCCTTTGATCTTGGCGACGAGTTCCGCGTTTTCGACGTCATCCTTGAATTTCTCGCCGATGTACTCGCCGTATTCGATCGCCTTGTCGCGGGTTCCGCACGGTTTGTTGAGTTCGGCCTTGAAAAGCTCGAAACAAGCCGCAAGGTCCGGACATTTTTCCGTGGTGTCCTGAGCGTTGGCAGAAACGATGCCGACCGTGGTCAGAAACATCGTCACCGCAAAGACCCGAAGTAAAGTTTTCATTGAATCAATCCTCCAAAACAAGTTAAATCCCTGCCTTCCGCAACCGCCGGGAAACCCTATGTTTCTACCGTTCGAATTGCGAAATGATAGATGTTCGGCGATCCGAAAAAGGTTGCATAATTTGTGTAAATTCCAGCTTGGCAATCCAGAATACAAGTAACGTTCTCCGTATGGGGCGGAAAAGGTAAATAATCTCGTAATTTTTGCACTTGTGTCAAGCCGAAGTCGTTGCCGGATAGGGATCCGTGTAACGTAAATAGTGCCGGGCAACCGTCAGCGAGCGGTCCTTTCGCTCGTTCACGGTCACGCAAAACTATGGTATCTCAACGCTTACGGAACCCGCCTACGGCTTCACCACCCTCGGGCGCGTGATCTCTTCGGATTTCGGCTTGATGACGATGGTCGGGAACAACGGTTCATTCTTCTGATCGTTCTTTCTCGGGCCGACGGTTTCCTGCGCGCCCTTCTTGCCCACCCGAAGCGTGCCGGGTTCGTCGTCGGAATCCTCCGTTCGCGCGTCGTCGATCTTGATCGATGTCTTGGCGTCGATCTTCGTTTGCGGTTTCAGTTCGACCGGGACCTTCGCCAACGGCGTGGCGGCGCCTTTTTGGCCGAGCCGCACGCGGAGCGCGTTGTAGATTCTGCCCGCAACCGCGGCGGCGTACTTTCCGCGTTCCGACTGGCCGCGTGTGATGACGACGACCGCGAGTTTCGGATCCCGGACCGGAGCGACCGATGCGAAAAGGCCGAGCCACGAGCCCTGGCCGATGCAGGAGCCTGTTTTTCCGGCGATCCCGAGCGACGAATCGACCCCGTTGCGCGCGGTCCCGTAGGTCGCGGCGCCGATCATTCCGGGAAGAACGTGCTCGAGCGTCGAAGGCGGAAGCTCGATCTGGCGCCGGTACATTCCGCGAAACGCGGCCTTCTCGAAACCCGGACGCGGAATCTGCGGAACGATCACCCGTCCGCCGTTGGAAAGCGCCGAGACCATCACCGCCAGTTGCAAAGGCGTCACCGCGAAGTCGTCGCCGTGCGAATAGATGCGCGCGTTGTTGTTGCCATAGGGCAGTCTGCCGGGGGTTTCTCCGCTCGCGTTGAGTCCGGTCGGGGCGCCGAGCCCGAGGATCTTGGCGTAGCCGATCATCTTTTCGCTTCCAAGATTGACGCCGACGCGCTGGAAGTAGGCGTTGTTCGAATAGGCGAGCGCGTCGTCAAGCCCGATGCCGATGCTGCCTCCCGAGAAACTGCCGTCGGCATTGATCACGCTTTCATTGAGTCCGGCGACAGACGTCACGAGTTTGATCACCGAGCACGGCTTGAAACTCTGCCGGATCGCCCATTCCTGATTGATGATCGAAAGCACCTTTCCGGTTTGCGGTTCGAGGACGACCACTGTCCCTGCGCGGTCGCCGAGCGCGTCGATCGCGGCGCGGCGGACCTCGAGATCTTCACCGTCGGTGATATCGCCGGAAATGTTGTCGACGGTCATCGTGCGCAGGCCGCGTTCGAACGCGACGCGACGCGCCTGGGCTTCGCGCGCGGCCTGGGCGCGCCGGCGCTGAACCTCAAGCGCGGCCTGACGGCGTTGCTCCTCGATCTTCCGTGCGGCGGCGATCTTCTCGGCTTCGGCGCGCGAGTTCTTTTTCGCAGCCGTCTTTTTGATGAGCGGCGCCGGTTTTGCGGGAGTTTTGCGCGTTTGCGCCGAGGCATCCAACAACGGAAAAGAGAAGATGATCAAGCCGAAGAAGATTTTGCAGTACAACTTTCGGGGGTCAAAAAACATCGGTGATACCTCAGTTCGGAATTCAGGTGCTGTTTAAGGAGAGCCGAAACTGTTGATGAAAAGAATGACTTCCGAGTTGCTCAAAGAATTTGCGCGAAAGCCGTTAAAACTATAACATTCAAAGCATCTGGGGGCAAAGAGATTCTTGCGCCGACGCCGCCGGAAAAGGGTAGTTTTCGCAAAGCCCGCGTGACGACTCCGCTTATCGAAAATGACGAATTTCCTGGAAACATTCCGCGGCCGGCTGCTGATCATTCTCGCGCTTTTGCTGATCGCGACGCTTGGATTCCAGTACTATCTGAATCTCCGGACGCAACAGGAAAGCAACGAACTCCGTGAACAACAGGAACAGGCGCTTGTCGCCGGTTTCGCCCTCGCCTTCAGCAGCATCACCTCAAAGGAATATCTCGAAGTTCTCGTTCAGCGGCCGGACCAGCCATTTTATGATGCGAATACGAAGGAACGCATCAAAGAGATTCTCGTCATCAACAACAAATGGCAGATCATCGACAGTCTTAATCCGGAATTCGCTCCGACGGTAAACGACGACAATGACGCGGTTTACGTCAACCTTGGCGATATTCGGAATCTGCCGCCGCTGATGGAAGCCGGACGGCTTGGGGAAGACGTGAAGAACTTTCCCAACGCAGCGCTCGACGATGATCTCGCCGCCGACGGCGAAGCCCACGTGCTGCCCATCGACACTTCATACGACGGCCGCTGGTATGCGATGGTCGTGCTCCGGAACGATAAAAAGGAAACCGCCGAACGCGCCGCGCGGCCGCTGATATATACGCTCTTGGTTTTGTTGATCTCGTCGATCATCACGCTTTTTTTGGTTTGGAGGTTCACGCGTCCGATCTCCGAGCTTTCGAACGCCGCGCGCGAGGTCGCGGCCGGCAATCTCACGGTCCGCATCAACGAGAATCTGCGCAGCGACGAAATGGGCGAACTCGCCTCCCAGTTCAACGAAATGACGGCGCAACTTGAAAAGAAGCACGATCTCGAGGCGAAACTAAAAGAGGCGGAAAAGTCGGCGGTCGTCGGACGGCTCGGTTCGGCGATCGCGCACGAGATCCGCAACCCGTTGAATTACATTAACTTGACGCTCGATCATTTGCGCAGCAAGTTCAGGCCCGATGATACGGAAAAGAGCGCAACGTTCGACAAGCTTACGTCGCAGCTCAAGGCCGAGGTCGCGCGGATCAATCAGCAGATCGGTGATTTCCTGAGTTATTCACGGCCGCCGAATCCGCAGATCCGGCCGACCGACATTCGCAAGGCGATCGAAGACTCGCTCGCCATCGTCGAGGTTCAGGCCGAAGACCGCGGCGTGAAGATCAGCGTCGTCGAGCACGAAGACGTTCCGCCGGTCGCCGCCGACCCCGAGTATTTGCGTTCTTTGTTCAATAATTTGTTGATCAACGCGGTGCAGTCGATGGAGGCCGACGGCGGGCTTTTGAACGTCAAGATCTCGCCGGACGGCGACTTCGTTCGCGTCGAGATCATTGACTCCGGCAAGGGAATTCCGGAAGCAAACCTGAAGAAGATCTTCGAGCCGTATTTCTCAACAAAGGAGACGGGCACCGGACTGGGCCTCGCGATCGTCCAAAAGATCGTCGACGTCCACCTCGGCTCGATCGAGGTCGAATCGACCGTCGGCGAGGGAACGAAATTCACCCTCTGGCTTCCGCGATCTAGCTGAAACGCTCGATGAGGATGACCGCCGTTTCTGCATCGAAGGCGTTCAGATCGATCTCGAGCTCTTCAGTTTCAACGTAATCGAGGCTCGCGTAGTATTGGACGTTCCATCGGCCATCGACCAGTTCGAGCGAGGTCAGGTTTTCGATCCAATCGCCGCTGTTCATATACGTGACAGATCCGCGCCGATCGCTGAACTCCTTGATGACCGGCTCGTGGATGTGACCGCAAACGACGAAGTCATAGCCGTTTTCGATCGCGATGTCGGCGACCGTCTGCTCGAAATTGTTGATGTGTTTGAGAGCCAGTTTGACCGAATCCTTGACCTTTTTCGAGAACGAGTATTTCTCCCGGCCGAGCCGCTCCAAGCATCTGTTGAACCATCGATTGATAAGGATCAGCAAGTCGTAACCGAATCCGCCAAGCTTCGCAAGCCATTTCCCGTGCTGCATCGAAAGATCGAAAACGTCGCCGTGAAAGAACCAAATCTTCTTGCCCTCGTGCGTCAACAGCAATTTGTCTTCGAGCCGGAAATTGCCCATCCGAAAGCCGCTGTAGCGCCGCAGCACCTCATCGTGATTTCCGGTGACGTACACGACCTTCACGCCGCGCGAAATCATTTTGAAGATGTACTGTAGGACACGCGTATGCGTTTCCGGAAAATATGATTTGCTGAATTGCCAGCCGTCGAAGAAGTCGCCGTTGATGATCAGCCATTCCGGATCGATCGATCTCAGGTAAAGTTCGAGTTCTTTTGCGTGACAACCGTAAGTTCCCAGATGGACATCTGAGATGACTGCGATATCGAGTTTTCGTTTTGACATTTGGATTGGTTTATTTTGATATTCGCCCGACGGTGTGGAATTTCTGTTATCGGAGAGTTATCTAAATCTTAAAAAAAACGAGCGGTTCGGCGCGTGGGAAGTTTGATCGTTTGGACTATAATGAGTGGAAATATGGCACGTAAATCAATTCTGGTTGTTGATGACGAAAAATCCCAGCGAGAGATCCTCGAGATGATCTTGTCGGGCGAGGGGTATGACGTGACGACGGCGAGTTCGGGCGAGGCGGCAATGAAGTTTGTCGCCGACCGCCATTTCGATCTTGTTTTGACCGACCTCCAGATGGGCGGAATGACGGGACTCGAACTGCTCAAACAGTTGACGGACTTCGACAAATCGATCATCGTCCTGCTACTGACGGCGCATGGAACCGTCGATTCGGCGGTCGACGCGTTGCGGCTCGGCGCGTTCGACTACCTTCAGAAACCGTACGACCGCGAAAAGCTTCTCGACACCATCTCGCGCGCGCTCAACAAGCTGACGAATCTGGATGCGGAGATCGTCTCGATCTCGCCCGAAATGGACCGCGTCAAAAAGATGATCCTGAAGGTCGCGAAATCGAATTCGACGGTTCTGATCCGCGGCGAATCGGGAACGGGTAAAGAACTGATCGCGCGTTCGATACATAACAATAGTCTGCGTTCGAATCAGATATTTCAGGCGGTCAACTGCGCGGCGATCAACGAAAATTTGCTCGAATCCGAACTTTTCGGTCACGAGAAGGGATCGTTCACCGGCGCGATCGGCGAAAAGAAGGGGCTGTTCGAGGTTGCCGACAACGGAACGCTTTTTCTTGACGAGATCGGCGAACTCGACATCAGCCTTCAAGCCAAGATCCTGCGCGCGCTGCAGGAGAAACAGATCCGTCGCGTCGGCGGTACACGCGAGATCAACGTCGATGTCCGCGTCGTCGCGGCGACCAACCGCGATCTGCTGAAAATGACGCAGGAAGGTTCCTTCCGAGAGGATCTATATTATCGGCTAAACGTTCTGAGCATCGAAATTCCGCCGCTTCGCGAACGGCGGACCGACATCAATCTGTTGATGGAGTTCTTTATCAAAAAGCACACTCGCAGCACGAACCGGCAGATCAGGATCAGCCCCGATGCGAAGCGGATCTTCGACGATTACCATTATCCGGGCAATGTCCGCCAGCTCGAATCGGCCGTCGAGCGCGCGATCCTGCTCTGCGAGAACGATACGATCACGCTTGACGACATGCCGCCGGAGATGACGCAGGGAATGCGGCCGGCGAACGGCGATTCGGGTTCGAACGAACGCTTCAAACTGCCGCCCGAAGGCGTGAATTTCGAGGATGTCGAACGAAGTTTGATAATGCAGGCGATGGAGAGAACCGACAACAACATCACGAAATCCGCGAAGTTGCTTGGACTGACGTTCCGAACCCTTCAGTACCGGCTCGAGAAGTTCGGGTTCAAACGCGACGGGATGGAAGAAGAGGGAGAATAGTTTGCCCGCGATCGAATTCGCTTCAAGGCCGACTCGAATGTTCAGGCTTTTTCGGTCAAGTACTTATTCAACTTGTCCGCGGTTTCCAGACTTTCGTCCCGGGACCATAATGAGTGACCGGTCACGTAGATTCGTTCGCCGCCTTCGACATAGAAGAAAAGCCAGTGATGTGTCGTTCCCTCGGCGGTGTCTGATTCGCACTGCACCTTGCTTTGCAGAAAGCTGTAGCCGAATCTGCGCGTTCTCTTTCCGATCAGCGTGTATCTCGTCTGCTTTACGGTTTTCGTCGCCCGGTTGAATGAGGTGACCGTCATCGGTAAGAAGTGGAAGAGGCAAAGTCCGCCGACAAAGCAGGCCGCCGCGACACCCACAACCACCAGATACCTGCCGTCGCCCTTGATAATTCGGCCGATGCTCGCAATGCCGCCGACCTCCGAAACGGCGAAACTCAAAAACGAGAAGCCAAGCACAAAGGCTCCGACGGCCATCGCCCAAACGATCAACGGAAATCCCTTGAGAGTGATTTCGTCGTCGGTTTCCTCAATTTGTACCATCCCATCCTCCTTCACGGTCTCCGATGTCGGCCACAAAAGCAGCGACGAGCCTGTCGTCGTCGAAATCCGGTCACGGTCAGTATCAGCCAAATCGAGGTGTTTTGACAATACGCCCGCGTCGGCGACTTATGCGATCAGCGCCTTTGAAGTCCCGAAACGGAATGTCGGAAGCGGGAGCGGAAGATCGCGGGGACTTCGTTGAAAAGCCTAAACTTCCGTCTCAAAAATTGCATCAAAATACAGCCGTTCGGTGATACGATATGTGATAGAACGGGTAAAACTATGGAATGGTTTTCTACTTTGACATTGGCGCTCGGCTCGGCGTGGACGTCGGGGATCAATCTTTATGCGACGGTGACGGTTCTCGGACTACTTCAGAAGTTCGGACTCACGAAACTGCCGGGCGGGCTTGACGTGCTCGACAACTGGTGGATCATCGGCGTTGCCGGCGGTCTGTACGCGATCGAGTTTTTCGCGGACAAGATCCCGTACGTCGACAGCGTCTGGGACGTCGTCCACACCTTCATCCGTGTCCCCGCCGGCGCGGTCGTTGCGTATGCCGCGACGAGCCAGATGGATACGACCGTGTGGGTCATCGCCGCGCTTGTCGGCGGCGGCCTGGCCTTGTCGTCGCACGGGACGAAGGCCGCGCTCCGGGCGGGCGCGAATCTGTCGCCGGAACCGGTTTCGAACTGGACGCTTTCGATCGTCGAAGACGTGATCGCCTTTGTCGGCACTCTGCTCGCCGTGTTCGCCCCGATCGTGATCGCGATCGCGCTGGTCATCTTTGTCGCCTTCTTTACCTGGTTCGCGCCAAAGGTCTATCGAGCGATCCGCCGGCTGCTGAACGCGACGCGCGCGTTCTTTCGCGGCGAAGGGTTCAAGGAAATCGCGCGAAGAGCCGGATAGCGGCCGGAGCGCGGGCATCCCTGCCCGCCCGAAACGATCCCAAAGGGAAGGTGAGACAAATTCGAGGAGTCTATTTATGAAAACTTTCAAATTGATCGCGATCTTGATTCTCGTTTCTTTCGTTCTTTCCGCCTGTGGCGAGGCATCGGCGCCGATGTCAAAGAGGTCCGAACAGGATTCGGTCACGCGTTCGTCCGAAGCGATGCCGAACGCCGCCGACGGAGCGCAGAAGCAGACTGCGCCCGTGACCCAGCAGGTTTCGCTCGATCAAACTCAAAACAGTCAGGCGCCGACGACCGAACGCAAGATCGTCCGCAACGGCGATCTGCAGCTTGAATCGGACGCGCCGGAGGAAGTTCAGCAAAAGATAACCGCAATCGCCGAAGCGAAGGGCGGTTTTGTCGTCGAATCGCAGCAGTCTTCGAGCGATGTCCGCGCGAACCGGCGCGATACGGTGACGATGACGGTTCGCGTTCCGGCGGCGAAATTCAGCGAAGCGCTCGACGAGATCCGGAAATCGGCGAATCGCGTCATCGTCGAAACCGTCAAAAGCGACGATGTAACCGAAGAATTCATCGATGTCGAAGCGCGCCTCAAGGCGAAGAAGTCGCTCGAAGCGCAGTTTCTCGAGATCATGAAACGCGCCAATACCGTCGAAGACGCACTCAACGTGCAAAGCAAACTCTCCGACGTTCGCGCTGAGATCGAGAAGATCGAGGGCCGTTTGCGGTTCCTCCAGAATCAAACGAGCCTTTCGACGATAAAGGTCCGGGTTCAGACTCCGGCGGCGTTCTCTTCGAATTCGAAAGGCTTTTTCTATCAATTCGGCGAGTCGGTCGGGAAGGGATTCGACGTCGCGATCGGTTTCGTGCTGGGCTTCGTGACGTTTATCATCGCGATCCTGCCGTTTCTGATCCTCGTGGTTTTGCCAATCTATCTGCTGATTCGCTATCTTGTGAGAAAGGCGCGGAGAAAGGAAACTGTCTCCGAGATCGTCAGGGAAGAGCTCGGCAAACAGTAACAAATGGTTCTATTTTTCAAAATTTTGGCGGTGATTCTGGCCGGAGTCGCCGCCTATTTTCTTCTCACCGGCAACCGTGACGGCGGGTTCGTTGCCGTAGTCTTCGGCGCCGTCTCGTTCTTTCTGAGCGTGCGGTTCGAGGTCAAGGCTCGCAATGAAAAGCGCGAGGCCAAACGCCTCGCGGTCGAAACGGAAGAAGCGGAATGAGATTCGTCACGTGCGCCGAAGGCCAAGCCGCCGCAGAGATCGTAGAGCGGGAGGACGGGGCGCGTTCGGCCGCTCGGCGCGATCGATTGTTGCAGAAATGATCTCAGACGTTAGAATGTATTTTCGGTTATGCTAGTTCAAAAGGTTCTCGTCATTGTCACGATCTTCATTTCGCTGGTTTCGGCGGCGTCCGCGCAGATGTCGCGCAAGCCTTCGCCGACGCGCGAACCGGCAGGGGCGATGGACAAGCGCCCGGATTCGAAAAAGAACTCGCTGCTCAAGATCGGATCGCGCGCCGAGTTCGAAACGGTCGGCCGCGTGTATCATCGGGACACGCCGTACGCGATGCTCCACGCGATGTTCGTCATCGACCGCAAGAACAACAACAAGATCTACTACGTCAATTCGCAGCGCTTCCGTTTTCACAAGGATTTTCTTTATGCGACGGGACTCGCCGCGCTCGGAACCGATATTTACAAGGCGGCCTACTTCCCCGAGGACCGGCGGTTTATCGTCGGCACGATCGCCTGGCAGAAAGCCGTCGAAAAATGGACTTGGGAACTCTGGGAAGGCGATCTCGCCAATGCGGATCACATCAAAACGGCGACCGCCGCGATCAACAAGACCTTTTACGAGAAGGTCTATTTCAAACCGAACTCGAACCGCCAGGACGACGCTTCGGCGAACATCGGCGTCGAGCGCATCACTCAGGACGAGCTCAACAAGAATCAGGAATACCTCGCGCTCAATACGGGCAAGGCAGTCGGCCGCATCCATATCATCGACAAGCTCGACGATACGGTCGAGATCGGTGACAACGAGATCGTCATCCTCAAAGAACTTCCGGTGAGCCTTCCGCCGGTGCGCGGGATCATCGTCGCCAAACCGTCGTCGCCGCTCTCGCACATCAACATTCTCGCAAAGGGTTGGGACGTGCCGAACGTTTACATCAAGGACGCCGACAAGCTGTTCAGGGAAATGGACACGTGGTGGGTCGAACTTGACGCGTCGCTGACCAATTACAAGATCAAACGCGTCGTCGATTTTGATCCGAGCGAACGGCCCGAGATCCCTAAGCCGCCCGATCAGCAGATCGCGCCGGTCAATCTCGGTGTCAAGAAATTGACGAGCCTGCGCGCGATGCGCAAGCGGAACAGCGTCGAATTCGGCTCGAAGGCGGCGAATCTCGGCGAGATAATGAACGCCCGGCTTCCCGGATTCATCGTGCCCGAGGGCTTTTCCGTTCCGTTCTACTGGTACGATAAGTTTATGAAGGACAACGGTTTGGATAAGGCGATAGTGGCGCAGATGGACGAATACGACTTCGTCCATAATCCGCGTTACCGCCGCCAGAAACTCGACGAGTTTCGGGCGAAGGTCCAAAAAGGAACGTTCGACGAGGCGCTGCGGAAGGAAATCATCGCCCGCTGGAAATCCGAACTCGCCGGCAAACCGGTCTTTGTCAGAAGCTCCTCGAATTCCGAAGATCTGCCGAATTTCTCGGGGGCAGGACTTTATTCGAGCGTGCCAAACGTCGTTGACGAGAACGGTTTGATCGAGGCCGTCAAGAAGGTCTGGGGATCGCTCTGGAAATTCGAAGCGTACGAGGCTCGCGTCCGGAATTACGTCGATCAGGAGAGCGTCTATATGTCGGCGCTGATCCAGGTCGGCATCAATATGGACAAGAGCGGAGTCCTGATCACCAAAGACCCGTTCGACCGTGAAAACAAGAATTCGGTCTACATCAGCACCGTCTGCGGGCTTGGCCAGAACGTCGTCAACAACAAAGGAATTCCCGAACAGACGCTTTTCAACCCGCGATCGAACGCCGTCATCCTGATGACGTATTCGGATCAGAAGAACGCTCTGACGTTCGACGCAAGCGGCGATCTGAAGGAAATCCCGGACAAATGTGCGAACCCGGCGACCAAGCGTATCTTGAACGACGCGCAGGTACGCTCTCTCGCCGGCATCTCGCTGGCAATCCGCCGTGCCTTCGGAAACCGGGCCGAGCAGGACATCGAATGGGGAATAATGAAGGGCCGCATCTACATCGTTCAGTCGCGGCCATATATTGAGAACTGAGAAGTGGGAAGTGAGAAGTGGGAAGTGGGAAGTGAGAACTGGGAAGTGGGAAGTGGGAAGTGAGAACTGGGAAGTGAGAAGTGGGAAGTGAGAACTGGGAAGTGGGAAGTGGGAAGTGAGAACTGGGAAATGAGAACTGGGAAGTGAGAACTTGGGCTTAGGTGCCAAAGATCAAAGTTCAAAGTTCAAAGCCCAAAGTTCAGAGATCAAAGTTCAAAGATCAAAGTTCAAAGCTCACAGCTCGAAGCCCAAAGCTCGCAGCTCAGAATAGAAAAATAAGAAAATCAGAAAAATATGAAAAAGATTGCAGTCATTACATTATCAACCATCCTTTTTGCGGCTTGCGGCAATTCGCCGCAGCCGGTCGCGAACGGCAATACCGCGAATGCCGCGAAGGATGCCGCTACGACGTCGAACACGAACAGCCTGATCGTTTCAGGGCATCGCACCGAGTCACAGCCGACGCCTCCGACTTCGAGCTCGACGACAGGCGGTTCGCCGATGCAGAAGCCCACCGACGTTGACGCGCAGACGGCGGCGATCGACAAGGCCGACAAGGCGCTCAAGGCAAAACCGACCGACGATGCGGCCAAGAAAGAGCTTGCGAAGGCCTATTTCGACCGTGCGTTCATCCTGACGAACGCGGCCCAGTATTCGGCCGCGCTCGGCGATTTTCGAAAGGGGTTGAAACTCGATCCGTCCGACACAAAGGCCAAGGAAATGCACGACCAGATCGTCGAGATCTACGGAATGGTCGGCAAACCGGTCCCGAAAGAAGGCGAGGAAATGGCGCCGAATCAGCAGAACAAGCCCAAATAGCAGCGGCGCATCGGACCCGATATGCGAAAGGCCGGATCAAGGCACGCCCAATGCGTGCGCGGTTCTGAAATTGGACGCGCACGATTACTTCGGGCGAGTCGGCATTGGAATTCATTTCCGGCTAGACAATTTCGCGCCTGAAAAACTAAACTTATCCTTTTGAATTCAACAAGGATTTTTCGCAAGACGGAGTTTTAGAGGAATTTATGGCACTTTCGGCTAACGATATCAGAAAGGGAATGGTTATTTTGTTCGAGGGAACGCCGGCCAAGGTGATGGAGTTTCATCATCACACGCCCGGCAACCTGCGGGCGATGGTTCAGACGCGGCTCCGCAATCTTCTGACGGGGAACTCGTTCGAGCATCGGTTTCGTTCGAACGACACGCTCGAAAAGGTGACGCTCGAACAGCACAAGATGGATTATCTTTACTCGGACGGGTCGCACCATCATTTTATGAATGCCGAAACGTACGAGCAGGTCGCGCTGACCGAGGAAGAACTCGGCGACGCCGCGCAATGGCTGACTGAAGGTTTGAAGATCGAGGTCGAGTTCTACGACGGGACGCCGATCGGCATCACGCTGCCGAGTTCGATGGAACTTACCGTCGTTGAGACGGAACCCGTAATGAAAGGCGCTACCGCTTCGAATTCGAACAAGCCGGCGAAACTCGAGAACGGCGTCACTCTTTACGTTCCGCCGTTCATCGTCCAAGGTGAGCGAATCCGCGTCAACCCGACCGAGTCGCGCTATATGGAACGAGTCAAATGATTTTTGATTTTTGATTTTGGATCGGTTGTCCGTAGAATTGCAATCGCTGATCCGAAAAACGAAGTCCAAAATCGAAAATCCAAAATCGATACGGTGTTCACGATCTACAGCATCCTTCTGACCGTCGGCATTATTTTGATGTCGCCGGTCTTTTTGATTCGGCGCAAGAAGTACGCCGCGGGATTCTGGCAACGACTCGGTTATCTCCCTGATTTCAAACACGATGCGCGGCCGGTGATCTGGCTGCATTGCGTCTCGGTCGGCGAAGTCAACGCGGCGCGCTCGCTTGTCGACGGCATCCGGCGCGACTTTCCGAATTTCAGGCTCGTCGTTTCGACGACGACCCGAACCGGTCAGGAACTTGCCGCTGCCGTTTTCAAAGATGCGGCCGATGCGGTTTTCTATTTCCCGCTCGACCTGAAATTTGCCGTGAATCGCGCGCTTAAGCTGTTTCGGCCGGGAATCGTCCTGCTGATGGAAACGGAAATCTGGTTCAACTTCATTCGCGAAGCAAGCCGCAACGGCGCGTTTGTTGCCATCGTCAACGGCCGTTTGTCGGAAAAGTCAGCTCGCCAGTATTCGTACATCAAGAATTTTATGAAGCGCGTTCTTCGTCGGGTCGATCTCGCGCTGATGCAGACCGAAGAAGACGCGAAACGTCTGATCTCGCTCGGGATACGTACGTCGAAAGTGAAGGTCACGGGAAACCTCAAATTCGACCAGCGCCAGGCCGAAACGGATCTGACCGGCGAACTTCAAGCACGTTTCAAGATTTCCGAAGAGTCGCCGCTGATCGTCGCCGCAAGCACGCACGCTCCCGAAGAACGCCTCGTCCTCGAGGCGTTTCGCCGTGTTTACAAATCGTCCGCGGGCCGGCTGCCAAGACTTTTGATCGCACCGCGGCACCCGGGAAGGTTTGACGAGATCGAAGCGTTGATCGCGAAGTCCGGCTTCAGTTTCGTGCGCCGTTCGTCGCCTCCGGCCGGGACGGATGAACTCGCCGATGTCATTCTGCTTGATTCGATCGGAGAGCTTCGCGCCGTTTATCCGCTCGCGGAAATCGTCTTTGTGGGCGGCAGCCTTATCCCGCACGGCGGGCAGAGCGTCCTCGAACCGGCGTCGGCCGGTCGCGCCATAATCACCGGCCATCATACATCGAATTTCCGCGCCGTTGTCGGAACGTTCGTCGAACATCAGGCGCTGATCCAGCTTCAGGATATGACGGAATCCGATCTTGTCTCCGCGTTGGCCGAAACCCTCGGCCGGCTTCTTGACGATCGGGAGTCGCGCGCGACGCTCGGGAAGAACGCACAGACGGTGATGGAAAACAACCGCGGCGCCACCTATAAGACCATTGAACAGCTTCGGACGTTTCTCCAGGTTCACGAAATCAAATGATCTTCGTCTTCTATTTTCTCGCGGCCGTGCTCATCCTCTTGAGCTGGAAGTCCTACGCCGGCGGGGTAGAGTATTTGCGGTTTTTTCGGCGCGAACTCGGACGCGGACCGTCAAACTACGCGCCGTTCGCGACCGTTTTCGTTCCGTGCCGAGGGCTCGACGACGGGCTCGAAGAAAACCTCGCGCCGCTGATGTCTCAGGCATATCCGGACTATGAAGTCGTTTTCGTCGTCGATTCGGTCAATGATGAGGCCGTTCCGGTAATCGGCCGATTTTTGAAAGGCGGCCGCGCGAAAATGGTCGTCGCCGGCAAGACTGAGGGCGAGAGCCAGAAAGTCCATAACCTGCGGCAGGCGGTTTTGCAGGCGTCGGAACGATCCGAGGTTTTCGTTTTTGCGGATTCCGATGTCCGCCCTGCAAATGACTGGATGCGCGCGCTCGTCGGACCGCTCGAAGACGATGCGATCGGCTGCGCGAGCGGTTACCGTTGGTTCATCTCGGAACCACGCGGCTTTGCATCGGAATTGCGCTCGGTTTGGAACGCCTCGATCGCGTCGGCGCTCGGGCCGAACATGAAGGGCAATTTTTGCTGGGGCGGATCGATGGCGATTCGTCGTTCGACGTTCGAAAGGGTCGAAATGCGTGAGCGTTGGCGCGGGACGCTGTCGGACGACTTCGCGATGACGCGGGCGATGAACGACAACGAACTCGCCATCGCCTTTGTCCCGCGGGCGTTGAGCGCGAGCGTTGAAGGCTGCGGTTTCCGCGAATGTTTGGAGTTCACCACGCGGCAAATGAAGATCACGCGCGTCTACCGTTCGCATTTGTGGAAACTGACGCTCGTCGGATCGGCGTTGTTCTGCGGCGTTATGATCTGGGCAGCGGTTCTTCTGTTCGTTCAACCTGTGGGCAGTCTCGCCTGGCTCGGCGCGTTGGTCACGCTTCTTTCGGTCTCGATCCTGAGCATCGGAAAAAGCGTTTACAGGATGCTCGCGGTGAGTCTGGTTCTGACGGAGCACGCGGCCCCGATCCGCCGACAGTGGCCGGCGCAATGCACGCTCTGGCTGCTGTCGCCGGCGCTGTTTTTTTTCAACTCGGTCTGCGCGCTTTTGTCGCGGCGGATCCTTTGGCGAGGCATCCGTTACGAGCTGCGCTCGCCGAACGAAACGATCGTCATCGGCGACCCAAAATGACCAACCGATCCGGAATGTGTCCCATCGAACAGACTTAAATGTTAAGATCGTGGACAATTGATTATGAACAAGACGCTGAAATCGCTCGTTATCATACTGGTTCTCACAATGTCGGTGCTTTCTGTCACCGCGCAGAGTGACAAGAACAAGGCGCCGATCATCATCATTCCGGGCCTGACCGGTTCGGAACTCGTCAACAGCGAAACGGACGAACTCGTCTGGTTCAAGCCGCAACGTTCCAAGGACGACGATCTGCGTTTGCCGATCAAGCCGAATCTCGCGCGAAACCGCGACAAACTCATCGCTCGCGACATCATCCGCGGCGTTCAGCTCGTCAAGATACTCCCGGAAGTCGAAATCTATTCCCAACTGATCTCTGCGCTCGAGAAGCGTGTCGGGTATGTCGAAGGCGACTGGGAGAAACCGGAAAAAGGCGGATTCGAATCGACCTTTTACGTCTTTCCGTACGACTGGCGGCGCGATAACATCGAAAATGCGCAGATTCTTGTGCGAAAGATCGAGGGCTTGAAACGCAAACTCGGCAAGCCGAACCTAAAGTTCAACATCATCGCGCATTCGATGGGCGGTTTGATATCTCGCTACGCGGCGATGTACGGCACAGGCGACGTCGGCACGGGCAAGCCGCAGCCCAACTGGTCGGGCGCCAAACATCTCGACAAGATCTTTTTGCTCGGAACACCCAACGAAGGCGCGATCTCGGCGCTCGACGCGATGCTCAACGGATTTTCGTATTTCGGGCGCGGGGTAAATCTTCCGTTCGTTCAGGATCTTTCCCGGTTCGACGTTTTTACGCTTCCGTCGATGTACCAACTGATGCCGCAAAACGGCGCGCTGCAAATCTACGACGAAAATCTGAAGCCATTGACGATCGACCTTTATGATCCGAAAACGTGGAGTGAATATGGCTGGAATATTTGGGACGACGACGATTTCAAGAAGAAATTCGACATCATCGAACAGGAATACGCGCGGCGTTACTTCCGTGTCGCGCTCGAAAGGGCGCGGCAGTTTCAGACGGCATTGAACGCGTCGAACGGGACGCCGCCGGTGTCGTTTTATCTGGTCGGAGCCGACTGCCGGGAAACACTCGACGGCGCCGTCCTGATCAAAACTAAGAAGGACCGATGGAAGATGATCTTCAGCGCCGAATCGTTCGAGCGGTCAAACGGGGACAAGGTCTCGGCCGACGAAGTCCGAAAGACGATCTTTTCTATGGGTGACGGCGTCGTCTCGTTGCGTTCGCTAAAGGCGCAAAACACTGGAAGTCCAAAAACGCTGCCGGTGGCGGACGAGGTCTATCAATGTGAGTCGCACGGACGACTCATCACCAATCCGGCGATTCAGGACCGTTTGTTTGCTTTGCTATTCGGAAACGCGGCGATAAAATAGAAACTCGGCGGTGTTTCAGGCCGGCAGAATGAATCGCAATGATTAAAAACCTTCTCAGCGCAGACGAACAACCGGCAGAAGTTCCCGTTGAAAATGAAACTCCGGCCACAGTCCCGATGTCGCTATTCTCGCTAGCCGCGGTGACGGAGGAGTTGCCGGCCGAGGTCGAATCGAAACCGTTTGATTCGGATCCGGCGATTGAACCGGATCCGGCTTACGATGCAAACGAATGGAACGAGGCGGCAACGACGAAGGATCACGAGCCGGCGATTGTCATCGCGCCGTTCAAGGAGCCGTCGAAGGTCGAAACAATTCGCCGCAGCGGCCTCGCTTGGTCGGCCGGCGTCGTGTTTTTCGGATCGGTCGTTTTCACCCTCATACTCGGATGGCTGGTCGATCTCCTTCTCGGCTCGTCCCCGTGGGGAATCGTCGGCGGAATCGTGTTGGGATCGATCATCGGATTCGTTAATTTTTTCAGGATCACTTCACAGATCTTCAAGAATGGCTGAGATAACTGAAAGATGAAAGTTGCAGCGCTATCTGTTCTCAACTGTCCATTCTTAGTTTTTCAACCAATCCCGTCCTAAACGTTTTTTGAAAACTGGGTCATTTTAGCAGATAAAAAAATAGAGAAAGTGGTTTTTCTCAATGATTTCCTGAATTGATTCGGGCTATCGTTGAGTTGAAACAAAAACAACACCTTCTCTTATGGAAAAAATAACATTATTTGCGCAGATCGTCACCCGTTTGGATCGTTTTGGATTCGACCGGATTGTCCGAAAGCACCAGACCGACAAGCAGCAAAGGGTTATGACAGCTGGACGCATCTGATCTCGATGCTGTTTTGCCAGTTCGCAGAGCCAGTCGGTCCGCGACATCAGCAACGGGC